>JAJRWR010000012.1 GCA_024276695.1 archaeon
AAAATTTTTGATTCCAACATCAATTCCAACTGTTTTTTTGAAACTAATCTTTGGAATGTTTAGTATTGGTTCATTAATGTCACATGTTACACATACATGCCATTTCTGAGATTTTGATTTTGTCACTATGATTTGTTTAATGTTTGCATTAGATGGGATTTCTCTATGCATTCTAATCTCGAGAAACCCAATCTTTGAGAGATAGAGTAGTTTTTTGTCTCCATGTTCTTCTATCTTAAATCCTGTTTGGTTATAGGTGAAAGTTCTAAAGTCATGGTACTTACAAAATTTTAGATCTCCTGTTTTGTGTCCTTTCTTATTTAATTTAATTAATGCTTTTTGTGCACCATCTATTTGGGTTGAAATCATCTGTAGCATTTTTGAATGGTATGAATACAGCCACGATTCTTGTTGTTTTAATTCAGTAAGGTAATAATTGCAATCGTTTCGTGATACAAACCCATGTTTAGCAAAATCTACAAATCGATTGTAAACCCAACGACATACAGCCAAGTTGTTTTGAAGTTTGTACTCTTGAGAATCAGTTGGGTACAGTCTAAACTTGTAATTTCTAATTTTTGACATTACCTATTTTTGATATGTTAATTTTCTTAAAAAGACCTATGATTGAAAAATATGTGATCTTTACTATATACAATATCAACTATTAAATCACATAATATTCAGTATGAAAAAAATAGATGGCAATCAAAAAAAAGTTAGATCAAAATATTACAGATCTAAAAATTATTTTGATATAAACTCAGATAAATCATTAAAGAATACATTCATGAATTTTAAAAACATATACTGATTTATGCTTAGCATAATAGGATGATCCTCGCTATGCAAATATAACATACTTTCTTAGCAAAATTGGTAGTAGGTAGGATCAGGGTGCCAGCCGTGCCCTATTCTGAAACCGGCTATATGCAGAGATCAGCAACTGTTGGGTAAATCTCTAGAAGGGTAATTCCCGCTTGGTGTGCGGAAATGAAATCACGCCGAGGCGGGTGGTTGCAGGACTAGAAATATCCGAAGGGATAACTTCTAAGACCGAACCATCGAAAGGGATGAGGTCCGGGAGGGAGCAATCCTAAGGTGGAGCATCCACGCTTCCTCGTCAACGTGGCGGATCTTGTACGCCTTGAAATGGGGCTATTCGTCTAGACTGGAACCAGCAGATCTACTACCTTTATAATTAAAATCAAATTTTCAAACTTGTGGAAAAAATCATCTCATCTGGAAATAAAAGAAATTATGATGACTTTAAGAAGCAAATTCCAAGTCCAGTGCTACCATTATTTGATTCAATTAGAGAATTTTGTTTCTCATTATGAGATAGTAATTGAAGATATTAGAATGCACAGAGTGGTTTTTTGTAAATCAATGACATTCAGATGGTTTGCAGATGTTGAACCTAAAAGAGGTGGAGTCATTATAAAAATTCAGAAAAGTAGAAAAGATCCAATACAAATTATTCAGATTGAAAAAGATCAAGAAATTTCAGAATATACTCAAGTCATAAAAGATGCATTTGAAGGAATTCACTAGTATAATACATCAAATTTAGAAAATTCTGCAGTAAATTTTTCATTTCGTATCTCTACATCTTCAACTCTTGCATTGGCAGGACCTCCATGAGCCCATTCAACGAGTCTACTTACATTTTCTTCATTTCCTTCTAGAACAGCTTCAACTCTACCATCTTTGAGATTTTTTACCCAACCAAAAATATCATTTTTCTTTGCCATGACTTTTAGAGATTGGCGAAAAAAAACACCCTGTACTTTTCCAGTTATAAAAAGTCTAATACGATAATCTGACACTACAACAATATTTCATTGAGCTATTAATCAATTTTAGGTTAAAAGAAAAACTACTTTCTTTCTTTAATTCTAGCTCTACCAGTCTTTCTTGCAGCAATGCTACCTACTTTTGCACCGGGAGGAGCATCTCTTGAGACTGTGGAACTTTGTCCAACGTGTTGATGACGACCACCACCATGTGGGTGTACATATGCTGCTTGAGCAACACCTCTGACAATTGGATATTTCTTTCCTTTAGCTTTAAAACTACGCCATTTGTTACCTGCACTCATAAAATGTCTTTCACTAGCACCACCGCCAGCAAGAGTTCCAATCATGGCTCTGTTTTTAGGATTAAGAGTAGCAAATTTTCCAGAGGGTAGTTTAACAGTAACACCATCATCACCATGAGAAAATATAGTTGCGTCAGTACCTGCTGACTTTACAATGGCACCGCCATCTCCAAAGTGCTTTTCAATATTACATACGATTGTACCGTCAGGGATATTTTGAACACTAATGATATTTCCTTTTTCAATTGTTGATTTTAATCCAAATTGTAAAGTAGAACCTACCGTAGTTCCTAGAACTGCAGGTACAAATGAAACAGACCCATCTTCAAATCTAATTTTGGATAACGGAGCTTCTCTGCCACGCTCATGAACAAGATCGATAATTTCACCTGTATGTTGCTCTGCTAATGGAAAACGTGGATAATTGGCTTTTGATCCTACTTTACCAGTAGCAGTAGATCTAAACTGATTGCCTCCTCGGCCTCGTCTTCGTACTAACGGTCTTTTACCCAAGTTGATCGTTTCCTACGTAAAGAGAATTTTAAGCTTGTGGTATTCACATTGTAAGTTATGGAAATTACCACAAAGGTATAAAAATTAGAATTGAAGCCAATGAGTATGAGTCAGAATGCTCTTTCCCTCAAAGTTCTTGAAGCATATACAAGAGATGTTGGAAGAGGAGTAGCAAGAATCGACTATGATTCTATGGATACATTAAATGCATCTACTGGCGATGTAATTGAAATTAAAGGTAAAAGAAGAACAGTAGCAAAATGTCTTCCACTTTATCCCTCAGATGAAGGGAAAGGAATTATCAGAATTGATGGACTGGGACGAAATAATTCAGGAATAGCAATTGGCGATACGATTTCTGTTAGAAAAATTAAAGCAGTAGCTGCAGAAAAAGTAGTAGTTGCCCCACTAGAAGCAATTCCACCAATTGATGAAAGATATCTTGCAGATGCTTTAGAAAGCGTTCCTTTGATTAAAGGTGATAATGTAATGGTTCCATACTTTGGTGGACGTTTAACTTTTCAAGTTATAGGAGTAAATCCAGCAGCTGATGCTGTATTGGTAACTCAAAAAACTATTTTCCATATTGCAGAAAAAGGAGAAACATTACGCGGGGTTCCACAAGTAACCTATGAAGACATTGGTGGAATTTCAAATGAGATCAAAAAAGTCAGAGAGATGATTGAGCTTCCATTAAGACATCCAGAAATTTTTGAAAAATTAGGAATTGAAGCACCAAAAGGTGTATTGTTGTATGGTCCACCTGGAACTGGTAAAACATTACTTGCAAAAGCAGTTGCAAATGAAAGTAATGCACATTTCATCAGTATTTCAGGTCCAGAAATTATGAGTAAATTTTATGGTGAAAGTGAAGCAAGGTTAAGAGAAATTTTCAAGGAAGCAAGAGAAAAAGCTCCATCAATTATATTTGTTGATGAAATTGACTCTATTGCTCCAAAAAGAGAAGAAGTTACTGGAGAAGTTGAACGAAGAGTTGTTTCTCAAATGTTATCATTAATGGATGGATTGGAAGCAAGAGGTAAAGTAATTGTAATTTCTGCAACAAATAGACCAAACGCGATTGATCCAGCACTAAGAAGACCTGGAAGATTCGATAGAGAAATTGAGATTAAAGTTCCAGATAAAAAAGGAAGAAGTGACATTCTTGCAATTCATAGTAGAAACATGCCATTATCAGAGGATGTTGACATGAAAAAAATATCAGCAGTTAGTCATGGATATGTTGGTGCAGATTTAGAATATCTCTGTAAAGAAGCTGCAATGAAATGCTTGAGACGGTTATTACCTGTTTTGAATTTAGAGGAAGAAAAACTCCCCCCAGAGACTTTGGATAAACTAATTGTAAATCATGAGGATTTCCAGAAAGCCTTGATTGAAGTAACACCATCAGGAATGCGAGAAGTTTTCATTGAAAATCCAGATGTGAAATGGGATGATGTTGGTGGATTAGATGATGTTAAACGAGAATTACAAGAAGCAGTAGAGTGGCCAATGAAATATCCTGGTCTTTATGATAAACTAGGACATAACATGCCAAGAGGAATCTTGCTTCACGGTCCAAGTGGAACTGGTAAAACTCTACTTGCAAAAGCAGTTGCAACTCAAAGTGAAGCAAACTTTGTTTCAGTTAGAGGCCCTGAACTCTTATCAAAATGGGTAGGTGAATCAGAAAGAGGAATAAGAGAGATTTTCAAACGTGCACGTCAATCTACACCATGTGTTGTATTCTTTGATGAAATTGATTCCATTGCTCCAATTAGAGGAGCTGGTGGAGAAACAGCAGTTACAGAAAGAGTTGTCAGTCAATTACTAACAGAGTTGGATGGTATGGAAAATATGCATGGTGTTATAGTATTAGCTGCAACAAATAGAGCAGACATGATTGATCCTGCATTGTTAAGACCAGGAAGATTTGATAAAATTATTCAGATTCCACTTCCAGATAAGGAAAGTAGAAAGAGTATATTGAAAATTAATGCTGAAAAGATTCCAACCATTAGTGATGAGAGTGATCCTAATCATATCAATTTTGATAAACTATCAGAACTAACTGATGGACTTAGTGGTGCAGATACAGCATCTATTGCAAATACTGCAGTGTCTCTAGTTATTCATGAGTTCTTAGATAAAAATCCAGATGTAAAGGATATTGAGAAAAATGATGTTGATGCCAAAGTAACTATGAAACACTTTGAAGAAGCAGTGAAGAAAGTAAGAGAACAAAAAGACCTCAAGTTAGGCGAAAAATTAGTAGCTTCCTATTACAGGTAGTTTTAATAAAATAACAAATCTAATTCTCATAAATGTCAGAATATACTGGATATAAAGGAAAATCCTTAGAATTTCTCAAAACAAACAAAATTTCAATTGGAGATTCTGTAAAAATTCTATCAGACATCACTTATTCAGGAATTGTGATGCCCAGATACGAACATAGTGACGACAAATATATTGTTCTGAAATTAAAGAGTGGATACAATATTGGTTTAGAAATATCTAAAATTGAGAAGATTGAGAAAAACGAAACTTTAGAAAAAATTGAGAAAAACGAAAAGTTGCCAAATATTCTATTATTGTCAACTGGAGGCACAATTGCAAGTAAAATTGATTACAGGACTGGAGCAGTTACGCCAGTATTAACTGCTGAAGAATTGAATTCGTCTGTTCCTGAGCTTGCAAAAATTGCAAATATAGACACTAAGGTATTGTTTTCAAAATATTCTGAAAATATTATGCCTGAACATTGGTTAAAAATTGCTGAAACAGTAAACGAATATTCTAATTCAGATTATGCTGGAATTATTATTGCCCATGGAACAGATACTATGCATTACACATCATCCTATCTTTCTTTTTCATTGGCAGGATTTCCAATTCCAATAGTATTAGTTGGTTCACAAAGATCATCAGATCGTGCATCTTCAGATGCTGCGCTGAATCTTATCGGAGCTGTAAAATTCCTTACAGATTGTAAAACAAATGGAATCTACATAACAATGCATCAAGATGAAAATGATGAAACAATTGCTTGTCATATTGGAACAAGGGTAAGAAAAAATCATACTAGTAAAAGAGGAGCATTTCAAACGGTAGGAAATGATCCTGCATTTTTAATTGTAAATGACAAAATTCATAAAAATATGAAAAATGATTTTTTTACAATAAATGAATATACTCCTAAAATAAAGATAAATGAAAAAGTTGCACTAGTAAAGTATCACCCAGGATACGAACCATCTTTGTTAAAAAACATCATAGATTCTAACTATAAAGCAATAATTTTTGAAGGTACTGGGTTAGGTCATATCGGAGAAAATATGTATCCAATGGTGGAAATGGCAAACGAAAAAGGCGTCTTTATGGGAATGACTTCACAGTGTATAGATGGTAGAGTAAGAATGACAGTTTATGAAAGTGGTAGAGATCTTCTTGATCTAGGAATTATTCCTCTAGAAAACATGATACCTGAAATTGCCTTGGTGAAGGCAATGTGGGCTACAGGAAACACTGAAAATCGTGAAGAAATTAAAGAAATTATGCTAAATAGAATTGCATCGGAATTTTCAATATAACTAGGTATCAATATGGAAAAATTTTTAATAAAAAATGTAGGCGTCAAAGTTGGATTAGAAATTCATCAACAGTTAGCAACAGATAAGAAATTATTTTGTAACTGCAATCCAATAGAAACTGATGAGTATTCAATTAAATTTCAAAGAAAATTACGTGCATCTAAAAGTGAATTAGGTGAATTTGATCCTGCAGCATTATTTGAAAGTACAAAATCAAAAACAATAATGTATTATGCAAATGATGAAAGTAGTTGTTTAGTTGAACAAGATGAAGAACCGCCACATGAATTAGATGAAGATGCAAGGAAAATCTCATTGGTTATTTCTTCAGCTTTAAAATCAAATATTTTTAGTGAAATTTATCCAATGAGAAAAACAGTAATTGATGGCTCTAATACGACTGGATTTCAACGTACTATGTTAATTTCCCAGGGAGGATTTTTTTATGCAGGAGAAATGAAGATAGGAGTTCAATCAATTTGTTTGGAAGAAGATGCTGCCAGAAATTTGGGAGATGAGGGTTCTGTAAGAAAATTTGGTTTAGAACGTTTAGGAATTCCTTTAGTTGAAATTGCAACAAAACCTTTTGAAGTTGAATTAACAGAGATTAAAAAAATTGCACTGTCATTAGGAAGAATTTTGAGGAGTACAAAGAAAGTAAAAAGAGGATTAGGCTCAATAAGACAAGATGTTAATGTATCAATTAAAGACGGAGGTGGAGTTGTAATTGAAGTAAAAGGTGTACAACAATTAGATCAATTAGAAAAGGTTGTAGAATATGAAGCAAAAAGACAACATGGTTTATTAAAAATTTCAAAGAAAATCCAAGAAAAAAATTGGATTTATGACAAGAAAGATAGTAAAAATATTACAGAATTATTTTCAGAGTGTAAGTCAAAAATTATTCAATCTGCCTTGAAGGAAAATCAGAAAATTATAGCAATTACATTTAGAAATATGGCTGGAATTTTTGGATATTCACCCTATAATGGCATAAGATTAGGTAAAGAAGTTGCAGAATTAGTAAGATTTTTTGGAATCGGAGGAGTTTTTCATTCAGATGAATTACCCAATTACGGAGTAGAAGAAACAGATTTAGAAAAATTAAAAAAGTTTTTGGAAATCAGGGAAAATGACGCTTTTTTGATTTTAGCATCTCCTGAGAAAAAAATTCTCACTATAATTGATCAAATTGTTTTAAGAATCAAGTATATCAAAAATCATGGAATACCAATAGATACCAGATTAGCTACTCAATCAGGTGAAACAAAATTTCTAAGACCAAGACCAGGAGCTGCAAGAATGTATCCAGAAACAGATATCCCTCCAATAATGATTACAAAAGAAGAATTATTAGAAGCACAGAATAATATTCCAAAATCTTGGGATAATTCTATCAAAGAATTAGAAACAAAATACAGAATTAATCCACAATTAGCTGAACAAATTTTTGATTCACGTTATATTGGATTATTTGAAAAAATTGTTGAAAAAATTGAAACTAATCCTACATTTGTTGCATCAATTCTTTGTTCAACAATTACAAATTTAGAAAGAAGTGGATTAAATTTGGATTTATTGAAAAATGATGAAATTTTCAAATTGTTTAGTTTGTTAGAAGATGGTAAAATTACTAAAGAATCAATTGAAATTATATTTGAAAGTATAATGTCTGGAAAATCAAACAGTACAGAAGAAGCAATAAAAAATGCTTCGATTCAATCTGTCAATGAAGAGGATCTAGAAAGAATTATTGAAGATGTTGTAGAGAAAAATGAAGGAATTATTAAAAACCAAAAAGAAAGAGCGATTGGACCATTAATGGGAATTATCATGAAAGAATTGAGAGGTAAAGCTTCTGGTGAAACAATTAACAATCTTCTTTTAAAAAGTATCAAAAAGAAAATAGAAAATTTGAAATAAACAGGTGCGAGAGGTGGGATTTGAACCCACGAACTCCTAGAAGATAAGGATCTGAACCTTATACCGTTGACCAGGCTGGGTGACTCCCGCATTGAAAAAATTTGAAATCTAGAATAAGTTTCTTTATTATACTTGAAAACAACTATACAGAATTAATCAAGTGATAAAATGGAATTTAGAGAGATATATTGTTCAAATTGCAAAAAAGTGCTAGGACGATACAATACCAAATTCTTTGATGATGATAAAATTGATGAATTAGTAAATACATTATATTCTACACATGTTAGAAGTGGTCATCGAATTAATATTCGAAAATTTGAAAAAAATTAAATCTGTTTAATTTTTTCAACTGCTTCAGAAAGATTTGAAACTCTATGAATTTGATTTTCAGAAACATGATAATTCCAAGGTTGTGAATATAAAATTACTTTTTTGTTGTTTTTGAGGAATTTTTTTGCATTAAGAGGAGAATCGTCAATAAATACATCATAATCTAAATCTGATTTCATGGGTCCATCAATTACTGAGACATAATTATCATATGATATGTTATAATGATCTAACCATGATTTTACGAAAAAATCAGTAGAACGCTCTCTAGCAGTAACAATATCAACTTGACCAATATTAGAAAGAGATTTTGTTATTGATGATAGATTTGTTTCTGTTGCAGGTATAGACATCCAATTTTTCCAGCAAAAGCTAAGCTCAGCATAAAAATCAAAAGGATCTATGTGAAAATCTTTCCAAAATTCCCAATTGGTAATTTGATGTTTAGTTATTTTTGGTCTGATAGAATTACTGTAATTCAGCCATGATATTATTACATCTGCAAGTACACCATCAACATCTAATGCAATTTTCATTTTAGTCACTTGATTTTCTAAATTCATCTAAAAGATTTTTTTGATGTTTATTGAGTTTTTTAGGTACATTAACCACAATTCTGACAAATTGGTCTCCTTTTCCTCTATAGTTGATGTGCGTAACTCCCTTTCCTTTTAGTTTGATTATGGTATTTGGTTGACTGCCAGGATTGACTTTAATTTTTTCTGTTCCCTCCAAAGTTGGAACAATTATTTCACATCCTAATGCAGCATCAATCATAGAAATATCATGATCATAGAAAATATCTTTTCCGTCTCTATGGAATTTAGAATGTGGTTGAACTTTTACTCTAACTATTAGATCACCGTTAATCCCATCAGGAATCTCATTTCCTTCATCAGGAACTGTATAATCACCTGAATCAATTCCAGGGGGAATATCAAATGTAATTGTTTTTGATCCTTTTTTCTTTCCCTGTCCTTTGCATTCTTTGCAAGGAGTTTCAATTGTGGATCCTTGACCTCTGCAAACAGAACATGGTGCAGCAGTTACAAATGATGCAAATCCCATATTACGAGTTTGTCTAACTTGTCCTTGACCATTACATGTTCCACAGATTTTCTTATTGGTACCGGGTTTAGCACCAGAACCATTACAAATATTACATTTAATCTGTTTTTGTAAATTAATTTCTACTTTTTTACCATGAAGAACGTCTTCTAAAGTTACTGAGGTTTGGTATAGAATATCAGAACCTCTTTGTTGGTTAAATCCAAATCCTCCACCTCCACCACGACCAAAAATAGATTCAAAAATAGAATCAAATCCTCCACCTTGTGCTCCTTGAAAAATATCTTCAGTTGAATATCTACCATCAACACCTGCATGTCCATGTTGATCATAGACTTGCTTTTTTTCAGGATCTGAGAGTACTGCATATGCTTCAGAAATTTCTTTGAAATGTTCTCCTGCTTCTGCAGATTGGTTACGATCAGGGTGAAATTTTAGTGCTAATTTTCTATACTGTTGTTTGATTTCATCTGGTGAAGATGTTTTTGTGACACCTAAAACCTCATAATAATCTCGTTTTGCACTCATGAATCATACCTTAATCATAATTATAGTATAAATGATTGAATTGGAATCTCAGTTGGTTTTTGTTTCATCTGTTTGAGATGATTCAGAAGTTTCTTCTGCTCCTTGTTGTCCTTCTGCTCCTTGTTGTCCTTCTGCTCCTTGTTGTCCTTCTGCTCCTTGTTGTCCTTCTGCTCCTTGTTTTCCTTCTGCTCCTTGTTGTCCTTCTGCTCCTTGTTGTCCTTCTGCTCCTTGTTGTCCTTCTGCTCCTTGTTGTCCTTCTGCTCCTTGTTGTCCTTCTGCTCCTTGTTGTCCTTCTGCTCCTTGTTGTCCTTCTGCT
>JAJRWR010000013.1 GCA_024276695.1 archaeon
CATACAGTTACTGCAGCAGCTCCTGTAATGAATGCGATGACTACACAGGGGGATAGAATTACAGTCACATACGAAAGAGAGGTCTCACTGCCAGGTCCCACCATTGATATCCGCAAGTTTACAAGACAGCCATACACCATCACGCATCTTCTTGAGCTTGGTGCAATGAGTAAGCTCATGGCAGCATATCTTTGGATCTTATTTGATGCAAAGGCATTTGGTTTGATAATTGGGGAGACGGGTTCTGGCAAGACAACTACAATCAATTCTCTGATGTGTCTTACAAATCCAAGATGGAAGATTGTTACAATTGAGGAAACACCGGAGCTCCAGATTCCCCACTATAGGTGGGAGCGACTCTTTACAAGAACCAGCTCAATGATTTCAGATTCTGCTAACAACAACTATGATATCACAATCATGGATCTGATAAAGGCCTCACTGAGGATGAGACCTGACTTTGAGATTGTAGGTGAGATAAGAGGAGAAGAGGCCTTTGCATTGTTTCAGAGTGCAGCCACTGGACATGGAGGTCTTACTTCTTTTCATGCATCAGGAGTCGAGTCGGCATTAAGCAGACTTTCTGCAGAGCCAATAAACATCAGGGCAAGCCAGCAGATGTTATTGTGGTTTGTCTTGCACATCACCAGAATGAGAAACGACAAAAAGCAGATAGTCAGAAGGGTGGCAAGCATTAGTGAAGTAATTCCAAGACATGAAGGCAGAGTGGAGCTTTGCGAGATATTCAGATATGATATCAAAAAAAATAGTTTTGATACTGGTACCCCTGAAGAGTTGATAAAAAAGAGTCATAGACTGCAGCAGGCAACTGAGCTGCTCAATATAGATAATCTGCTAGGAGACCTTAAAACAAGAATGTATCTGATTGAGCAATGCCTCAGAAACAAAGCAAAAAAGATTGATGATGTCTTTGCAATTTTAGGCAAGTATTATTCTTGGATAAAGAAGTAAAAACAAATTTGGTGGATCTGTTAGAATCAACATAATCAAATCCCAATGGATTGTTGTATTAAATCATCGTCATTATTTATCTTGTATCTTAACTACATTGAAGGAATTATCTATAACTTCAG
The DNA here is from genome assembly GCA_024276695.1 of archaeon. GTDB lineage: Archaea > Thermoproteota > Nitrososphaeria > Nitrososphaerales > Nitrosopumilaceae > Nitrosopumilus. Next base: position 1,095 of record JAJRWR010000013.1, read on the forward strand.
GAAAGTTACAAGGCATGTAATTTTGAGTTCGTGCAGATACATGGTAAAATTTGTATTCTCGATTCCCATTTTCTGTAATAATTCCCAAATATTGTAAGAAATCTATTCCCGTTTTATCGACATCTTTTATATCAGGAAAAAATTCAAGAGTGCTTTCTTTTTTATAATCATGGCACATGATAAGAAAAACATCATTAACTTTGATATTTGTAGAATAGGAAAATTCAGGGAACGGTTTGTAGCCATTTGACCATTCATAATCATTTTCTCCAAACTGAACATTTATGGAGTTATCAGGTAAAAGCGAAATCTTTTCAATAGACATCATATGCTTTGTTGCGTTAATTGGCGAATAATCATAATGTCCATTAATATCTAAAATTGCATTTTTTATTGGAATAGTATAAACATAGTAATTATACACAGAGGGAAAACCAATAGAAGTTAAAATTACAACAGATGCAATAGTTGTTATTAAAATTATTTTATTTTTCTTGTTCATTGCTGATTCATATTATCTCCAAGTTAAAATTGTTTGATCATCTATGTATGTAATTTTATCAATAAAAACAATCGGTATTGCATTTATTGGCAAGTAATCAAAATGAATAGTTTCATAATCTATATTCACATTTTGTAATGGAACAATAAAGTTGTAATAGTCAGATACCAATATGTTACTAAAGATTATGAAGAATATCACGATAGAAATTCCTACAAAATAGATTTCTCCCATAATAAGTCACTTTTCACATTAGAAAAAAATCATACTATCAAAAAAAAGAAAGGGATCATGTCCAAGAATCGGATATGTTTGTTACAGTCCACAACCAAGTTGCGCTAGGATTATTTGCAACTTGATGTGTTGCACTTGAAATAGCACATCCTGGATAATTAGTTACTTTTTTGTTCCAAGAATTAATGCCAACATAGGCAGTAACATCAGCCTGATCTGTTGCTGCGCTGTTAGTACCACATGCTGAGCCATATGCTTTCAAATACTTTCCAATTCCATGTCCACTTCCAGAGTTTACTGAGGTGGTAATTTGACCTGTACCACTATTTGATTTTGAAATCAAACAGGTCCCATAATCACAGCCTCCAAGGGGATCACCATAAACAGTTGCATAATGGAATTGTCCAGTATATGCAAATGCTTCTTGGATAAAGTAATCCACCATTTCACTTATCAAGGGGAGATAAGATGCACCATCACTGATTTGCTTTGCAAGTACGACATTTCTGAGGTCTTGTACATTACAATTTTCATCATATTCGCATACTGCCTGGTTTGCGATCATTATCCAATATTCTACTTCAGAGTCAAATAGATCTGATGGAACATTGCCATGCATTGCCATGTTGTTGAAGTTATCTACAACTTTTGAAGTTAATTTTTCGTATTTGTCACCAACAATATTTGCTAGTTTCTTATCAATTCCTTCAACAGATTCGGGTGCTGGATTATTAGCTAACACCCAATCATGGAATTTTCTTACTGGCTCTGATGCGTCATATGTTCCTATCAGTTTTTGTTTGGCAACAACAAGTGATACTACATCTAAAGCAGCTCCTTTTTATCAACTAGTGAATCAAAGTTATGCAATCGCATGTTAGCTTTTTGCATTGCTTGATTCCATCCATTATTTGGCAAATCTGCATTTACATACTGCTCGATTGAATTTTGTGCAATATCAAACTCTTCGATACTTTGATATTGTTTTTTCCAATTTTCGCCTTGTCTTTGAATCAGTTGGTCTTCTGGGATATCAGTTATTTTGTCTTGATCTGCTTGTTGTGCATTTGCCAGATTCATACCGCTAAATGGTAAGATCATAGCTACAATCAAAGAAGCAAACAATACAGTTTTGATTATTTTTGTCGTCATTACCATTTCCAAAATCAAAATTTGCTTATAGGCTTTAATTCAATTTAGATTGAATCAAAACTTAAGAGTGAAAAGTTTGTGCGCAAATTTCTGAAAAACTTTTTGAATATTGAATTTTCTTTTGTCAGAGAGTTATGCATAATTAGTTCATTAATGATACAATATCACTTAGGCGAATCAGGGTGGATTTGAAATAATGAAAACAGGTTAAAATTACAATAGCAAAAATCAGTAGTAAAAACATAGAGTATTTAGTAAAAAAATTAGTTTTGAAATGTGGAAAAGTTTAGAGTTGTGCAGCTTTTTCAAATATTTTGTTTAATTTTTCATTGCCTTCTGTATCAATCCATGTCAAAGAATGATCATCATTAACAACGAGCTTATTTTCTGATACAAAGTGAGCAATTATAGTATTGAGTACAGAAGCTTTCATACTTCCCTTCAACTCGCGCAACAAATGACTTCGTGAGTTAAATTCGATGTTTTTTTTGAAAAGATTCTCCACTTTCTTTATACTTAATAATCTGGGATTGTTCTTTTCTGCAAGTTTTTTTACAAGAGTATCGAGTTTGTCTGTCTGTCTTTCAATCAATATTTTTAGAAATTCATCTCCAGAATTATCTTTTAAAATAGAACTTTTTCCTTCTAATCCTTTGGTCCTAAGCATACATTTACTATGTACTAATTAGTATATAACTATTTGATCCTGTACTTATTAGTGTGATTTCTTCTTAAAATAGTCAAATCGTTTGTTGTATTGTTCATGTGTTAAAAGCTCCAAAAACATTACCTCAATTTTTCCATCCACGGGGGAACGTCTTACAGTATACACGAGTCTATGAAAATCAGGCATATCAAAATGATACAAGGCTTGTAAATTATAGCGTGTTTTGTAATATTGTGGAATCGGTTTTTTCTTATGATGTGCCCCTAATGGTTTATCAGAACTTTGTAATTGTTGTTTAACGTTGTCTATAGCTTCTAACATGGCCTTGTTTATTTTGGGTTGACTTTGGAGTCGATCATATATCGGTAAAAAATCATCTGGATGAGCTAAAACTTGCAATGTATTCACTTCATAAGAAGTTGAATCTAATAAATTGCTCAGATCAAGGCTCATCTAGCTTCCTCCCAACAAAGGACCCATCGATGGAAGATATGACGAAAAATAAATTGAGACAAAAGTTATTGCAGCTGTAATTGTGACTCCCATGGTATTTTTTACTGTAAAGTTTGCAACCTTGGACATTACCATTCCCATACATATGGCACTAATTGCAATGAGCAGGTTTATGATTCCTAAAAATTCAGGCGTTGCAGAAAGAAATGTTACTTGCCCTGAACCACCAAGCACCTGAAAGCTTGGACCTAATTGTTCCATAACCTCATCCATTGCCTTTGTCATCCATACCATCATCAACGGACTTGAATATGCCATAATAGCAAAAATTCTGATGCCCGATGTCATCTCTTTTTTTGCTTGATTGACTTTGGTAACAAAATTTGTAATGTATTCTAGGGTCTGGGGTCTTGCACCTCCACTGTCTGCAATCTTTCCAAGAACAAAAAATACCAGTCTTGCATTCCATGAACTTATTTTGTATGAGGATATAATCTCTGAGAGTTTGTAACCAAAGACAATCTTTGATGATATATCAAACATCAATGAATCAAAGTAATCGTTGTATCTTCGCTCTTTTGATATTCGTACTATACTATTTGGTATTGCAGAACCTATCTTTACGTGCTCTGTTATATCTCGCAAGAAATCAGGCAGCACTGATTCTACAAGAGATATCTCTCGAAACTTTGCAAATGTCATTGCAGAATTCACAAAACTTCCTGCAAATACTGAAAGTACTAGAGTCTGCCAGCCTTCAAGTCCAATGATTATACCAATGGATGCAGTAATTACTGCAACAAAGATACTGTATTTGCTAAACTGGACTGCATCTCTAATCTTTGGTTGGGAATAATTTGTAACGAGTATCATCATAATGGCAATAAAGGGGACCAGCACAAAGCTGGCATTTGTAATCATTTGGACCGAGCTTGCAGGCATCATAAATGCCGAAGAGATGAGCAAAACAGGCAGAACATTTAGCATAATTAGCATTGCCTCACCTATTGTGGCTGCCTGTGAGGAATACTGGCTCATGCGAAACCTCATAGAGTTGAAAAACTCTTCTCCCTTGTTTTCGAGATATCTGGCCAGACTTCCTCCGCTTTTGTGAATTGAGACATAGCCCAAAAGAAAGTTCTGAAATGTGTGATTGGGGTGATTTAGTGCAAGGTTGTTGATTGCTGAGAGCTCATCCATTGCAAAGATTCTGACATTTCTTTGAATCATTTTGGATTCTCTCTCAAGCATCTTAAAGATTCCAGTTCCAGAAACTTCTGAAAGAGAGTTAAGCAGGGATCTTCCTACACTTTGCATTATGCCACAATAAGCTGCAAAAAATGCAAGCTCATCTTCGATTTGTGACTTTCTTTCGGATGCAGTTGCTTTGAGTTTTAGAGTTGGAAATGCAAACATTATCCCAGGTACCAAAAGCAAACCAAAAAGTAAAACAGAATTTTCAAAAACAATTGAAAGCAAAATTGCAATTGGAATTGCAACTATTCCTGCAAGGATCATGTAGGATGTGCTTTGCAATCCAAGCAGCCTTGGATTGGCTGCAAGTCCAGAAATTCGAATATCTGCTTCTATACTTTTGCTTATCTTTTTTTGTAGCTGTGTTAACAGTCTGAGACTTGTTACTGGCTTTACTAGATTTAATGCCATGTCTGAAGAGACCGTAGTTATTTTCAGATCAGTGTTTAAACTGAATAGAAAGTTTTGAAAAAATGTTTTTACGGGTTTGAAAAATTTTAAAATTTGTTTTGCAAGTTTGGGTTTGTCAATGGTATAAAGAATTATTCCAGAAAATATTCCAATGATTACAAAAAATAAAAACTCGTTGTTAAGTAAAAGAAATACCCACATCAAAACAAAAACAGATACAATTGAGAGTCTGCTGAAAATTATTTTATTCATGCAACAAAAAATTCAGTTCGTACAAAAGCCAAAATTTCTTTGCTCTTAAAAAGAGTCCTGTCATTTAGGTCATGACTAAAAGAATTGCAAATCATCTCAAAAAAAGACGTGCACTTTCTCCGGCAATTACAATGCTGATAATTTTGGGAATCTCAGTTCTTGCTGGAGTGGCAGTGTTTCAAAACTTTCAGAGCCAGTCATCAGTGGCAAGTGCAAGAGGTGCAATAACAGTTGAAAACCTGGCCCTGATAAAAAATCCCTCAGGTGAGCTGTGGCTTTCTGCTACGATTAAAAATTCCGGAAACAAGCAGATAGATTCTACTGTAGTTAATCTACAGGTAGATACTGATTCAGGCACGACTGGAATTCAGCCATTTTCTGCAAATCCCAATCCTGCAGCCCTTAATCCCGGCCAGACAGCAAGTGTCTTTATTAGGGTCGATGACTCTGGTGGCACTCCAATAACGTCACTTGATGTAGGAGAATCAGTTCCAATCGAGATACGCGGAATCACACCTGATGGCTCTGTTGTAACGACACCAACATCAGTAATGACTAGTCTTGCCTAGTCAATTCCCTTTTATTTTTTGAAAAACTTTTTTGTTGGTTTGAGACTTCGCGAAGTTTTGTGGTTTGAAGATGTTAGTCCGTTTAACGAACCAGTATTTTCATTTCCGTTTATTGGCAGACTCAGCATGCGGCAGCTTGCAGTACTTGGTGTTGGCTTTATGATCTCTTATGCTATTTTCCAATCAACTGGTGATGTGCTAAGTGTAGTTCCAGGATTAGTAACTGCTTTTTTTGCACTCAAAAAACAAAACGTCTTGCCAACAGAATTACTTTTGTTTTCTGTTTTAATGTTTTACATACGTGATGGTTCAACAGCTGTAGAAACAAAGAGAACGTGGAAAAAGATTCCAAAAGTACACAAAGAAAAGAAAAGTATTGCAGAGTCTACAGTGCTTAGAATTCCAAAACCATTTGCGCCAAAGATCACAGATAAAGAAGTCAAAGCAAGAAAGCTCTTCGTTTCTGACTATACAAAACCATACAGAATGAAGATTAGATTAGAAAAGATTACAGGACAGGCAATAGCAAACGAAATGTGTAAGGTAAGCTTTGATGGAAACATCCTCTCTACACTATCCACTGATGCAAATGGTGAGCTTGAAGTCATAATAATTCCTGGCTCAGCTGGCAAGAAAAATCTCCAAGTGTTCTCAAAAGATAGCACTAAACCAATATTTGAGGAGACACTAGAGATAGAGTTGCAGTGATTGTTTGCCGCCTTAAATTGGTCATATCCTTGAATGTCAATGTTAGCATCTGAAGAACTTGACACACAAGACCGCTCAAAGTACATCAAAATAGTAGTTGCTGCAATTTTAGCCGGAGTCTTTGTGTTTTTGGCACAGGACATACTAGAGTGGATACTGGAGGTTGATTTTGATAATCCTGATCCTTCACAGATTGACGTTCCACAGGCAGTAGTAGACATATTTGGCCGAATGATAGGGTTTGCAAGATATGTTGGCGGCGCAATAATTGTTTTGGGAATAATAATTGCAGTCATCAAGCTTAGCTTTGGACCTGTTCCTACAAGCAAGATACCACAATGAAGAGAATCTTTCTTGGAGACCTTTCCACTACAACCCCTGTGGTAGCTTCCCTTGCTCTTTATTTTTTTGTGCAACCAAAACTTGGCCCAGAGATTGTCATAGTATTTTTTGCCGCATGGATTGCAGGATATATTCTAGATTACTCCATTACGGTGAAAAATTCTCATCTGTTGTGCTTTGAGAGGAATCTTGTCTTTGCTGCACTTTACAAAAAGTTTGGCAGAAGTATTACGTTGCTGATTCACCTTACAATTGAATCTTTGATTGTTGTTACTATTCCAATTCTTTTTACATACGATTTTGGTCTTGCTGCAAGCTCTGTTGTAGCCCTTGCATTTGGTGTTTCTCATGCATCAGCATATGTATCAAATTGCAGGTTTGCAAAAAGATACAGCGCAACTTTGTGAAATACTCATAATCTTCAACAAAATTTTGATGAAGATCTTGAGCGGGGATTTTGCGTTAAATATTATCCTAATTTTGAACCCATGCGAATTGATTTATGCAGAGTGTGCGGTTCAGAGATGAGAGAGTATCACAAATGTGAGGACTGTAGAAAGACAATCTCATTTGTATGTTATAGCTGCAAAAACGTAACTGACATCCAGTATCATCCAAATTGTGAATATGGTTTAGTGATACTAAACTAGAATTTTTTTTCTTCTTTTAAGATTCATTTTCTTTTTGCAATGAAGTTGGCCCTTAGTACTCCGATAGTTGATGTTGTAAATGTAGTGACTTGTGCGAAATTTGAAAAAACAATTGATCTTCAAAAGATAATTGAGAAAGTTTCACAAACAGAATACAATCCCACCCAGTTTCCAGGACTGGTTCTAAGATTGGTTTTTCCAAAGGCAACTGTGCTAATCTTTGAATCAGGAAAAATGATCTGCACTGGAACAAAATCAAAAGAACAGTCAATTCTAGCAATTAATTCTGTCGTATCAAGACTTGCAACTCACAGAATAGACCTTGGCCAAAAAAAGCCAGAAATTGAGGTTCAGAACATGGTAGCATCTGTAAACCTCAAGGGAACAATAAATCTTGTAAAATGTGCCCGAATCCTTCCTAAAAGTATGTACGAGCCAGAACAATTTCCTGCCTTGATTTACAGGAATGATTCGTCTGCAGTGATGCTTGTTTTTGGCTCTGGAAAACTAGTATGTACTGGCTGCAAAACACAAGAAGATGTTTTCAGGGCTGTCAGATCCTTGCATTGTATTCTAGAAGAAAAGATGCTGATATCATACCGATGAGAATGAAATAGTTGCAAATTCATAATCTTGCTAGTACCCATCAGAACTGTCAAGATTTGAACATTGAATCTCTTAAGGGGAACTGAATAATTGGTTAAAGTCTCTAAAACTCACTTGCAGTATTAAACTAAAAGTTTGTACTCCTAAACAATATTACCTGCAATGTTGTATCATGATGGATTTCATGCTAGAAGTTGACTTATTTTTATGGACTTCATGGTATTTTTCTAATCTGCAATCAAATCTGGCATTTCTAAACCAAATTTACCAAAGAATTTCTGTGCGTATTTTGTTGATATGTTTTCTTTATCCAAACTCATTACAAAATAACCGTCTAACAATCTAAATTTAAGAGGAGTAAAATCTTCAAAAAAGTTATCAGCTTCTAATGACATTATATATCGAATATATTTTTCTGAGACTTTTGCAGGTTCATTTTCAAACAAATGAGGATCTTTAATCCATATTTCATATTCTTCATCTAAAAAATCGTATATTTCAAGAGATAATTCTCGTAAAGTTTTTCCAAAAAATTCTTCTTTTGTATCTCCCCAAATTGTTTTTTCATTATTTCTCTGTACAATTCTTACATCAAATCGTGGTTCATCAAATTCATCAAATTCCTCAATTTCTTTTGAAGTTAGCATTGGTTTGTATCTTTCAATAAGTTTGATGGTATTCTTATCCATGCAAAAAATTAAAAATTCTAGTATTTCAATAATATGTAACCTCGATTCAACACTTGAACCGAAACTATTAGCAAAATACATCTTCTTTCATATATGGAATCTGATTTTTAGTTCTTTGTTGTTAAAGTTGACCTCAAACATCTGACTTTTAGGGGCATTTTCATGTGTATTTTACAGTTTTTTGGTATTTAGGGTACAACGTAGAATTGATCTGTGATTGAAATTATGGTCCTTCATAGTAAGGAATCAGAGGAGGATTTTCAGAGTGGATATCCCTAGTGAACTCTCTAGAATTTGGTTTTAATTTGTATTTTTTCTCAGGTTCATCATACTCGGAACCAATTATTATAAATTGTAAATCTTTGAGCTCATCGGAAGCTAGAGAATATATCAATTTATGAAATCCTTTAAAGATTTCTTCATCTTGTTTAGTTTCAATATTCTTCATGGGAGAATCTATGATAAGAAAAGATGGTAAAAGTTTATTGGATTTCATTGAAACTCTGTGAATAGCCAATGCAAAACATGTTTTAAACAGAGTGAGTTTTCCACCACTTCCTAAACTTGCAAACTCTACTATCGAAAGTTCACCTTCCCCAGAAGGTTTCAGATAAGGTACAAAATCATTTGTGTTCATTAGAACCTCATAATTTTTATCAATTTGCGGAAAATTTGCAGTTAGTAAGTTTTCCAAGAAGTATGATTTCAATAATTCAATATTTTCTTTATCTTTCTCAGCATTTTTTTTAGCTTTAATGTATTGGTCCTTTACTTTAGCTAATTTACCTTCTAAATCATAAGATCGTTGATCTAAATCATCAGCAGTTTTTGGAAGAGGGAGTAGTTTTTCACAAAGATGTATTTTTCCTTCAATTATTCCTTTTTGAGAAAGTAAATCAGATGCAGCAGTTAAAAATTGGCTATCATAATGTTCTTCCAAATAATTAATTTTTTCATTTATTTCCTGTAAAAACATTTGATATTTCGTTAAAAGCTGTTCAGTGGTTCTTTTTTCATTTTTCAAAGCATTGATAGAATTATCTAATTCTTTAGTCCTCTCTAATAATTCAGCATTAGTTTTAGATGATGAATCAAAACTCTTATCTTGTTTACATATTGGGCAAGCAGATTCTTCTTTTGGAGGTTTAATCTTATTTCCACATTCAGGACATTTGTACCATGTCAATTCTCGAAATAGTTTGGACGCAGAAATATCCCTATCAGAGCGAATATTTGCAGTTAAAAATTCATGTTTGAGTTTAGTTTGTTTTTCTATTTGAGTATCAAAAAAGTGAAGAGAATTTTCATATTCAGATATAGTATTATAGATTTCCTGACGTTCTCCACGTAATTTCTTTATGGTGTCTTCGTTATCATTTTGTATTGATGAATCAATTTTTGTGAGTTTTCCTTCAATCTCTAATAAGGAATTTTGTAAAAGTTTCATTTCTTCTGAAATTTTGTTTGTATCATCAATGTTGTTTTGTTCTAGAATATCTCTGATTTGTTGTGCAGATGTTTTTGTAGATGCTTTTTCTTCACGAATAGCAACCATTTCTTCTTCTAATTTTGAAACCTCTTCTTGATAATATCCTAAAACATATCTTAACACATCTCTACTTTTCAATTGTTTCATGAAATCCTCACCTTTAGAAAGGTAAAAGAACGAACTATCCATTTCTTCTTGAGAAAGGTAAGAATACCACATTAGGTCTTTAATACCCAATCGAATTCTTTTACTATCTTCTTTTACTTTACTACGTAAAACTTTTGGAGGAGATACACCCCCAAGATAGAATATCAAATCAGAAATATTGTATACTTCTTCATCAGGAATTAAAGAGACATTGTCTCTAGACACAAGTGGGACAATCAAACTTTTAGGATCATTGATACTTTTATCATTATAATGCACTACAATTTGAGATGAATCTTTTTCTCGTTCAATAATTACATCATTATTTCCAATTAATAATTTTAATTGAATTGAAATGAATTCTTTCTGCAATGCATAGGTTAAATCTATATTTTTACCAAAACAATGCATAATCAATCTACCAATAGTGGATTTACCGGTACTGATTGGACCATAGAAATAATTTATTGAATCTAATTCAAGTATAACGGGTTCTTGTTTTGTAAATATGGTTAATTCTTTTAATTTTATAATCATGCGTTTAACACCGATCCATATTTCATTTGATATAGTTCAGGTCGAAGTTCATACATTAATTTCATCAAATATGTTGCAGAGTATTTTCCATATATGGTGGTTATTACTTTAGAACGTTTGAAATAATCTTCAAATTCTTTTAAATCAATTAAATTTTTAGCAGTTGTTTTTCCTTTAGGAGTGATTTTAATTAACACCGTTTTATTTTCTTCACCAAATTCAATTAATCCTTTAGCTTCCAGGATTCGTAAAAACTCCCAATATCTATTATCCCATGGTCCAAACTTGTATCGAATCATTTTCGATTCAACACTATCAACTTCATGAGGTTTTATTTTGATAGAAGTTGTTGATCTTCCTTTTCTTTTCAGTGCCTGCTCCAACACACTAGGGTATCTCAATAGAAAATCTAATTTTACCAATTTTGTAATACCTTGAATGATTTCACCATATTCTTTTTTTGACATCTCATTCATCAATATCAACAATCTAGCCAAGTGAAAATCATAAGATTCATCTAATTTTATGATAGTGTTTATACTCCCTAGACTCATGTCCATCCTCCTACAGGCATTTCACTAAAAGGAACTTCACATCTAGTCATCATAATTCCCAAAATCCCCTTAAGATGATCATAACTTACATAATGAAATTTTTCAGGTGTTTGGTCAAGTTCTTTATGAAGTCGTTCTTCAATTAATTCAAGTTTTTTAGGACCGTCAAAATCATCTTTAGTTCTAGATTTTGTTTCACATTCAGCTTGAATAGTTGATAATTTTTTTGGATATCATCAAAATCTTTTTGAAGTTTTTCAGTTTCCTCTTTTTCATAATAATCCTCTAAGAAACGATATTCGGCAGATTTAGTAAGCATTTTCATGTTAGAAATTTCTGAAGAATTAATTTTTCCTAGATTCATTTTAAGATCAATTAGATAATAACTTCCAACCTCAATTTTTTCAGGCATTTTATCATCTAAATATACAACAGGTTTTTCAGATTCAATAATTTGTAAGACATCAGAATGTGAAACACGTTTTGTGTTGACGATTTGATTTTCTTTATCAGGTTTTTCTAAAAATGCAGAATATAATTGGAGAGAATCCTTTATTTCTGTAGACTTGATACCAATCATCCTAATCAAAGATTCAGTTATGATTTTTAATTTTGAATTATGTAATAATTTACATTCTTTTACTTCAGATAGATGTTTGTTGACAATAGTATCACGTATATGATCTTTATCAGGAACAAGTTGAAATTCTATTTTTTTTAAAATGTTCACCAAAGTTTTATAATCATATTTAGATTTTTTTTCTAAATTTTGGATAATTTTTTTAACATCTTCAGAGATTGAAGATTTTTTACATTCTTTTACCAACTCTTCCAGAGGTGTTTTTGATTTTGAAAAAACTATTGGCATATTTGACATGAATACAAATCCATCACATTCTTTAGGAAATTCTTCATCCAAATATCCAAATCTATTGATAGATTTTACTATTTCATCATCTAAAATTGAGAAAGGGCCCCTACGAGAATCTCTATATTTTATTTGAATTCCTTGCACATGACCATTGGGTTTCATAGCTAGAATATCTTCAAAGATTTCACAAAATAACTCGGAGAATTTGAATTTTCCCGAATACATATTGATTGCAATTATTGTACCGCATGCGTATTGAAACTGGTAATTTGATTGTGTGGGTGCACCACCATCAATATTTTCCGCAAATTTTTTGGTTTTTTCTTTTTTCAAGTAATCAATGTGAAAATATTAATCTAATAAAATTATCTAGTCAAAGATCAAAATTACAATTCATGCAATACCATTGACCATCAGAAGTTCTATTCCTCATCTTCTTTGGATGCTTACAATTAGGAATCAATTCTTTCTTAATCACTTGTAAATTAGAAATAATTGTTTTATCTGAATCTAAAAGTGTTTTTTCAACACCATAAAGATCATAAGAATTTTGCCAATCTTTTTGAAGTGTATTAATTGCTTCTTTCTTTTGTGTTATCCACCAATCTAGTATTTTGATTCCTTTTTAGCAGATTTTGTCTTTTATTTTGTGTATTTTAGAACAAGAAAAGGCCAGTTTGGACTAGAGTCAGCCATCATCATCATTGGAATAATCATTGCAATCATTGCAATTGTAAATGCGACTTTGGCCTGGAGTGATGTGCTAGAATCAAACTTTGTCAAGCTGATAACTGACATGCCCGTCTTTGAGTATGATGTGAGTAATGGTGAGGAGACTGGAAATGAAAACTTCCAGCTTTACATGTTGTTGCGAAACATTTCATTTTACATATTCTTGGCAGCAATGTTTGTTGCAGGGATTTCATTTATGTTAGAGCACGTCAACTGGGTCCCACCCGAGACTGCCATCAACATAATCTCCAAGAGCGTCTTTTACATTATCTTCTTTTTTGTATTTCCTGCACTGTGGGACCTGTCTGCAACAATGGTTGAGGAATCATCATTGTGGATACTAAACCCAGAAGATCCTCAAAACCCAATACAAAAAGTAGAGTTTATCTTCTCCAAGCTTGGCGCAATTGAGACACCAGAAGTATCATTTGATGGAATAGTTGCAGGAATTGGGGATCCAGTTGGAGTCTTTGAAGGGTTTTTCTTGAATGTTTTTCTGGCAGCATTTAAGGCAATTGCGCTGATAATCTTTGTCTTTTTGGTGTTCATCATTGGTACAATACGAATGGTCTTTACTGCAGTGCTGATAATCGGGCTGCCAGTAATTCTGACATTATCTTTGATTCCGTGGTTTTTTGGAATTACAAAAAAACTCTTAGAAGCATTAACTGGATTGTTAATTGCGCCAATCATTGCAGCAATAGTAATTGTTGCAGGCTCTGCATATCTTGGAACTATAGAGACATCAGCTGAGCTAGAACAGGGTGCAATCCAGCAGTGGTTTTCAGCACTTGCCGTCATGGCACTTGCAGTATTCATTCCGGTAATGCTTGTGCCAATGCTTGGAAGTCTAGTCAGTACGATAACTACAATGACTACTGGTGCAGTCTCTTCTGGTGCGATGCTTACTGGGATGGCGGGTATGGGAGGAGTCAGAGGTGGATTTGGTGCCCTACGTGGATTTACAGGCGCTCAATTTGGGACTGCTCATCCAAGCTGGCTTGAGATGGCAAAGGTCGGATTTAGTCGTCCAGGAATGTCTGCATTTGTGAGAGGTTCTGGAACTGGTTCACTGGAAGGATTGGGAGCAGGAAGTGCAGTATCTGCTGGCACGACACTTGGCGCAGTGCCTGGAGGAGATCACTCCATTGGTCATACACTTGGCAGAATGGGTTCACACATGATGCGAGACGTTGGAGTGCAGGAAGTGCAGATGGGAATCAGAATGGGGGAGAATCAAATTGTTACCAATGAGCATAGAAACTTTGCAAATGAGATTGCAACAATTGAAAATGATTTGAGTATAGATCGAATTGGGAATATGAGTAACATCGAAACTGGACAGAGAATTCTAAATGATTCACAATCTCGAGATTCATTTTTGAATGAACGTCGTAACCATATTGTTAACTATGAAAGATTTAGTGATGAAATGAAAAAAGATTTGGAAACAAAAGAACTGCAATTAATGAGACAGCATCCAGCTGCAGTAGGAAAAATGATCAATGAAATGAAATCTTTTACAGGGAGTAAACAGGATTCATTAAATTCTGAAAATCCAACCTAATAAGAAGAAAACTTTAGATTTTGTTTGAAGCTGCTTTTATCGCATCTAAAGGAATAGGAGAGTATCTACCAAGATCCATTCCAAATTCATATTCTTTGTCAGTCAGTTTTAATCCATCACCAAATTCTAACCAAGGTTCAGATTGTGTTTCATACATTATTGTATATTCTGGAGAATCGGGCATTAATCTTGCTTTTACAATTTCTCTAGTAAGCATATCATCTGTCATTGTTGGAAGTAAAAACCAGACAGAAGATCCATCCTTGTAATTTATTTTACATGCAGGATATCCAAAAAGAGATTTTACTTTGAATTCTCTGACAACAATTCCGCCATCTCCAATTTCCTGATCATGTTTTTGTTGATGTTCTGTTTCATGAATACCTGGAATTTTTTTAAAATATTCATTATGAGTGACATAGGCTTTTCTTTTTTCATCATACCAACAGTCATTCCATCTTTTTTCAACTTCCGGCTTCATACACTATTATCAACCAAATAATACTTAAAATATTGTCTAAACATATTCGTAAACCTTATTGGCTAGTGATTTGATAGAGGAAATCCTAAAAATCAATGGTTTTCCTTGCAAATGCCTGATTTGTCAATTGTATCTCATTTTCAACGGCTTTTGCATGGTCAACCTTGCACTCAAAACTAAATCTTTGAGATTTGTCTGGTTCATCCCATGACAGAATCAAAATGTTCTTTTTCTTTGCCTCAAAGGTCCTAAGGATTGTGAACGGCAGCTCCAAAATTAGGCCCTTTGATTTTGTCTCAAATACAATACCTGAATTTGTGATGTATAGTATTCCATTTCCAAGCTTGCTTTTGACATCAAAAGATTTCGTGATTGTTTCTCCGTTTTTTAATGAGATCATAGTACACAAAATTGCTTTACCTTAAAAACGAGATTTGAGATTTTTCCTATTCTTTATTCCTAAAATAGACCTGTTACTTCTTTGATTGATCATACATAAAATTCACAGGTGAACAACCTTTAACGCTACAACGCCCACAGAAATGTTGCTTGAAATAGGCGGTTCGTTTACAAAAATGACCTAACACGACCGAGTCCGCCATATTCTCTAAACGGAAATGTCGATTTTTCAGTAACGTAGAGAGCTATTGGGATACTTTCAAACCCCCGTCTTATTTTTTCTAGTGTCTGTTGCGGTTATTCTGTTTTACTGTAACTAGTGTTTTTTTTCTAATCTGAAATCTATTTTGTAAGTGTAAAAATTAATATTTTGAGCAACGGAGAGTGCACGTTGAATTTTTATATCATCTTCAAATCCAATGATCACACCACGTACATCTTGATTATTTTCGGCCAATTCATCTTTTACATAACCCATGTACCTCTGACATTGTCCAACTACAACATCACTGGCACGTCCTCTTTTGAGTTCAACAACAAGAAGTGTATTCTTATCTTTACTAATGGCAAGAATATCAATCGGGCCAGTATCAGTTGGATACTGTCGTCCAACTATTTCACCGTCTTCATAAATATCATAATGTTTTCCAAGTTCAGTAGATTTCCAATTCTGTACAAAAAAATCCTAAAAAGAAATAATTCATCTAATGCATATTAGATCAACAAAATCATTTATCCTTAAACGAGAAAGCATTTAAGATCGAATATTGTCGTAAGATTAGATTTTGTTACTTGAAGCTAGGTTTACTAACATAGGAGAATGGAAAGCGATCTTACAAGCAATAGGGGATATTGCAGAAGAAGCTATGTTCATTTGCAATCAAGAGGGGATCACATTTAGAGGAATAGATTCAGCCCATATATCACTATTAGAAATTACATTTCCAAAGTCGTCTTTTGAATTCTTTGAATGTCATGCAACCTTTTTTGGGATCACAGTAAATGATTTTAAGAATCTTCTAAATTCTGCATCAAATGAAGATTTAGTGGAACTAATTATTGACAATCCAAATAAAATGAAAATCTCAATTAAAGGAAGTTTACAAATGAAGTATGATCTTAACTTGATTGAGAGATCTGAAGTAAATACACAAATTCCAAAAATAGATGTAACAAGTAAGATTTCACTTTCGCCATTTATGCTTGCAAAAATAATGTCAAATATTGAAAGAGTTTCAGAAAACGTTACAATCTCAAGTATTCCAGGAAAAATTCAATTTTTAGGCTCTGGAACTATTGGAAAGGCTGAAGTTGATCTAGAAAAAGGAAATCCAGAATTATCATCCCTAGAAGTTTCCAAAGATAGTTCTTCTGTGTATAGTCTAGAATTTATGGCTAAAATCATTAGAAATATTGGGAAAGCAAGCAAGAATGTCAATATGGAATATGGAACACAGACTCCAATGCATATACTGTTTGAAATGCCATCAATGACTAAAGTTGAATATTATTTAGCGCCAAGAATTGAAAACTAATTTTCCAAAGTAGAGTTTACGTAAGATTTATTCGTAAACTGATAATTATCACAATATTGGATATTTCTGAATTAAAAGCTGGTGCAATTATTGAAGGTCCTAAATGGCCAGATCCAGTTGAAATTAAAAAAATTGAAGACTTTGGTGAAGATGTAAACATTGTTGGTTCACGAATACCTACAGGAATTCATGTAGATGTAATTTTATCAAAAGAAGAATTATCACATATTAGTCTTAAAACAATTGATTGTGATTTTTCAAGTGAACCTTGGAAAGTGTTTCTAGCTTTAGAAACAATTCGTTATCGTTTTGCGTCACTTTATGATCCTTTACTAGCTATGAACACATCTAAAGTTGATCCATTACCTCATCAAATTGAAGCAGTGTATGGTCACGTTCTAAAATTACCACGAATTAGATTTTTGTTAGCTCATGATCCTGGTGCAGGAAAAACAATCATGGCAGGATTAATCATTAAAGAAATGAAATTAAGACATTTAGTTAATAGAATTTTAATTGTTGTTCCAGGACATCTAAAAGATCAGTGGAGACGAGAACTCAAAGATAAATTTGAAGAAACTTTTGTAATTGCAGATAGAGGTTCAACAAATGCTCTTTATGGAGAAAATGTTTGGACAAAAGAAAATCAATTAATCACTTCAATGGATTTTGCAAAAAGAGATGAAATTTTGCCATCACTACAATCATCACAATTTGATTTAATCATAATTGATGAAGCACATAAGATGGCTGCATACAAGTACAGTGACAGTGTAACAAAAACTGGGAGATACAAACTTGGGGAAATTTTATCCACAAATTCAGAACATTTACTTTTTCTAACTGCTACACCACACAAAGGAGATACTGAAAATTTTAGATTATTCTTAGATCTTTTAGAACCAGGCTTCTTTGCTACGCCTGAAATGCTTGAGGAATCTATTGAAAAAGATGAAAATTCGTTATTTTTGAGACGAATCAAAGAGGATATGAAAGATTTTGACGGTAAACCTCTATTCCTACCTCGTCATGTTCTAACTCCTTCCTACAATTTATCAATGCCAGAACGTGATTTGTATAGAAAAATTACAGAATATGTAAGAAATCAATACAACAAAGCGCTATCTTCTGAGAAAAAAAGAAACATTGGATTTGCTTTAATTATTTTACAAAGAAGATTAGCATCAAGCAGTTTTGCTTTATGGAAATCACTTCAACGTAGAAGAGACAGATTAAAAGATATAATGCAAGACTTTGAGAAATCAAAAAAATCCACTCCTAAAATGTTTGATTTTGATGACGCTGAAGATTTGAGTGAAGATGAAAGATGGGAACAAGAAAGAATTTGGGAAACACTCAGCATTGCAGAAAATAAAGAGGAATTAGAAAAAGAAATTCGCATACTTGAAGAATTAATTGTTGATACAAAAAATGTAATTGATCAAGAAGCAGAAGTGAAATTACAAAAACTAAAGGAAGCAATGAAGGAATTAGAAGGAAAATCAATTAACAAGAAAATATTAATTTTTACAGAATCAAAAGACACGTTAGAATATCTAGAAAAACGAATCAAAAGTTGGGGGTATACGGTAAGTACTATTCATGGCGGAATGCAACTCTTAGAAAGAATTGAAGCTGAAAAAACATTCAAAACTCAAACACAAGTAATGGTAGCAACAGAAGCTGCAGGTGAGGGTATTAACCTACAATTTTGCCACTTGATGATCAATTATGATATTCCTTGGAATCCAAATAGATTGGAACAAAGAATGGGTAGAGTTCACAGATATGGACAGAAATTTGAAGTATTTGTTTACAATTTAATTGCACAAGATACAATCGAAGGCAGAATATTCAAAAGACTATTTGAAAAACTAGCTGAAATAAAATCAAAACTAGGTAGCGATAAAGTATATGATGTAATTGGAGAAATTTACTACGGAAAAGATCTTTCAAAACTCTTAATGGATGCAGCAATGGGCGCAAGAACAGAAGAAGAAATTTTAAAAGAACTTGAAATTACTGTTGATGCAGAATATATTAAAAAAATTAGAGAGAATTTAGGCGATACATTAGCTACAAAGCATATTGATTTTACTCAAATCAAAGATTTGAGAGAAAAAGCAAGGGAAAACAAACTAATTCCAGAATATACTGCCGAATTTTTCAAAAAAGCATTTACAAAAGCAGAAGGGAAAATCAGAGATAGGCCAAGATCACTCTATGCAATTGACTCAATTCCATATTGGATAAGAAACATAACAAAAGAAGATAATTTAAAAAAATCATTTGGACCAACGCTCAATTCATATCCAAAAATTACATTTGATAAAGAAGTAGGTTCCAAAGATCAGGATGCAGAATTTATCACATTTGGTCATCCATTATTTGAAGCTGTGTTAGAATGGATTAGTAGATCATTTTCAGCAGACTTGCAAAAAGGTGCAGAATTCATTGATCATTCAGGTCAACTAAATGGGGAAATTATATTTTTTGAGGGTGCCATCAACGATGGTACTGGTAGAACTGCAGGTAAAAGATTATTTTCATATTATGTAGATTCAAAAACAAATACTATAGAATTTATTCAGCCAACAATTCTTTGGGATTTACAAGAATCAAAAACAAAAAGTAATAGTTCGGTAGATATTGAAAACCTAAAAAGTAAAGTTCAATCAGAAGTTATCAAGACATTAAGAAATTATCAAAATGAATTACTAGATGAAAGAAACAGACAGGCAGAAATTAAAGAAAAGTATGGAATACAATCTCTGCAAAAATTAATTTTTGATCATGATTCTGATCTCTTACAACTTAGAACAAGAAAGGAGAAAGGAGAAAATGTTGATCTTGCCATACGCAATAAAGAAGAAAGACAGAGACAGTACATGGATAATAAAAAACATCTTGAAGATTTAATTCAGAGAGAGAAAAGTCTAACAATTAGTACACCTGTATTTCTAGGCATAATCAGAGTGATTTCACCTGATGTAATTCAGGATGAAATGAAGGAAAATGCTGAATCTGAAAAAGTGGCAATGGAAGTAGTCATGAAATTTGAAACAGAACGTGATAGAACACCTATAGATGTTTCAAAAATTATTGGTCCTGGATATGATGTAAAATCAATTGATAAAGAAGGAAACACACGATATATCGAAGTTAAAGGAAGAAGCGGAGTCGGTTCTGTTGCACTATCCAAAAATGAGTGGTTTAAGGCAAAACATCTTGCCGAAGATTATTATCTTTATGTTGTTTGGAATACAAAAGACTATTCAGGAACTGATCTAAAACCTCTAATTATTCAAGATCCTGCACATAATCTAAATCCAAAATTAGATATTCATTATTTAGTGGATGCATCAGAAATAAAAGAGAAGTCAATATAATGGAACGTAGATTTATTGAAGAGTATTTTCCCGTAAAACAAATTAGTATAATTTCATCCGAAGAAAAATCTATCAGACATGGTCATATTTCAACACTTCATTTGTGGTGGGCTCGTAGACCGCTAGCAGTTTCTAGAGCAACAATTTTTTCATCATTGATTAGTTCTATAGATAACAAAAAAGAATTAAAACAAAAAATGGAATTTATTAAAGAATTATCAATATGGAAAAATTCTACTAATCAAAATAATTTAGAAAAAGCTAAGAAAAACATTGAAAAGAATTTTCAAAATACACCAAAGATTTTGGATCCATTTGCAGGCGGAGGTTCAATACCATTAGAGGCAACTAGATTAGGATGTGAAACATATGCAAATGATTACAATCCTGTTGCAGTAATTATTCAAAAAGCAACTTTAGAATATCCTCAAAAATATGGATATATAAAAAAAGAGAAAGAAATTTTTACCCATACAGAAAATCAACTTTTAAAAGATTTCAAAATTTGGTCAGAATGGGTTTTTGAAGAAGTTAAAAAAGAAATTAGTTTATTCTATCATTCTGATGATGAATATGATGCTGTAGGTTATATTTGGGCAAGAACATTACCTTGTCAAAATCCTTTATGTGGAAAAACGATTCCATTAATGAGTCAATACTGGTTAGCAAAAAATTTAAAAAATAAAATTGCGATTCATCCAATAAAAGAAGGATTTGAAATTGTTGGGAATGGTTACAAAAAAATCCCTAATAATTTTGATCCGTCTACAGGAACAATTTCTAGAGCAACTATCACATGCCCATTTTGTACTTCAAGAATAGAAGGAAAAATTACACGTAAACTTTTTCAAGAAAAGAAAAACAATGAAGAATTAATTGCTGTCATTCTAAATAAAAAAGGAACAACAGGTAAAAAATATAGAATTGCTACAAAAAAAGAAATTTCTCAAATAAAAGATGTAGAATTATTTCTTAAAGAAAAAATTTCTAAAATGGAAAGACAGTTTGGAATATCACCAATTCCAACAGAGAAGTTTCCTACCGATGTAAGAATGATTTCTGAACCATTAGGAAGTGCACAGAATTATTTTTTTGAAACTTGGGGAGATTTGTTTAATTCTAGACAAAAATTATCTTTGATTACATTTATGGAAAAAATTAGAGAAGGATATTCATTAATGATTCAAAAAAATATGGATAAAGAATACGCTAAAG
Organism: archaeon; assembly: GCA_024276695.1. GTDB lineage: Archaea > Thermoproteota > Nitrososphaeria > Nitrososphaerales > Nitrosopumilaceae > Nitrosopumilus. Next base: position 22,500 of record JAJRWR010000013.1, read on the forward strand.
TCATAACAACTTATCTTGCATTACAGTTAGATAGATTAGTTGACAAAAATGCAACATTAGTTATTTTTAATGTAGTGGGGGAAAAAATTGAGCATGTTTTTGGTAGACAAGCTTTCCAAATGACATCGGATTATGTAGAAATAAATCCATTTACTAATGTTGGTTGGCCAAATATGGCAGGTTGGATTTCAAGAGTTATTGAGCATTGTAGCACTATTAAAAATCCAATAAACATTACAAATCATTCTGCAACTAATCTGAATTATGATGATGAATATTTTGATGCAGTGATAACAGATCCACCGTATTATGATAATGTCGCGTATTCACATTTAGCAGATTTTTTTTATGTGTGGTTAAAAAGAAGTATTGGGTTTCTATATCCAGAATTATTTTCAACCCCACTTTCTCCAAAATCAGATGAAGCTGTAGCATATTCTGATATTAAAGATGGAAAAGAATGTGGTAAAGAAAATTTCGAAATTATGTTAAAAAAATCATTTAGTGAGATTTCACGAGTTTTAAAACCAGATGGGATATCAGTAATTGTTTATGCACATAAATCTACGGATGGGTGGGAAACGTTGATCAATTCTTTATTAAATTCAGGATTAGTAGTAACTGCCGCATGGCCAATTCATACGGAAAGAAAGGCAAGATTGATTGCTAAAGATTCTGCTTCACTTTCTTCTTCAATTTACATGGTATGTAGAAAATGGAAAAAGGAACCAATTGGATTTTACAGAGATGTAAAAAAAGAATTAAAACAATATCTCAATAAAAAACTAGAGCAATTATGGAATGAAGGAATATCTGGAGCTGATTTTTTCATTTCTGCCATAGGTTCAGCAATAGAAGTATTTGGAAAATATGAGAAAGTTGTTGATGATAAGGATGAAACAATATTGATACAGAAGTTGTTAAATGATACAAGAAAAATTGTTACAAACTATGCAATAAACAAAGTTATCAAAGGAGAATTCTCTGAAGAGATTTCACAAATGACACGATTCTATATTTTATGGAGATGGGCATATGGAGAAGCAAAAGTTCCATTTGATGATGCTTTGAAAATGGCACAAAGTGTTGGTATTGATATAGAGCATGAATGGGATAAAGGATTCATTGTAAAAGAGAAAGAAATAATTCGTGTTTTAGGACCTGATGAAAGAAATCAGAATAAAATTGAAGAGTCTCACGAATTAATTGATATTTTGCATATTACATTACTACTTTGGAAAAAAGAAAATAGAGAAACAGTTGATAAATTCTTAGAAGAAAAAGGATACAAAAATAGTGAAGTTTTCAAACGTGTTGCACAAGCAATTTCTGAATCATTACCCCTAGAAAGTACTGAAAAGAAATGGCTGGACGGATTTCTTACAGGTTTCAAATCTGATGATTCTGAAGATTCAAGTCAAAGGAAACTGTTTTAATCTGGGAAATATTCTAAGAAATTCAGATTATGGCTTTTCATGAAATTGCAGTTCCACATAGAGATATCCTATCTCAAAATTTTTCAAGTGAAGTATATGCAGCAAAGCTTTGGGATGTGTATAATAAAAGAGGTTCTGACGAATACAAAGATTCAAAAATATTTTTTGAAAAAACATATCTTACTGACAATCTCAAAAAAATTCTAGATTCTATTAAAGATAGACTAGATGGAAAAAGTGGTGGTCATTTTCGTTCTATATCCACACCTTTTGGCGGAGGAAAAACTCATACATTAATTGCATTGTATCATAAATGTATAGAGTGGGATGTGAAACCAGTAGTTCTAGTTGGAAATGAAATTGATCCTACTACACATACATTATGGGGAATGATTGAGGAGCAATTAACTGGGAAAATAGAAAAACTTACAGGAAATGTTTCACATGGGGGTGAAGCATTAAGAAAAGTACTTGAAACACAAAACAAACCTATTTTGATATTAATTGATGAATTATTACAGTACGTATCAAAAGCTGATGGTGTCAAAGTAGAACAATCAACTTTAGCTAAACAAACCATTGGGTTTGTTCAAGAACTCAGTGAAGCTGTAAGTAGTTTTTCTAATGTTTGTGTTGTAGTAACATTACCATCTAGTGCTAATGAACAATTAGATGATGAAAGACATACTGAACTATATGAGCAATTGCAAAAATTTGCAGGAAGGACAAAAGATACTATAACTCCAGTTGCAGATAATGATATTCCAAAAATTATACGACATAGATTATTTTCATCTACAGATGCAGAGATTAGAGATAGATCAGAAGGAATCATAAAAGACTTTGTTGATTATTGCGATGATGAAGGATTAATTCCTGAAGGGATGCAGGTATCACAATATAGAGAAGAATTTGCTAGAAGTTATCCATTTTTACCTCAAGTCATTGATGTGTTATATCAAAGATGGGGAACAATTACAAGATTTCAAAGAACAAGAGGGGTTTTACGTCTTTTATCTTTAGTAATTAATTCACTTGCAACAAGTGAGAAACAATTTATCAGTTTAGGCGATTTTGATTTGAAAAATAATGAAATAAAACAAGAATTAGTTGATTATCTTGATCCTCAATTTTACAGTGTATTATCAAAGGATATAGTTGATATTGATTCGGGAGCCTCAAAAGTAAATCAAAAAGTTCCAGAAATGTATAGGGGAAGACAATTGGGAATTAGAGCAGCTACTGCAATTTTTATGTATTCACATTCTGGTACAACTGGAATTGATGGGGCAACAGAGGCAGACATCAAAAGAGCAACATGTTCACGGGGTATTCCTTCAGCTCAAATTAGTGAAGTTCTGAATCTATTTCGAAATCAATTATTCTATCTTAATGTAACAAATGAAAAATATCTATTTACAAAAGAAGCAAACATTCTAAAAATCAAAGTTGATACAATGGAAAATATCAAACAAAGAGACATTGATGATGCTGAAAAAACATTAATCAAAAACAATATTGGAAAAACTTCAAATTTCCCTGTAATATTATGGCCATCCAGTCCTAAAGAAGTTGAAAATTCACATTCATTAAAATTAATCATTATGAAAGAAAATGACATTAAATTAATTCAATCCATCTATGAAAATATTGGAGAGTCTCCAAGAGTTTATAGAAATAATATTTTATTTTTAACCCCATCCGATGGTGAGAAAGGAAAGTTTCTACATTCATTAAAAAGTAAAATTGCATGGGAAAAAATTAAAAAAGATCCACTTATTCCTCTTAAAGAAGAACAACTTGCTGCATTGAATAGTGAACTTAAAAATGAAACTACTCGATTAAATGATCTAATTAAAGACTATTACAGTACTTTGTATCTTCCTGAAAAAGAAGGTCCAATAAAACATCACTTCAACATTCCATTAAATGCAAACAGAGGTATTGATGAAATAATCTATGAACATCTGGTAGAAGAAGATCAAATTCATCCAAAACTTGGACCATCATTTTTAAAAAATCATTATTTAAAAGATCAAAAATACATAGAAACATCAAATCTTTATGAATCCATGCTTAGAACCCCCGGTGAAAGAAGACCAATACACAAAAGTGTCATAGAGCAAGCCATAATGGATGGTGTTTTAAATGGAGAATTTGGAATCGGTGAACTTGAGAATAATATTCCAAAGTCAAGATTATTTAAAAAATCAACTCAAGTTAGTTTTGAATCTGGTGAAATAATACTTCAAGCATCTCTTTGTGAAGAGGAATCAGAATATTTCTGTGATAAATGTGGTCATAAAGCAAGCAGTAAGGAAGAGCTTGAAACACATTATGAATCTCATATTAAATCTGCAGGCAGTGAAGGAGAAGAACCACCAGATGATTCAATAAAAAAACTAGACTTTGGATTTACTGTTCCTGAAGGACAAATAAACAACATTAGTCAAATGTTATTAAAAATAGCATCACATTACAAAGATTTGAAACTAAAAGTTGAAGCTGATGATGGTAAAATGACAAAACATGATCTAGATTTGATTAAAGAAACCCTTAGACAGATTGGATCATATTCAGATTTGTTGTAGTTATAATGACTTCTCAAAAATCATTTGATCCCAGATACAGAGTAAACATAGAATTAGGTATGAGGGTTATGATAGAAGAAGAAAATAGTAAGAATTCAGAATTAGTTTCATGTTATGTTAAAGAAATCATTACACCAGATGTAATGAATGAATCAGGAATTAAGGTTATTTGTGAAGATGGCAAAAAGGGTAGAGTGAAACATATTGGAACTGAATCATCGTTTATGGATTCAAATGATCTTTTAGTAGTCTTAGAAAGAAAACTGCGTAAAATAATTGTAGAAGAGTTAAGTAAAGTAGATCGGAATTGGTGGGATAGTCTTGGACCTATAATAAAAGATGATGTGCAGAGAAAGTTAGATACTGGTGGCGAACAAAGAAAACAATTAGGTATTCCAAATTATGAATTAATTGAATATACTAATTTCTATCATTTACCAGATATGATTCTTGGTAAACGTTGGCAATATTTTGAAAAAATATTTAAAAATAAAAATGCTATAGATGTAAAATTACATGAGTTGGCAACAATTCGAAATCCATCTGCACATTCAAATATTCTTCCAGAAATGATAGAAAAAAAGATCCAAGTTTATTATGATGATATTGTTCGTCTGATAGAAAATTATCAAAGAAATCTAAATAACTAAAGAGGATATTTCATACATTCTTTTATCAAAATAGTATTTTCAACTGATTTTTGATAAATTTCAGGATGCTCTGTATGAACTGGATAGATGGATTTTGGAGCAATATTTTTCACAATTTCAAGTAAATCCGTGCCTGTAGCATGTCCTGAACAGTGACTTTGGTGTCTATCCATGCTAAAATGCTCAAGCCAAGCATCAACTCTATCTTGAGAGATCTCTTGTTCTTCATTATAGGGTTCACTTGCTGAATGAATGTATTGAGCACCAGGTTCTAGATTCATGTCAATTAATGATGTAAAACTGTAAAACCCAATACAACATACAGAATTTGCTTCGTTTTGTGCAATTTCATCTGCAGTCCAAACATTGTTTAGATTCAAAAATTGTCTTTCTTTTTCGGTATAGTCTTTATCATCATATTTTCCAGATTTTCTTTTTGGAAGATAAATTGCAATGTGTTCATCATCAAGTTTAGGAATATCTAGATGTTCATCTTCTTCTAGATGTTTTAAGAAATGTGCGTCATTTAGTTTAATGACTAGTTTTCGTCCTGTCTGTTGTGCAATATTATAAAATGTTCTTAGTCTATCAATGTCTTTGAAATTAAAATCAGCAAGAACTAGTCTATTAGTATTTGAAACAATCTTGTAAGAATCACCAAAAACTGTCTCTTCACTTTCTTTTTTCATTGGTATATCAATTCTGGTTCCTTCAGTAATCATTGCAATTGGTTTTGCATCTGTTGTTTTTTCAACAAAATCCCAAGTCATTTGAGAATTTGTTCCATGTAATCTCAAATCACCAGTATAAACAACTGGACCTTCAGATGTGTAAATGATAAAACCATATGCACCAGGAACAGAATGATCCACATGGATTGGTTCTACTTCTAATGATCCAACAGTAAATTTGTCACCAGTTCTAAATGTTCTAACATCACGTGGAATAGGTTTTGTTCCATACTTGTATGGTTTTGGAGAATAATCAAGAATCTCTCTTTCAAAATTTCTTCCTCTATCGGCTAATGATTTTAGAATTAATTCGCATCCTTTTCCCATGTAGACTGGAATTTTTTCATTTAGAAATGAAATGTAATCTGCATGGTCAGAATGTGCATGTGTTAGCAATACAGCATCAATTTCAGGTTCTTCTGGTTTTTTACCTCCCAATTCTAACAAATCATCGCGATATATGCCTGGAATATCTGGAACCAATCCCATAGTCAGAAAATCAGTGATACCATTTGTTACTCGTGGATTGATGAAATTTTCAAAATATTTTGCTCTTCGGGTGAATCCCTTCCCAAAATCTAGAAAAACACGAGTGTCTTTGTCCTCAAGTAGGATTTTGTTGCCTCCAATCTCATTTACCCCACCATAAAATGTAAGACTAGTCAATGAATCATATCGTAAAATCATACTAAAAAGGGCGTCGATATTACTAGGGCAGTCTAAGATTTTGTTTTAGGTTTTTTACTTGTTTTTGATTTTAATTCCTTCTCTAGTTTTTTGATATAATGTAGTGAAATAACATAGTTTGAGTAAATCGCATTTGAAACATTCATGAAAGTATATGCAGTTCCCAAATTATCTTTGGGAAACAATGGATCATTATCTTTTGCTAACTTTTGTGCATCAAAGATTTCATTTTGCCATTTCTTCATGTCTTTTTTTAATTGAGAAACAGTCTTTTTTTCTGGGTCATTTTCAACCCACTCATGTAATCATTTATCACGATTTTGATATATTTGGATAATCTCTTCCCTAGTTATCATTTCATTTGATCTGGAAACACTATGAGAGATCTAGGGCAATACAATCTCGAATGGAATGAAAGTTTTGAATTCAAATTTGTCAAACTATCAGAACTAAGTCCAAGTGAGCGTGAGATTTATGATAAAACGTCTGATATTTTCAATTTGATTGGAGGCAAACCAAAGATAATCAAAGAAATTTCAATATCAGAGACTATGCGCAGAGAAGCATCCGGAATGGAGGCAGTAGGCCTTTGGGAGTCAGACAAAAAAAGAATTGTAATCAAACGCGACCAACTAGAGAAGATTATGTTGTATGCAGGAACGCTGCTTCATGAGACAGGTCATGCATTGAGTGGCGCAGGAGACGTTTCAAGAGAATTTGAATCAGAATTAACAAACATCATTGGCAAGATTTCTGCCAAATTAACGTAGAATTACTTTTTTTGTTTTCGTGTTTTCTTGGGTTTGTCAATGTCTTTGTATTCTATTTTCTCCCCGCAAAAAGGACAAAAATCAATTGCAATAACGGTGTGGCCGTCATACGATATTTGATCAACTATGACGAATTTTCCTTGTTCATAATTCCATCCGCTTGATTTTTTGTAATATCCCTTGAGAGAATCACAGCAAAACTCTACGTCGCGTTGTAGAGTATAGTTATCATATGTATGCCCTTCAGATGCAGGATCAGGCAATGTTTCTTTTTTGTAGGATGCTTTCATGTAAGATGCCTTTTCTTTTTATCAACAATGTCATATCCTATCTTCTTTACAATCGTGTCCAAAACGTTTCTCAGATCACTTCCTTATTTGTAGTTTCTAGAATAGGGACCAACAGTAGTTCTCTTTCCGCGGGCAAGTTGGTATCCTTTCTGAACAGAATACTTGCCGACTATTCCAATACAGTTACCCCCATACCCTTTGACAGCAGAAAAACAGGGAATGTCACCAGGACTATCTCCCAAATACACCATGTATTCAAACGGAATTCTTCTGTCTTCTCTTTTTATTGCATCATTGACACTAAAAGGACAGCGTCGCAGTTCTTTTCCTACAATTCCTTTGTTGATTGCATAAAGAAATTTTGTCTTCTCTGTAAATGTGACACTAGATTTGATGCCATTAATCTTGCCAGACTTGTCTTCGCTAAACTTTCCTGCAAAAATGTCTGTAAAATATTTTGATAAACTATTACCTTTAATCAAATCTTCAAATCCAGAAGAGATTATGTAAAATTCAATTTCAACTCCTGCCTCATCAAAATCCTTGTTCTTTCTTACCATGGACTTTATCTGGGGAATGAATTCCGGTACTCCATCATATGGAGTAATCTTATTGCCTAATTGAGCGAGTTTTTGATTGGTGTCTTGCTGTATCTGACCTGATTGGATCATCTTTAATATCTCCATCATCCATGCTTGTGGAGGATCCCATCCCTGAGATACAAGTTTGGTGATTTTGTTCCAGAACGGTTTTACTTTTACATTGTTTTGCTCTAAGAGAAAATTCGTAGTATCAGGTGCAAGCGTTTCATCGCAGTCACAGATTATTGCAATTGTATTTTGCATCTGTCAATTAAAATTTCATAGAACTATTAAAGAACTAGGATAAGCAACACTTGCACCATTCCAGACTTGATGTTTTTATCAAGTTCTATGTCTATGTCATATTCTAGATATTCTTTAAAGTCAATCACAATTTCTCTATGCCTCCAACAAATGAAATCAATTTAGGTTTGGAAAAATCAACTGTATTATTTATGGAAGCGGTTCTGAAAAATATTTGCTTATGACTGGAGAGATGATATCAAAATTTTAAGCTATTTACAATTAGAATAATCAAAAAAGCGTACATGCCAATGAAAATTAATGGGATAACTAATTCCACATCCGTAAGTTTCCTGTATTTCTTCCATCTGCCTCTCTTGTTTCTTAGAATATTCCATTCTATTTCATGAATTTTTAATGGAAGCCGTTCTTCTATTTTCAAAACTATATCCCACTTTACAGTACCTAACAAAATGTATGATCTAATTGTACGAAACCATGAATATGCAAATAATATTCCTGCAATTCCTCCACCGATAATCCAAAATTGATTATTTGTCTCAAATGTTGATCCAAATTGTACTAGTATTCCAAGGGCAGCAATTAAACCTGTATTGATACTTAAGAAAAAACTATGTGTTATTTTTCTTCTATTTTCTAAGCTATCTATATTATTTAGATAAATTCTATACTGTTCAAATAATTTATCATCATAATCATCCCCATACTCGTCTTTGGATTTTGAAAAAATATCCTCTATTGAAATCTCATCTGTCAATAATCATCACTTATCCAATTTATCTGCAATTTGTTTTGCATTCCAATAAATTACCTTATCCCCATGTTCTCTCATAGCACTGGGAACAGTATGATTGCCATCTTTATGGAGTCTAACTCCAATTACCTGTTTGCCTTGTCTATGTGCTTCTCTAATTTCCCAATCTACCGCTTCGCTTTTGTGAGTATCTTTTCCAATCGCTACGATCACTGCACTTGTTTGAGAAATTCTTTCTCTAACACCTTGTTTCCACTTACTTTCAAATGGTTCTTTAATTGAATAATCTCTGAAAACAAACGGAAATCTGTCATCTTTTGCTTGATTTGCCAAAAATCTGACCATTCCTTGGTCCTCCATATCAAAACTGATGAACACATTTCTTTGATAATCTGTAATTGTTTTTTGGGCTTTGTCTTCTGCACGTTGAAAAACATTATCTGAACTTTTTCCACTTTTACTAGTTGAAGGGGTATATGTTGTTCCTGAACCACCCATAAATTCGTATGAGTATATTACTTAATTAAGATTGGTTTAGTCCTTCAATTTCAAAAACCTTTTTTCTATCAACACAGCCTAGACATTTCTTACAAGGTTTTAAAAAACCACTATAACAGGAGTAGGTAAAATCTAAAGGAATGTTGTTGACTTTTGCTAACCGCACTACTTCCAACTTGTTTAACTCTGATAATGGTGCTAAAATTATAATTTTTCTTCCATAAGATAAAGTTTTTTCTGCATCTTGTAGAAACTCTTTTGATTGGTCTAGAAAATTTGTCTCTCCGATAATTCCTATTGCTATTACATTACATGAATAATTTGCAGAAAAAGATGATGCAATAGATAATAAAATAATGTTTCTATTTGGAAAAAATGATTTTGTTAAAGATATGTTTTCGTTAGTTAATCCTGATTTGATTGTAGATAATCCTGAAATGTCTATTACGTTAAGTTTTAATTTTAATAATTTACATGCTGCATTTGCAGCTTTTTGTTCCTGTTTTATTGATTTTTGCCCATAGTTGACAAATAATGGTATCAATTCATTATTTTTTTTATATAGCCGAAAAAGTAAAACTGTTGAATCTATTCCGCCGGACACCAAACAAACTATTTTCATAATTAATTATTTCTCATATAATGCCAAATAGCTAAATCTAATGTGTTAAGTTCCAACCCATGAAATTCTGCCAAATTTTGTAAAATAATTTCTAATTTTTCATATCTTGATTCAGTCATAGTTGAAATTTCTAATGGATTCACAAAATGATTTTGTTTTAAAAAATTCAAAACATGAACATCAATAATTGCTAAAGACTTGGAATATCCAATGTTTCTTAGGAAATGTGATGATTCTTTAATACCGATTCCTGGAACTTTTTTTGCTAGAAAATTTCTTACATCTACATCAGATATGGCATCTTCAAGTATTTCTTTAATGGATGAATTTGAATACAAAATTTTTGCAGCTTTGGTAATCTCTTCAGAACGTTTTTGTGGATAGCGGTATTTTCTTAAACCTCCATCTTTTTTCTTGGGTTCAAAGTTAGGCCCATTAAACAGTTGAAAAATCATTTGTTCTGAAGATTTATCTTCCAAAATCCATTTGTAATCTAAAAATCCGTTTTTTTCCAGCACATTAATTGTTGATTTAACTAATTCAAATGCGACATTTCCTGAAAGTAAACAAAAGCATAGTTCTTTCCATGTTTGATATTCGTTTAATCCATTCCAGTTGTTTCTCCATGACTGATTTTTTTCTAAATCATAGTAAATTTCTAAAAGTGATGGTTCTAGAAATGAATCTTGAATTGTAGTTAAAGACATTTTTAGACTATCCAATCGATGATCTTTTGATCCTAATTATTAATCATTAAAAAAATTTGACGATCTTGGAAAATGTTTTGCGATCAACATATTGTTCTAGTATTTTCAAGTCATTGTCCTTTAAAATCGCCGTTTGTAATTCCTGTGTGAATTTTTGATAAAATAACAGGTTATGCAATAATGCTTTGTTTGTAGAGTCAATTTCTTTTCTCTTACAAATCTCACATGTGCAGTTAATCAATTCAATATGATTCAGATCCATAAATTGCAGAGTTTTCGGATCAATTGTCCATCTTGACCAATCTATGCTATCAAAACTATCTGCCCCCGCAAATGCAAACATTCCAATGGATAATGGGTTTCCACATCCCAAAATATGTAAAATATTTGCAGGGTTTTTTTCACTTAGAATGTTTCTAATTTTTTTTATAGTTGTAATTTTATCTTTGATTGTTTTCCCACAATCTCTTTCTGGAATGGCATACATTGATGGCTCTTCTTCTTTTTTAGCATTATCTTCCACAACTTTGATTAATTGTGAAGGGGTATTGCCGTGTACCACTGCTGCACAATGGCTATGTTTAGAAATTATCGAAGAGATTTTTACAAATTTTTTTACTTGAGAAGAAATTTTTGTTAAACTGTCATCTGGTTTTGGAATTTCGTCAAAACTAGTGTAAATATCTCCTGACAACTCTTTAATTATTTTCTTGTATTTGTCAAACGTCCATTTTTTATCATTCAGCCAATAACTTTCAAATGTTCCACTATCTACAAATAATATGTTATTTTTTGTGTATTCTTTAAGAATTTTAATCATTGATTTCTTTTCATTTTGTATGTTGTACAAATCATATGCTGAAACTAATAATCTCGGATAATCTTTACTTGTACAAAATTGAATTAATGATGACATTTGTATTCTCGTAGCAGCACTAGATATAGATGGAAAGTATGTTGGTGTTGCCACTTTTTTATCTTCAAAATGAATTTCTAAAACTCTTGATTCTCTTTTTCCTCTGTGAATATAATTAATTTTTTTCACATTTTTCATAAATTCATACTATTAATTAATCTGTTCTGAGATATTTTAAAAACTTAGAGATCTAGATTGCATTCCATACAGTATAGGTTACCTTCTCCATCTCTGTCGTGTAGTTTTTTTCTTTCCTTGTTATTCATTTACTGAATCAAACCCAAAATAATGCTAGTTTTTAGGCTCGTTGAGTTTCTTCTTTAATTCATCAACGGTTTTCTCTAAATCTGTAATTTTCTGTTCCTGTTCTTTTGATTTTTGTGTAAGTTTCCATGTCTGAGCTGCAATTACATCCGTTTTGACTTCTTGTGCTATTTGTGATCCCTGATTGTATGCAGGAAGATAGTTGAAGTTGCCATCTGAAAAATATCCCACCATGCCAAGCAGATTCCAAAGCATTTTTGGCCTTTCGTTAATGGGGGTTAAGAAATCCCTGTAACCGCGTTGAAGACTATCTGGAAACCATGTAGTTATTCCGGCAGTCGTTGTACCAAGTAATCCAAATACTTCTTTAGAGACAATTTGATTCTCATTGCGCAGCCTTTGAATTACCAATTCGATCTCTTTATTCTCATTTTCCATGATCTGTTAAGAAAAAACTTGTATTTATTTTACTTTGATTTTTATTTTGATCGAGTTATTCTATAATAACCTAACCTTTAACATGATAACAAATTGCAATTGTTTATTGCCACTAACTGGTGAAATCTGTCAAACGTCAGGGATCTACAAGTGGCCAGGTCATTCCGATAGAACGATCAGTTGTAATGTAACACATAATGAATACACTATACCCATGCAAGCAGGAAATCGTTTTCCTCCAACTCGGCATTGTGAAAAAGGTGCCTTATGGACATATCTTAGACCATTATGATAACATGTATGTTTTATTACAATTATTGCTGATAGTTTGATAAAGCACAACCCACTAAAGTTTCTGTGGAACTTGTTTTATGGCAACACAAAAGTTATTGGACAGACAAGGACAAACTAGAGCATCAAAAGGTTCTTGATCTTTTAAACAAGATAAAAGAAAAATGGAATATCAATTACACAGTAGACTCTGACTATGATTCAGAACAGGTTTACCGTGAAGTATTTCTAAAAAACAACCGAATTCTCAAGCGATATACTGGAAAATCAATTAGAAAGCTAAGAACACGACAGGGTAAAGGCTCGCCCATACTAGATGGCGTGCTGGGAATATTTGATAACAAAAGAATTATCTATTACATTGAATCATATGATGGTCGTGATCAACTTCTTGCAAAAGTTTTAGAAGAAGGCCCATCACACATTAAAAAAGTCATAGATAAAAATAATGAAGACTCTCCTGAAGAAAAACTGGTAAAAAATTTCCTAAAAAAAGCTACACAGCATGGTTTTGCAGGCCAAATGCATCAAGAGTATCTTTTAGCAAGGCCAATGCAAGATAATCCTGCTGAAAAGCAAGAGCTAAAAAACTTTAAAAAATCCTTTGCCTATGTATCAGGAAAATCCATTGATTTGCTTCATGAGAGTAATGATGGCACTTTTGATATTATAGAGGCCAAAACAAAACTAAATTGGAGTGCAGTAGGCCAGGCAATAGGCTACAAGCAGATATTTTGCAGACTAAATGACGTTCCACTTGACAAAGTGCGCTCTAATATTGTGTGCAATCAAAGCGATGGATTCATCGAATATGTCTGCGATGAGCTTGGAATCAAAGTAATTGTTTTTGGTTAAAATTTTGATTATATCATAACCAAGTCTTTTACGCATATTATCAACTCATAATTTCCGTGTCAGATGAAGAACTAGAGATATGGGAATTATTACACCAGCCTCTCCGAAAGGAAAATGCAGAAAAATTCCAAAAAGCATTCTCAGTACAAGAATCCAAAAATAATATCAAGAGAGAAGAACATGATAAAAATATTCTAGTAAATAGGAGGAATCTAAAATCATCTTTTCAGAAAATTAAATTATGCCAAAAATAGTAGATTTTTGTGGTTTTGTTTAATCCAGGTACAATAAGTGATTTTGATTCAATTAGATCGATGTTACGAACTTTCGTAGATAAGGATAAACACCTAGATATCAGAATTTTCCCCAAGGATCAACTCAAGGTTAATGAAGAAAAATCAACAATTGAAAATCCCGATGACTTTTTCTGTAAAATAACAGGACAAAATGATCATTTAACTACAGAATTCAATGAAAAAATTCCGTCTGATTTTAAACAAAATGTTACTTGTGCCTTGAAAATGATTGGAATGATAGACCTAAAGTTTTCTTACATCATGAGCACACAGACAGTAAAACATGATCAAGCAATTCGTATGTCACATTCACCAGATTTCATGAATTTGATGAAAAAATGGTTTGAGACCAAAGTCTTTGTTCCAGACACCAATTTAATTATTAATCATACAGTTTCCGCAATTGAATTAGCATCTGATCCAGATCTTTTCAAATCATTGCAAATTGCCATTCCCCGATTGGTAGTATTAGAATTAGAGAGAAAGTCTAATGAAAATAAATTAAGCGATGATTCTTGTAGTAAAGAAGAAAAAAGGAAAACAATGTTAGAAAATAAACGGAAAAATTTCCTAGCATTTTCTGAGCTAGTTTATTTACAGAAAAAAGATAACGTGAGTCGTTTCCCCCTATTGCCTCCAGAAATTTTAGCACAATTTCCAAAAATTACATCAGGACATAATGCAGATTCATGGATAAGACATGAAATACAGAATTATGTTCCAAATATGAGACAAGAAAAACTGAGTAAAGGAGGATCTGGAACGGCCGCACCTAGAAGTTTTATTCTGGTAACCTCAGATTTGGTAAATTCATTATCTGCAAGTTCTGAAGGAATTGATTCTATCTATGTGTCAGAGGTCAGAGACAAGAATGATTTACCTGAATGTCTGGATGGTAGTTTGAAACAGATCTCAAGATTCTTAATTATTCTTGCAGTGCTATCAGAAACGATAGATCTTTCAATAAATTCTACAATTTACAGATTTCAAGGATTCTGGCAAGGTATAACCAATTATGATATCATTAACTATAGAATAAAGACAAGCAGTCCTGCTGAGTAATGATTCTTGCGCATGATCATCAAAAGAATCTAAATAAAATATTTCATAACAATAGTGAAAAAATAATTGAGTGGTTTAGCATTGGAAGATATTGCAAAATTATATCAGATGAAAAATAAATCATGATTAATGATTTGATGAAATTAAAATTCTAAAATTTTTTGCAAATATGATGATCAACAATTTTTGTAAAATCATGGAATGATACAAAGCAGGATGTGCAAAACATCATCTTTAAACTTAAAAATAAAATAATCTGTCAAAAAATAGTCTAAAAAAAATAATGCTCCTTAAAATATATGGGGATTGAAGATTTCGCATCAAAATATCATTATGGATTTTTTGTGGTAGG
>JAJRWR010000014.1 GCA_024276695.1 archaeon
ATTCCTGCAAGTAAGATTCCTGCAAAGATATACTTCACAAGCTGGAGTGAATATGATTGAATAAAAATCTAATCAACAAATGGCTTTGGATGATCCAAAATTACTTTTGCTACTTCTGGCCTTAGAATAAACTCTGATGGGGCCTGGGCATTCTGAATCATTTCTCTTAGTGCAGTTCCACTGATTTGCTCTTTGACATCATTGCCGTGCGGACATGCTTTTGGAGTTGTGTATGTAAGACATTTCTTACAGTAAAAGAACGGTGGGAAAAATACTGGAGAAATTTCCAACTCTGGATAATCATCAAAGATCTTTTGTGCTGCCATTGGATCATAGAACTTTCCGACTCCCGCATGGTCTCGTCCAATTATAATATGAGTACAGCCATAGTTTTGTCTCATGATTGCATGGTGGATTGCTTCTTTTGGACCGGCATACTTCATTTGTGTATGTAATGTTCCTAGTTGGCATCTGTTTTCAGGATAGTATAATTTTATCATGGTTTCATAGCATTTTACAATCACTTCATCGACAAAGTCACCAGACTTTTTCTTGCCGATTACTGGGTTTACAAATACACCATCACGGGTTGTAATTGATGTTTTTTGTAGCATTTCGTGTGCTACGTGTGGCGGGTTTCTGGTTTGGAAGGCACAAATGGTCTTCCAGCCTGCTTTTGCAAAGGCTTCTCGTGTTTGAGTTGGTGTTAGTCTATTTTTTCTAATTTCAGTATCTTTTGGTCTTTGGATATAGTCAATTTTTCCGCCAACAAGATAATCTTTCATTGACATTGTATATGCAACGCCTGGATGGGATGAATCATTAGTACCATAGACTCCTTGAGCTGCTTTTTCTTTATCAAAAGTAAATGTTTCATCAACGTGTAAAATTGCAACTCCTATTCCATCTGGATTTTTCAGTAAAACATCTCCTGCTTCTTTCATTTTAGTTGCAGTTTCTTGATCAACATCAAGTACAATTGGAATGGTCCAAGCTAAATCATTAGCTAGTCTTCCACGAGAAACAACATTTTCAAAGTCTTGTTGTCCTAAGAATCCCTCCAAAGGACTAAAGATTCCATCTGCAATGTTTTCAACATCATTTGCAAGATCTTCACTGATTGTAATTGAGAATAATCCACTAGGATCAGCTTTTGTAATTCTATTTACTAGTATTCCACCATGTGGTTTGATTGAATCGTTTTGTGACACAATAAAACCTCTATCAAGGGTCTATATGAAGGCCACACTCTTTGTTACCTCCTTGTTCCCACCACCACCTACCTGATCTTAGATCTTCTCCAGGTTTGATTGCTCTGGTACATGGCTCACATCCTATACTTGGATAGCCTTTGTCAAGGAGACTGTTGTATGGTAAATTATTTTTTTTGATATATTCTTGAATTTGTTTCCATGTCCAATCAACAATAGGGTTAATTTTGAGAATTCCGCCATGTCCATGATCTAGTTGAAAGATTTTGGCATTTTCACGATTTTTGGTCTGATCACGCCTTAATCCAGTAATCCAACCATCTAGAGTACTCAACATTTTGTTCATTGGGTGAACTTTTCTAATTTCACAACAAAGTTCTCTATTTTCCACACTGTCATAGAATAGATTCATTCCTTTGTCTCGAACCATATCTTCAACTTCTTTAGTATCAGGGAATAGAACCTCGATTGAAATATCGTATTTTTTACTCACTGTATCTATGATGTCATAGGTTTCTTGTGGTAATCGTCCCGTATCAAGAGTAAAGAATCGAAATTTAGGATTAATTTTCAACATTATATCCATTATTACTGCATCTTCAGCACCAAAGCTTGATGCTTTTGCAACTTTTGGATGAAGGTTATCTGAAGTCCACTGTAAAGCTTCTTCAGTAGTTTTAATTTTTGAGTTCAAGTCATCTACTTGTTCTTGGGTGAATTTTGTCACAATATCAATAAGATTATTTGTTTTATATTGATTACCCGGAGTTTATCCTAAATTATAAACTAGTAGAATTTAAAATAGAAAATATGAATGAAATATCATATGTTGTAGTTTTTCCAACTATATTTTCAAAAAATAAAATTCCCAATCTAATTTCAAATATAAAAAAAATTCTCAAGATAAAAAATCAACAATTCAAGTCTGTTAAACGTGATGGAGATGTAATTCTAGTTGATGCAAATGATCCTGTATTTGCATCGTCTGCCATCAATTTACTATTTGGAATTGAAAAAATAGCAATTGCAAGGCAAATAAAAAATAATTTTCAAAATATTGTATCTGAAATTACTTCTATTGGCGGTAATTTACTCTTAAGGGGGGAAAAGTTTCTAGTCAAAGTCGAGGGAATATCAAAAGGATTTGTAACTAAAGACGTAGAAATTGCCGCAACATCAAACATCATAGAGAAAAAAGCAAACTTGGGTGTATATCCTGGTACGGATGAAAATTTTGATAAATTGCTGTACACATATCTAACAAAAAATAATGCATACATCTGTATTTTCTCAGACATAGGTAAAGGGGGAATTCCATATCAATCACAAAGTGAAAAAACTATCTGTGCAGTATATGATGAGTTATCAGCAGTATCTTGTTATGAGACAATTAAGCAGGGATATGATACAAAGATAGTAGTTTGTTATAGACAGAAATCAGAGCTGATGAGTCTTGCAAAGACAATTAATCAAATAATTCCAAGATTAGTACAGGATAAAATTGAACTAGAATTTTTACAGCTAAAAATTAGTCCTAATGGAATCAAAAATTATTTAATCTATGTAAATTCAATTCTGGAGGTTCTGTTGCATTATCCAAACAATCGCATATCACTAGCATTATCTCCACTAGTTTTTTCATCAGATTTTATTGATAATTCATTAAAACTAGTATTTGCAAAAAAGAAAATTCCAATTATCCCACTAACAGGAGTTGATACTGTTTTGTTTGATGAAGCAAAAGAGATCGGATTGGAAAGAAATATGAAAAAATTGGAAAGGCAGTCACAATTACTACAAATGAAATTCCTCCTTTTTCAAAAAAAGAAGTTGAATTTGCTCTTAAAACAAAGAAAGAGATCACAGTTAAGATAGGCCCCAACAATGTACATGATATTTTAGATTCTCTTGAGAATCATTGAGAATTTAAACAGCATATTTGGTTTCATATTGTGCTCAAAATAGGAGAATTCATCTATCCATGGGGAAGTGGCCACTATTCACGAATGATGAGGCTAAATGAGGTTTTAGGTGATCATATCAAAGAAAAATTTGAAGTTCATTTTTCTAGTAAGGACCATGTTTATGAAAAATTATTAAAAAAATTCCCTGATCAGAAAGAAAAAATTCATGAAATTTTGATGCCAACCCCAATTGATGGTAAGTTTGGTCCAAGTGTTTCAAAATCATTGATGAATCTGTTATTACCTATTTCAAAAAATCCATCATTAATTAGACAAATTACAAATTATTTGAGAGAAGAAAGGAAACTGTATAACAAAGAAAAGTTTGATTTGGTAATTAATGACGGTGATATGGGTTCAAACATTCTAGCAAAAAATCGAAACATTCCTAGTTTGTTTGTAACAAATCAATTTAGACCTAAACTGTATAATTCAAGATCATATCTTTATCCATCATTAATTTTTGTTGCAAAACAAATTGGCAAAGCATCAAAAATTCTTGTCGCAGATTCACCACCGCCATATACAATGTGCGAGTATAACTTGAATTTCATCAAGGAAGTAGAAGAAAAAATAACCTATGTAGGACATTTTACAAATAATAAAGAAATCAAAAAAGAGGATGAATCAGACCTTGAAAAATTAGTTAAAGACAATGAGTTTGGATATTGGATGAGAACAGGAAATAAATCAACTAATGATGGTACTGGTCAAAGATATGAAGAAATTTTTGGTCAGGATGAAATGAAAAATGAAAAGAGGATAATTTCTCATGCAAGAAATGATCCCAACATAGATTCAGTAATTGGAAAAGATGGGGAAAAATATTCAGTTACAGAAGCATTAGAGAGAAAAATTGATTGGATACAGATTGACATCGGTTTTCTCTCAGAGCAGGAAAAAGATACAATTTTGAATTTATGCAAATATGCAGTGGTTAATGGATCTCATACGGTAATGGGGGAGATCATGGGTGGAAAATCAAAGCCGATAATCGGAATCCCAATTTATGATGAGCACACAAATAATATCAGATGGGCTGAAGAAAAGAACCTAGGCGTATTAGCGATTAAAACAAATCAAGTGACTAGAGGTATATCAAAAATCAAAGAAAATTATGAAGAATTTCAGGATAGTTTGAAAGAGTTCTCAAAGAACTTTATTCCTAATGGGGCAGAAAATTCAGCAAAAATTGCTGCCCAAACCTTGGAAGAAAAGAGATAATAGATTATTTTAATGATTTTTGTTCGTCTGGCACGCGGGATTTCGATGGGCGAACGGACCGAAAGGGATGATGAAAAAATCCGTGTGTCAGACATTATCGATCAAAAAAGATGTGGGAACGCTTTTATGTAAAAAATTAAGCCAACACATCAGTGCCTAACTGTCCAGAATGTACATCACGAGAGAAAAAGAAGATAGAAGCAAAATACATAGAAAATTTTCCAGAGGAAGAGGACAGAAGCAGAGACGCTTTATTCAAATTATTTGATGAAATTGACATTCCAATGAAGATGGATGAGAAGAATAGAAGACATTTCATTTGTAAACGATGTGGATTATATGCGACAAGAGAAGAGGTTTCAGATATTAGATTCAAGTTAAATCAAAGAGAAAGAACGCGTGATGACAAACATGATGACTATCTTGAGTGGTGGTCAAAAAGCAAAAAAGAAAAAGCAGAAAACTAGAGGGGATTTACCATGGTAAAAAAGAAAGAAGATGAGATTCCAGAATGGGTTACTAATGAAATTCAAAATGTAAAATTTAAGAAACCTGAAGAGCATAAAAAATCAGGATATATTTTAGAATTCTATTATGATGACAACAAGATTGATGTTCAGTTGTATGATGCTGTAGAGGATGGACGACACATTGTTACAATGGATGTTCCAAAAACAGTAAAAATTGATGATTTGCTAAAAGGTGAAGTTTACGAGTTTACTTTTGACCAACATAAAGCACCATTAAGCAAAAAAGTCTCAGAATTTCTAGAAAAAGAAAAAGAAATTGAGATGAAGGCAATTTACCAATTTGATTTAAAATCATTGGAATTGATGGATGTAGGCTCTGAATCTGCAGATAATGATTCAGAAGAAGATTAATCCTTTTTCATAGAATCCAATTGTTTTTTGAAAGATTTTCCTAAGATTGGATTGATAAAATATGGAAATGTGTTTTTCAGCCAAACTGCACCACGTACTACTGATGGAACTATAATTTCCAATCTTGGAGAGTTAGCAGCCTTTAAGATTGCTTTTGCAACAGTTTTAGAACTAAGTGATGTTGGAGAAAATTTTGGCATTTTTTCAAATGATGGATGTTCAAAGAAATTAGTTCTAACCATAATTGGGCTAACAACTGTAATCCCAACTCCAGAATTTTTTAATTCATGTTTTAATCCTTCAGAAAATCCTAGCATTGCAAATTTTGATGCACAGTATGAAGCAATTCCAGGCAGACCAAAGCTTGCTGCAACTGATGCAACATTGATTATATGGCCAGATTTTTTATCAATCATTGTTGGAAGAAAGTGCTTGATGCAGTAGACCATTCCAAAATAGTTAGTCTCCATTTGTGATTCTATTTCATCAATACTAAGATCATTTACAGAACCATATATTGCAAAACCTGCATTATTCACTAAAATATCAACTGAATCAAATTTTTCTAAAACAATTTTTGACATTTCTTTCACTTGATCTTTATCGGACACATCACACTGACAAACCAATGTAGTAACATTGAATTCTTTTAATTCATCAACAACTTGTTCAAGTTTATCCTTTCTTCTTGAAACTAGAACTATATTTGCACCTAGTTTTGCAAATTCTATTGCAGATTCTCTACCAATTCCTGACGATGCTCCAGTAATTAAAACAACTTTGTTTTTAAAATCCACAAATCAAAAAAATCATTAAAAGATAAAGTGGTTTCTATGTAGCCTGAGGCTTGGAGATTCTACTCAGAGCTAGTTTTACCAAAAGTAGCCAAGTAATGACAATTGGGACATAGTATGTTGCAATTCTCCAGCCAATTACTGCATCCCAAGCAACAATTCCATCTGTAATTTCAAAAGCAAATGGATCCAAGTTATTCAGATATGCAACAATTCCAAATTCTGCCAAACCAGAACCGCCTATGGTAATCGGTAGATTTCCGATTGCATTTGCGCCCATTACTGCCATGATAGAATCAAATGCATTAATCGTAAAGTCTGTTCCCATTGCAATGATCATAAATGAAATTCCATAAAATGACCAAGATGCAAGTGAGAACAAGAATGAAACTGTAAAGATTTTTTTGGATTCAGATGTTTTTAGATTCTCTCTACTCATAACACACACTTCTTCCATCCATGTGTTTGTTTTATCAATGGCTTGTGCTCCTTTTTCTTTTCCGAATCTCTTTACGAGTTTTTCTAATATTTTGGGAATTTGGAACGTGTGCTTGGAAGAGAGAAAGAACATAATCATCCATAGTGATGTAATAATAATACTGGTAGCTAGAATAACAGCTGCAACTACATATGCACCACTTAGCAATGCAATGATTCCAGCCATTATAGATAGTAGACCTGCTGCAAACACTTCAGTCACAATATCCATAATTGCAATCCATGCAGACTTTGCAGGCTTTGCTCCTTTTTTATGCAAATAGTATATCACAACAAATTCTGCACCAATAAACATTGGAGTTGTAAATTTGATAAATTCGCTTCCAACCCTAACACCAACTAATTTAAAAAAAGAGTCAAAGTTTCCAAGATACTTTCTTGTAATGTATGCAAATTTGACTCCCTGAAGACCAAGCTTTATCAGCATTGCAACAACTGCACCAGCAAAAGGAAATAATCCGATAGCAAGAACATCTTCTATTTTAATATCAAATTGAATGGCAATGATCAAAATAGGAATCAAGGTAACAGGAATGGCTGCCAGTCTCCAGTTCATTTGATGGTTTTTTTGAGGAATCAAATATGAAAGTTGAGTAAATTTCCAGTCAGGAAGAATCAATCCTTGGAACTAGGCATGAAAATTATGGCATATCTGAGATTCTGTCTTGATTTTGAAGCTCCTGCTTTACTTCTTCAAATAATGAATCCAACATATCAAAATCTGAAAGATTCTTTTCTCTAAGTAATTTTACTACTAAATTCTTGAGATAATCTTCCTTATCCAATGTGCTTTGAATCATAAATAGAATACAATTTAATCAGTTAAAGACAAAATGGAAATTATTGATCTTTTTGAATACCAATTTGGTATTTTCAGATAGAGTGATATCAAAATCAAGCTAGTTTGAAATATAAGCAAATAGTGAAAATTAGACGGATTGAAAACAATTTTTGTTTCAGGTACTGCTGGTTCAGGAAAATCACTTCTTTCATCAAAGCTTTATGAATATTATACAAGAAACGGAGCATTTGCAGCCGTATTGAATTTAGATCCTGGTGTAGAGAATTTGGCATATACTTGTGATGTTGATGTTAGAGATTACGTAGATTATGTATCAATCATGCAACAATATGATCTAGGACCAAATGGTGCAATGGTAATGGCAAATGATTTAATTGCATCAAAGATTGATGAGATTCAAAATGATGTAAACAAAGTAAATCCAGATTATCTAATTGTGGACACACCTGGCCAGATCGAATTGTTTGCATATCGCTCTAGTGGACGTTTCATTATAGAAAATCTCACATCAGAGGAAAAAACAAGCATATTCCTTTTTGATGGTGTACTAATCAATACTCCAGTAAATTTTGTTTCAATTGCATTACTTGCTACATCAATAAGATTGCGTTTGAATTTACCAACAATCAATGTTCTTACAAAATCAGATCTAATAGGTGATAAATTAAAAGACATTTTGCAATGGTCAACAAATTTGAAAACTTTGGAGAATGCTATTGCCAATGATACTGATGGTGATACCTACACGCTGACTACAAATATTTTACGAGGGTTGAATTTGGGTGGGTTTGCACAGGGGCTAATTCCAATATCAAACGTAACTGGAGATGGTTTTGTAAATCTTGAAGGTGCTCTAAGCAGAATTCTTAATTTGGGTGAGGAGGTAGAAGATTAGATGGTATCCAAAGTTACAGTCAAGGCACCTTCTTCCACTGCAAATATAGGTCCAGGATTTGACGTGTTTGGACTAGCAGTAGATGCATTTTATGATACAGTGACATTAGCTAAAACAAAAAATGGAATTAAAATAATTACAGAAGATAACATTCCTACAAATCCTGAAAAAAATACTGCAGGCTTGGTTGTAAAGAATATGAAAAAAAAATTCAAAATTAAAGAAGGTATTGAAATCAATATCAAAAAAGGAATCCCTGCAGGCTTTGGAATGGGAAGTAGTGCTGCATCAGCTGCTGCAACTGCAGTGGCATTTGATAAATTATTTGGATTAAATCTTGATGGCAATAGTTTAGTAGAGTTTGCAGGATCTGGAGAAAAAGCTAGTGCAGGAACAGTCCATTATGATAATGTCGCAGCTTCTGTTTTAGGGGGATTTGTGATTGTAAAAACAAATCCTTTAGATGTAATTAGAATTGATCCGCCTTCTAATCTTAGAATGTGTATTGCGATACCAAGTATTGATGTTCCAAAAAAGAAAACCAAAGTTTCAAGGGGCGTAATTCCAAAAAAAATCAAACTGACAGACAGTATTTTGAATTTATCAAACGCTTCAGGAATTGTTGCAGGATTTATGAAGAAAGATCCTGAAATGATTGGAAACTCAATAAAAGATGTAATAGTTGAGCCTGCCAGACAGCATATGATTCCAGGATTTGTCAAAGTTAAGGAAAATGCCATTAAAGCAGGTGCATTAGGTGTTACAATAAGTGGAGCGGGACCTTCAGTCATTGCGTTTTCAAAAAGTTCAGCTAATTTGAAAAAGATCAGTTTGGCCATGTCCAAAGGATTTGCATCTGCCAATACAAAATGTCAAACTATAATTTGTAAACCCAGCAAGGGTGCAGCAGACAAAAGAAAATAGTTGAATGTATCATGAAAAAAGCAGTCATAGTTTTTAGTGGGGGGGTTGATTCTGTTTGTGCTGCCTCATATTTGAAATCAAAGTATGAGTTGTATGGAATTACATTCTCATATGGACAAAAAGCAAATAATGAAATTGCTGCTGCTAAATCTTTCGCAAAAAAACTGGGTTTAAAACAACACAAAATAATTGATATAGGCTTCATGAAAGATTTGTATGGAGATTCCAATGTCCTAACAAGTTCTAAAAGAAAAATTCCTAGCAAATTTGAGTACTCGATTGTAGTTCCAATTAGAAATGCAGTTTTTCTATCAATCGCATCGGCATGGGCTTTTACTCTAAATGCTTCACTAGTCGTATATGGTGCCCATACAGGAGACAAAAACTATCCTGATTGCAGACCAAATTTTGCAAAAAAACTAGAAACTGCATTTAATCAGGGTGAAATTGATGGAATCAAATCTAAACTACGAAGAAATATTGAGATTTGGTCACCGTATAGACAAGGATTATCAAAAAGTGAGTTACTAAAAGTAGGAATGAAAGTTTTAGGAGGCTCCATCTTCAAAACATGGAGTTGTTATTCAAATAAAAAATATCATTGCGGAATTTGTGAATCCTGTAATAATAGAAAAATTGCATTTGGAAAAGCTGGCATTACAGATAAAACAAAATATCTTAAGTAATTTTAGTAACTGTTTCTAAGAATTTTCTTTTTTAGAATTAAACCTCTAATTCCTATATACCAAATTAAAAAGAATGCGCCAACAATGCCCATAAACACATAGTTTTGAACTTCGGGAGTTAGCCCTTCAATTGAATCAGTAATTTTACTTGATGTCAACATGGAAATTGCAATTACAATGATACACTCTATTGCATACCATGTCCAGTTAGGCCATGATTCCTTTGGAATGTGAATGTATGGATTTGCTCCCATGTATGTGATCAAAAATATTGATTATTTAATTTTTCAGTATATCTATAAGGACAAACCAGATCCACGCTGTCTAATTAGTGACATTATACCTGCTTTTTCCTCCTTATTTTCATAAATTCCCCTAAATGCAGATGAAGAAAGTGTTGCATCATTTTTGACTCCACGCATTTTCATACAAAGATGTTCTGCATCAGCTAAAACAACAACTCCCTTTACTCCCTGAGAGTGTAGTTCATCAGCAATGTTTTTGGTTAAACGTTCTTGAATTTGCAGCCTTTTTGAATATTTTTCAACTAATCTAACAAGTTTTGATATTCCAAAAACTCTACCATTTGGAGAGTAAGCAATGTGAATTTTGCCATAAAATGGTAACATGTGGTGTTCACACATGGAATAAAATTGAATATCACGAGCAATAACTACATCAGAATCTTCAGAGAATTGAACTGATAATTCGGAGTCAGAATCGTATCCTCCAAAGATTTCCTTGTACATATTTGCAATTCTTTCAGGAGTTTCTCGTAATCCCTCACGTGTAGGATCTTCACCAACTTCAATAATTAATTCTCTAACGAGTTTTTTTACACGCTCTTGATCCATTTTATATTCTCACAGATTTTTTCTAGTATTTGAACCTAATCTGATTTTTAGGCAGGTGGTAACATTATGGAGCGCCAATGAATTTGTGTAATTGGGGTACTACCTTAACATCAATGTAATGAGGATATACCAGATCGTATAATTCCAATAACAGGTCTAGTGACGGTTCTGAAATACCATATGTGGGTTGAATAATAAATCCATCAATGTCATCTTTAGATATAACATCAAAAATTTCTTTTGCTAAATTTCTAAATTCACTTAGATGAGTTTTTGAACTAACTACAATTTTGATGTACGTTGTTTTCTTTGATTTCACAGATGATTGCAGACATTTCATTGTGTGACCAATTAATTTTTCATAATGATTAGCATCAACAAAGTCAGAATCTTTTGTTTTGAATTCAATTTTAACAATATCAATAAATGGTAAAACATGATTGAATCGATCAATATCAAAGCATGATGATTCAAGATATGTTAGAATTTTTTTTTCCTGGATATGTTTTGCAAGCAGTGCTACTGCTTCATGTTGAATTAGTGGATCACCGCCTGTGAAATTTACTTTGTAGGTTTGATTTTTCAGGTTAGAATCAATTAGTTGATTTGCATCTTCAATGGAATATTCTGTTCCGGAATTTAGCGGAAGGGATTCTTTGGTATCACAGTAAAAGCAAGTAAAAGGACATCCTGCTAGTCTAACAAAAAGTGTCTTTGTTCCATAAAGGATACCTTCACCTTCAACTGACGTGAATATTTCAAATAATCGTACTTTCAAGTAATAATTGTAAATTTTTTCATTATTTATTCAGTGAGTTTCTAATGCATTACTGGTTCTTTTGTGTAAAATAATCCAGAGATGAAAAATACCACTCCTAAGATTCCGATTATGCTTCCTACAAGTTCAATTTGATTTTGAAGATCTGCTTCAATTGGAGCCCATAACCAAGCCATCAAAGCACCGACAATAATCATTGGAATTCCTACACCAACAGTAATTGCTTTGGATGCCATGCTCAAGTTGTTTAGAAAATGTATATGAAGCTTATGTTATCTAACGAATTGATTTCTTAATTATTTTTATGATTTTGTTCAATTCTCCAAATTTTTTCTTGGCATCAGAGATTTTATCTTCTGATATCAAAGTTTCAATTTGTTTAACTAATGAATTGGCTTCTTCAAGTTCGGGAATTTTAGGATTTGCTTTGTCAAGAATATTTTGAATTCTTTCTAATTGTTTTAGAGCAAATTTCTTGACTCTATCTGATGCAGAATTGGATGAATAATCGCGAATATGTTTTTTAATTGAAACAATTAGTGATTTTATCTCTTCGATTGTTTTGGCAGCTTCTTGATTATCACCAGAATCTATCTGCTCATTAGCTAAAGCGAATAATTTTTGGATTTTATATAACTCAATTCCTGTATTTTGTTTCTCAGATATGGATTTTAGATTCTGAAAGTATTTGTCTAATCTATTCAACTCACTTTTGAGATCTCTATCAGATGCATCAGATGCAGTAACTTTTGCTTCGGTGGTATATGTAGAAGTCATTCTAGAGATTTTTTGGAATAATTTCATTGCTGTAAGGAAATCTTCTCTTGCTTGCTTTACATCATCAGGTAGAGATTCTTCTAAGGATTCTACCGCCTTGTGTCCTTGATCATATAGATTTTCTATATCAGAAGGAACTGAATCACCAAAAGATCTATCTAATTGATTTTTGATTTGTTTGTCTGCTTGTTCGGCGATTTGTAATAAAATATTAGGATCATTTTGTGCATATGCGTCACTAACTAATGAAGTAGATACGGTTCCAAAAACTAGTACAAGTATTGTAAATATTGCTAGAGTTTTCATTCTTCTTCCTCCATATTCTTTCGTATTTTTACCAGATTTTGCAAGTCTTTCTTTTCAATTTCAATAATTCCATTACGTTCCAATCTTTTTACTGCACGCCACATGGTAGTTCTTGGTTGTAAGAATTTTTTACGCAATTCACTTTCAAGTGCTTGTCCTCCGTTATTAGAGATAAACTTCACTATCTCTTTATCATCTTCGCGGATATCTGGTTTTAGTTTGAAAATTGTTTCAGTATCAATTGTTTCAGTTTGTGTTGTTTGATCTAATTGTTCATTTTGAATTGGTTTTACATTTTTTTGTTTAGAACGAGTAATTGCGATAGTTCCTATTACTGCAGTTGCTACAACTCCACCAATAATTGCATATGTAATATAATCTGGTTGAGATATGGAATTAATTGAAGCTGTAGAATCAGGGGTGCTGAATAGATAATTGATTTCAACATCTCCACTAGAAAGAGTTAATTGATTTTTATCATTAATAATTTTCATATTAATTGGTAGACCAGTCATACCAACTATAACAGAATTTTTTGGAAAAAGTAAAGTAAAATCAGAGGGGGCATTTAAAGAAAATGTCCAAACTTTACCTTGTTTGGATACTAAATCATGAATATCATATTCTACAAAAATAACTGAAGAACCAAAAGTTTCAATTAATGCAGAATCACCTAATACATCAGTATCAAGTAAAAAATCATTTTCACCTACAGCTACTAAATTATCTATAGTGCTTCCAAATAGATCTAGTTCATAATCTGTTGTGAGTGGATCTACATCAATTTCTGTAGAAACATGTGTTGAACCATCTGGATAAATTATTAGATCTAGGGTTCTAGGAGAACTGAATGAAGACTGAATTGGCATTATAGCTGCTACGATAATCATACTGGCTACCAAGAGAGGTATTTTGACCATTGTATCGACAATACCCTCAGTCCTTACAAAAAGCATTCCATCTTCTCCAAGAGACTCTTTCCTATGAATTGGTACGATTTCTGGATTCATATACTCAATACCTTAGATTCATGCTCTCTACTAATCCTTGAAATCTCTTAAATTCTTGAAAGAATGCTAGTCCTTTTTCAGTAATTTGAAAGACCCTGTTCCTATCATTTTTGACGGACTCTACTAAGCCAGCTTCTACCAATTTCTCACATTTGTCTAGTACTGCATAGTGAGACAGGTTGGCTTTGCGAGAGATTGCAGATACAATGATTCCATCGCGACCACCATCGGCGGTTACATCTAAGATATCACCCATTATGCCCATTTCGGACCTGTATTGTTGTTTTGACATGCTATAGTATACATCAACGTAGTTTATGAGGAACATTTTGAAACGTTATAGCGGAACACATAGCGGAACACAGTTCTATCTAAAAAAACTGTGTGATTCTAAAGAAAATTGAATTGTAGAAAAAAATACCAGAAATTTTATGCCTAGAATTTTGATGAAAGAATTATGTTTTTCTTGAAAAGATAATAATTTTTGAAATTTCTGAAAAAATGAGTCAATTTTTTGTTTTTTGGGAAAATTTTGTATATAAAGAACAGGATGATTTCTTGCCGTTCCTAATCTATCATTTTGATATGTTCTAGTTTATGATAAAACCCCAAAACAGAACTATTTGTGTAATTACGGTTCTTTTGATGCTTGGTGCATCACCAATATCTGTAAACTATTCATTTGCAGATGTAGAAACCCAAAGCCAAAAGATTGTCCAAAAAGATGGACTTGGAGTAATTTTAACTGAAAAAATAATTGATGGAAAGCTTCAGGTACAACGTTATGTCTTGCCAGATGACACATCAAAGGAAGATGAGCATAGAACGTTACCCTTTGATGTTACATCTAGATGGGCATATGTGAATTATAACGCCTATAATGCTGGAATAATTCTCTTTGATGGAAAAGCAACAAAGGTTGGAGAAAATCTTTGGGAGATTTCTACAAATGATGAGCTATATCTTGGAGAAAATGAATTTGATCTAGAATTAAGTGGAAAATCCAATGGTTCCCATGTAAAGATGCATGGAACAGCCTCGAATATGGATCTCAGTTATAGTGTCATATTTTCGGGAAAAGTTGGAGAAACAAATGATGAGAATATCTTTGTCGTTTCTTTTATGAATTCTGGAAATCCGGAGATGGGTCAAAATATCAAATTCTCCCAGATTTAAGAAACTACCAATTCAGAAAGACTAATTGATTCGAATCAAGAATTCAAAAATACAATATCGGTGAGATAATCACCGTTTTTCTTTTTATTGACTAAAAATCATTCAATAGGTCAGCTTTGAGTTTCATAGTAACTTTTTATTCCCATTTTGGGAACAATATTATAAAATGTTTGATAAATTCAAAAAAGAAGAGGGCGGAGAGATGGTAGAAGAAAGAACAGAAGAAGATATCAATGCTGAAGAAGCTGTAGAATCTACAGTTAGTGAATCTCCAAGCGGGATTGGAATTGGGGAATTAATGGGAAAACGTGCCAAACTAGAAGAGGCAATTGATTATGTTGGTTTAATGATTAAGAATCTTAAAGACAAGAGAACTTTACTTGAAAAAGACATTGAAGAGGAATCTGTAGATATTAAAAATCTTAAAGAAAAATTACAAAAAGTCAGTGAATACATTGAAGAGGAAAATAGAGGAATTAGTGAGCTGGCAAACAAAAGAAAACAAGTAGAAACTGAAGCTGATGAGGTAGGAGTAATAATCAATAATTTGAGAGATAAACTATCAGGTGTTGATAAAATTATTGATGATGAAAATAGTAGAGTTAAGAAGATCAAAGAATCCAGAGATTCTCTAGATGCATAATTCTAAAATTAAATAAATTTTATTTTCTCAGAGATATTGTAAATGTATTTAGTAAAACTTTGTGGTTGCTTCAAATGATGAACTTGCATTTGAAGGAACTGATGGGAACATTTGGCCTGCAGAACTTTCAGCTACTGCAGCTGCCTCTTTAAGAATACTTTCAGATTCAGCGTTAGTTGTTTCATCCATTCCAAATGCTGCATCCCCTGAGAAGCTTTCTGTCATAAAGCCACCAAGCATTTCAGCCATTTGACTAATTTCTGCCTCTGCTCCAGGCATTACTTTGCCAAGAGAGGATTTGAGATTCTTCATTAATCCCATTGTTGGCATTATAGCCATTACAGTATCTCCAAGATCACAAGTTGTAGATAATCGTAATTCAATCTGTTCTAATGCTATTCTAGCACTACTCAAAATTTTTGTAACTTTTCTAACTTCGGCTAATTCATTTCCAAGAACTTTGGTGGTTTGAGTATCATGCTTTTGTGTTGCTTCTACGATTCGTTGAAATAATTTTGCGTCACGTTCTTGTAAGTTTGATAGCATTGTATCT
Organism: archaeon; assembly: GCA_024276695.1. Classification (GTDB taxonomy): domain Archaea; phylum Thermoproteota; class Nitrososphaeria; order Nitrososphaerales; family Nitrosopumilaceae; genus Nitrosopumilus. The sequence continues at coordinate 15,977 of JAJRWR010000014.1, forward strand.
AATTTTTTAATTTGTAATCGTAATTTTTTAATACCTTCTTGAACTCTTGGTTTCAAGGCACCTTTAGGCTTGATTGTATCATTAATTTTGTCAGCAATACTAGGTTTAGGTTGACTGGACCATTTATCGGACAAATTAGGCATGAGTTTAATTTTGGAATATGTACTTAATTTCCTGTGTAAAGAATGGTTCACAGGACATTAAATTTAACTAACAAAAAATAGGTATTTAAAATAGGCTCGCTTTGGAGATAAATTTTTCTAATTTGAGATATGCAAATGCATGTAATAATGAATAAAAAAATAATCATAATTCCAGTCATTTTGATAATTGTGATTGGGATAATTGGTTTTTCATCAGATGGACCTGATGTAGAAAATAGTATCGTATTTCATGTAACGCTTGCAGATCCTAATCTTTACGTTAATGGAGAATATGCTGATTCATTTACTATTCAGAAAGGTGACTATATTTTCAGATTTGTTCCAAATGGAAGTAGCCCAAAAATTCTGTCAATAATACTGAGTGGAGATACATTTGATTTTTCTGAAGATTTTGAACTGGTTGGAATACCACATCAAACTGAAATCTCTGAATATTTTACATGGGATTATGTTGGAGAGAAGAAAATTTCAATTTCTGAAATGCAAGAAATTTCAATCATGATTAATCCAAATGGAGAAACAATGGGTTCGGTATCTGTGGATATCTTAGAAAATTAAAAGGCGTACACCCCTTTGTTACAGAACAATGAGAGATTTCCTCTCTTTGTCAGTCGTTTAACGTCTGATCACCTTTTTCGTTCTGCGGGGCTACGCAATTTTAGTCGATAGCAATTATATCTTTCGACATTAATTACTATAGGAACTTTAAGTATTTAAAATTTAATATGAAATTTTGTATAAAATCATTATTTTTTATGTAATTTCTTACCTATTTATAAGTTAATAGATCTATAAATTACGAATTTCAATCCAAGACATTATGAGATTATCAGGTAAAATTGCATTAGTAACTGGTGGAAGTCGTGGCATAGGACTTGCTACTGCAAAAATTTTATCTGAACATGGAGCAATAGTTGCAATCACTGCAAAAAACACAGAAAGATTAGAAAAGGCAGTGTTAGAAATTCCTAATGCCATAGGTATTGCAGCTGACATTAGAAAAACAAATGATGTAAAAAATGTCGTAAACAAAATTATTGAAAAATTTGGTAAATTAGATATTCTTGTAAATAATGCCGGAATATTTCCAGAGATAAAAAAATTGCATGAGATTGATGAGGATGAATGGAATAAAGTACTAGATGTAAATCTCACAGGACAGTTTAGGTTCACCAAGGAAGCAATTCCTCATTTGCAAAAAACAGCTGGTTCAATAATTAACATTTCATCAGATGCAGGAATCAAAGCATATCAAGGATTTAATGCCGATGCATATTCTGCATCAAAAGCTGCTTTGATTCTATTAACAAAATGTTGGGCACTAGAATATTCTAAAGATAAAATTAGAGTTAATTGTGTTTGTCCTGGGGTTGTTGATACTGATATGACAAAACCATTTTTGAAAACTGAGAAAGACAAGGAATTCATGGATAGTGAGCATCCAATTGGTAGAATTGGACAACCAGATGAAGTGGGAAAAGCAGTGTTATATTTTGCCTCAGATGATGCGTCTTGGACTACAGGGGCAATTCTCTCTGTAGATGGGGGAGAATCAATAAAATGAATTCACATGAATTTAATACAACTCCGGAGGTCAAAAAATGATGAAAGATAGAAAAGCTAAAGCAAAATTAATTGTTCTTTTAGGAATTATTTGGATAGTAATCACATTGCCTTTGCCATGGATAGTTAATAATCCAGATGTATCAATGGCACAGTTCAATACCATTATCGCGATCATAGGAGTTTTGTCAATTCCATTTATTGTTCTAGGGGTTGTTTGGACATTAAAGCCAGAACTCACAACTTAGGTTATTTCTATTGAAAGGTATTCCTATTTCTGAAAAGATTCCTGAATTAGATATTGCCATCAAGGCTGCAAATGAAGCCGGTAGTGCCATTTTAGAGATTTATCAAGGAGATTATAAGACAACTACAAAAAATGATGATTCGCCGATTACAGACGCTGATCTTAAGAGTAATGAGGTCATCAAAGGAATTCTCTCACAAACAGAACATCAAATTTTATCTGAAGAAGACAAAGATGATCTAAATAGATTATCAAAAAAAACTATTTGGATTATAGATCCTCTTGATGGGACTTCAGATTTCATTGACAAAACAGGTGAATTTACAGTAATGATTTCCTTAATCAAAAATAAAAAACCAATTCTTGGTATAATTGGATGGCCTACAGAAAAAACATTGTTTGTTGCACAAAAAGGAAGTGGTGCATTTAGATTTTCAAATGAAGAGTGGAGTAAAATATCAGTAACTAAAATTTCAGAGATTCCAAAGTGTAGAACTGTTGGATCAAGACATCATTTATCAGATAAAGAGAAGTTATTTATTAAAAAATTAGGGATTGAGGATTTCACAAGCATTGGTAGTTCATTAAAAGTTGGGAAAATCAGTTCGGGTGAAGCTGAAGCATACATTACAACTACAAACAAAATGAAAGAGTGGGATACTGCTGCATCTTACTGTATAATTTCAGAAGCTGGTGGTAAAATGACAGACATGTCAGGAAATGATCTCACATACAATAATGAAGATGTGTATCATCAAAATGGAATTCTAGTAACAAACGGACTAGTTCATGATAAAATAGTTGAAGAATTTAAAAAATTAGAGTAGGTTTCTTCCTTTAAGGAAGTCCTTTACTTTATTTGCACTATCTGAAAGTGAATCATGCTCGGTATCTACTACTAAATCTGCTTTTTCTGGAGCCTCATAAGGATCATCAATTCCGGTAAATCCTTTGATTTCTCCTTTCCTTGCCTTGGCATACATACCTTTGACATCTCTTTCCTCACATTTTTCAAGTGAACATTTGACATAACATTCTGCAAACTGATCACCTGCAGCGATAATCTCTCTGGCATTTTTTCTGTTTTCAAGATATGGTGATACAAGAGATACTACACTTGGAACACCATGTTTTAGCAAAAGCTTTGCCAAATGAGCAACTTTTTTGTTATGCTCATCACGTCCAGCTTTTGAAAAGTCTTTTGGAGAGAACCATTCTCTTAGTTCATCACCATCAAGCATGGCCAAATTTGGAATATCTTTTTGCAAATCTTTTACGATGGTAGTCTTTCCTGAACAAGGAAGACCGGTCATCCAAAGAATTAAAGGTTTCATGAACAAAAATATCTGAATAACCCATAAAGAGCTTACGTTAATTTTTAGCCCAAGGTTGATTTTCCAAATAATCAATTTCTGCAATCATTTCATTTACCTTTTTCACTATGGCAAAAACTGATCTGTATTGTTCATACATTTCAATTTCTTCTTCTTTAGATAAAACATCTGCTTCTGCTTCATCAAAAAATTTGTTTTCTTTGTTAAGGTGATCATTTAGGAAAATGCCATATGTTCTCAAATATCGTGATACTGGTTCTTGTGCATTTTCTCCATCTTTCCATCTTTTTAGGTGGTGTGAGATTTGTCGTGCAATATTTCTTCCAAATTCATGCTCTATCATAAATTTTCGAATTTCTTCTTTCAATGAATCATAGCTTGCTACACATGGAAAGTATGAATCTTCTTCCCTTGAATGATGTATGGTATCGACAAATTCTGAGATTATTATTGTAATTTTAGTTAGATCTGAAAACGGAATTTTAGTACCTTTGTATAGTTCATCAGCACATTTACCTACTAATTTTTCTAAACGGCGAACTTGATCATGATCTGCACGTAGTTGATTTGTAGCACTCATAATATTCTTGTCTAGAATATGTTATTTAAAAATCAGTTAGAGCCTAAAAATACTAAATTAATCGAGTTTAACTTTTATCCAGATGTGTTTATATTCAGACATTAATGAATCTCATAATTTTATCAATCTTGAATTTGTTTAGAGGACAAACTGGAGACATTACATTACCTAGTTTTGATACAACTATAATTTTATCAAAAATTATAGAATTGCAAAATTCTATAGGAACATTATCAATTCAAGATGGGCCTATTGCTGAAGCTCATGTAATATTACTTGCAGCAGGCGTAGTAATTTTTCTAGGAGTAGCAGGAGAAGCATTCTTTAAAAAAACAGGTATTCCAGATGTAGCTTTTCTAATGGTTCTTGGTGTAATTATTGGACCAGTATTTGGACTCATTCAACCTGAAGCTGTAATTCAAGTGGTGCCATACTTTGCAGCATTAGCATTGATAATAATTATGTTTGATGGTGGATTAAATCTAGACATCAAACATGTCATAAAAACTGCTCATTTTTCATTTACACTTGCAATTCTTGGTTTTGTTTTATCAGTTGTCATGATCACACTTGCGGCTCATTTTGCATTAGGGTGGTTATGGTTAGAAAGTATTCTATTGGGTTCCATTGTAGGTGGAAGTAGTTCTGCAATAGTTTTTGGTTTGGTTAGAAACATCAAAATTTCAGAAGAAACAAAATCAATGCTAAGTTTTGAATCTGCATTAACTGATATTTTAGCCACTATTGTTGCGTTCATCTTATTTGAAGCAGTATTAGCAGGACAGTTTAACATTGAAACACTACAAGAAACTATTGGAAGAGCAGTTGTAGTTGGTCTAGTTCTTGGGTTTGGGGTAGGAATTCCATGGATGTATGTTTCGACAAAGCTTGGAAATGCTCAACACGCATACATGCTTACATTAGGTGTTTTGTTTGTTTTATTCTTCTTGGCAAATTCATTTGGGGAATCTGGAGCATTAACTGCATTAGTATTTGGTTTGATGATTGGAAACAAAAGTCATCTTGCAAAAATACTCAGATTTAAACTACCTAGAATTGAGTTGGATGATCCAACACATAATCAATTGACATTTTTGGTGAGATCATTTTTCTTTGTGTTTGTGGGATTGATGGCAAGTTTCGGTCAAATAGAATATTTGATTTTTGGAGTTTTGATAACAATTGCTGTATACTTTGGAAGGTTGTTTGTTGGCAAGATTACACTGACAAAAAGATTTTCACTTTTGGATAGAGCAGTAACAAACTCTATGATTCCAAGAGGTTTAGCAGCTGCAGTACTTGCAACATATCCAATTACTATGGGTTTGCCAAATGCAGAAGCATATCCACAACTTGTATTCTTTATCATTTTATCATCAGTAATTATTACAACAATAGGATTAGGAAAATCAAAGAAGATCCCACCACCAGAATCAGTTGAAGGTGGATTTGTAAAAGGAACTGAGGAACCTAAAAAAGAATAGAATATTGTAAACTACAAAACTAGACAATTTTAGAAAATTTTGTGCGTATTTTAGAATGTCTCTTAGATTGTATTTTAGAAATAGAGAGTTTAGGAGTGTTATGAATCAAGTTTTTCTTTAATCGATTGAATATATTTTTCATTGTACTTATTGAACATCTGACTTTTGTCTTGAGCCAATGCCATTGCACCTGGCCTAGTATTGATGTGAGTTTCAGCAATTTTCTATTCATCTAAAATTTTTTCAAGATTTATTTTTGGTTGTGATGACAATTCTGCAAGAAGTATTGAGAATTCTTTTTCAAAAATATCTCTAGTGTCAGGTATTGCAGGCGGATCTGCACCAATAATTTCTTTGGTTGTGATATTTCCAAATACCTTTTTGTCTAATTCAATCAATAATGAAAAATAGAATTAGTTGTATAAATTTAATTTCATTTTAAAAGAATTTGAAAAAGTGAGTGCAGTGCAATCAAACGTTTTATCTTTAGATGATTTTATTCTATTTAATGACTTATTGTATAGGGAAATGTAAAGAATACAAGGCACTAAAACCATCAGAAATTGGTAGGTATGCTGCTGGACAAAAAAGATGTAATTATTGTGAGGTATTTGTAGAGTTTGAGGGAATTATTTGTCCTTGTTGTAACAGACAATTGAGATGTTTACCAAGAAGTAGAAAAGGTAAAGAAAAGTACATGGCTCAAATTATTAGATAAAAATTCATGCCTAAGAATTAAAGTTCTACTTATAAGAAATCAATACAAGTATTGTTATGGCAATTCCTGCAGATGTGGAAGAATTTGTTGAGAAACATATCAAATTAATGATTTCTCAGACTGAAACATATTTGCCATTTATCAGAGTTGCATTTCCTTATTCAAATAATGTTGCAGATGGAGTATACAATTTGATAATTGGTAGTGCGTTATCTGTATTTGTCAATCAGTTTGCTATGAAAATGAAATATCCAACTGCTGATGATTTTAAAGATTTTGGAAAGATTGCTTTAAAGTATAGAGATCAAGTTGATCAGTTTTTCAAATAACTAGGCTAATTCGCCTAGAAAATGTATAGTATCATTTGTTACAACAACTGTTCTATCTTTTGGTACATGATATAATTTTTTTGAACCATTATAAGATTGAACAATAAGTTTTGAAAACGGATCTTTGAGTGATTTGTAAAGAATTCCTTTATCTCCTACTGATTGAGACCAATGATTTCCTTGTACAAAAGAAATCGTTTGAAACTTTACGACTTGATATGAATAGACCATTTCTAATTAATTATTAATAATTGCATTCATTAATGACTTTCCTCCAATTAGTGCTGCAATTGATAATCCTACATTAGCTAGTAAATTGATTGCAAATGCTCCATAATGATTGTGTTCAAGAAAAGTATTGGATTCAAGTGCTAGTCCAGACATGGTAGTAAGTGAACCGCAAAATCCTATAGCTGCAAAAAGAGAATATTTTCCATCAAGATGCCATTGTTGAGACATTACAATAAAGGCACCAAGAATAAATGCTCCAATTACATTGACTACTAAACATTAACAGGTATTGTATTAAAAAGCAGTGGAGATTCAATAATTTTGAATCTCAGATATGCTCCTAATACAGAACCTACTGCAAGAAAAACAAACTCTAGGCCTTTCATATACACGATAGAAATTATTGACGTTATTAGTGCTATTTGGATGAGATTCGGGTCAAATTCATACCTAATCTTGTTTTGATTAAGAAAATAGGTCTATGGTTTTTATAGGTTCAATTTTTTTCTAAACTGAATGACATTAAAATTGAGATGTGATGACTATGGTTTTGAATGTGAATACATTCTTGATGGAGAAAAATCTATCAGTACAATTGAAAAATTAAGAAATCATTTTGAAGAAGAACACGGAATTGATTATACTGTAGAAGCAGTAACTCAAATGATTACAAATCGTGGACATTCTTTAGAATCAATTAGAAAATAAACTTGTAAAAAAATTATTTTTCATTTTTTAACATTTATTACAATGTGTGTTGTATTATAATTAAGAATTTTATTTTAACAAAAATTTAAGGAATTTTCAGTATGTAAAGAATAGTTTTGAATCTTAAATTACCTGAATCATATTATTTTTATTTTATAATCACCCATAGTAATCAATAGTGGTAGGAAATTATTCAAACGATTATGATGTAAAGTGTCAACTTGATACTTGCAAAACCTACCCTGCAATTACAGATTCTGAAAGAGGAGAAATTGTTTGTGGGGGTTGCGGTCTTATCTTATTGCAAAATATGGCTGACGCATCATATGAAAACAACGGTTACACTTCGGAAGACTTTATGAAAATGTCAAGAACAGGTCCTGCTTCATCACTAACAATGAATGATAGAGGATTATCAACTGTAATTGGCACGAATAAAGATTCTACTGGAAAAGCATTATCTAGCAAAACAAAATACGAGTTTAACAGATTACGAACATGGGATCAAAGAAGCAAATCAAGAAAGACTGCCAGTTTAAGCAAGGCATTCACATTGCTTCATGGAATGAAAACAAAGTTAGGAATCTCCGACAATGTTGTAGAAAATGCTGCCTATATTTACAGAAAAGTGGTTAATGCAAAACTAACCAGAGGAAGAACAATGACCTCATTGATTTCAGCCTCACTGTATGCAGCATGTAGAGAAAACAATATTCCAAGAACTTTAAACGATATTGCAGAAGCTGGAAATGTAGAAAGAAGAATACTTTCTCGAGATTTGAGAACCATAATCAAAAAGCTTGGATTAAATCTTAATCAATATGATACCACATCGTTTATCTCAAAAATTTCAAACAATATGAATCTAAAAGAGAAAACAAAACGAGATGCATTTGAGATACTAAAACGATGTGAAAAAGAACAGATTACTGCTGGAAAACACCCTGTAGCACAAGCTGCTGCATCGTTATACATTTCTTGTATAATGAATGGGGAGAAAATCAGTCAAAAGCGATTTTCAGTGGAATCTGGAATAAGTGATGTTACCATCAGAAACAGAGCTGTTTTAATTAAGAAAACATTAAAGCTAATTGAGTAGATAATCTAAAAATCCTATAATCTTATTGTAGGAAAAAATATTTTTTCAGATATTATTTCTTTTAATTGATTTACCAAATCCATAATTACACGAATTTGTTCTAATGTGATTTCTTTAAGACTTTGTATAGAATTATTGAGTTCTGAAATTTCTGTTTGTAATCTTGATTTGTCATTTTTCAGAGAAGATATTTGGCTATGTAAATAACTATTTTGTTGTTTTAGCTTATCATTTTCTTGAGTTAATCGTTTCACTTTTTCTGAATCAGATTCTTTTGGAAAAGGGTCTGGGACAGGTTCAGGATCTGGCATTCTAATTGGTTCTGGAGAAGGACTGGGTTCAGGAATTTGTGGTGGTTCTGGTTCCTGTTCTGTTTCGAATGCCAATGTAATTTGTAAAAAACTCACAGATGTAAGTAGGGCAATCATGCTAAAAATAAAAACAGATTTCATCTTAAAATCTCACAAAAACCTTACGGCAGTTTTGTATATGAATATAATTACTAATTTCTAAGAATAAAAAAGGGTCACTTGTAGAAATCAGGCTCTTGATCTCTTTTTTGTTTTGGAAGATCTTCCATTACAGCTTGAACCACTTCGTTGTGATTATATGTCAAATGTCTAAGAAACTTTGCTGATTCATCTGCTCTAGTTTTTTCATCTGCAAATAACATTTCAGGACTACTTAATCCGGTCATCATTTCATTGCATTCTTTACAAGGTTCAAAGTCAAGATATAGTTTCATGATTTTTCATCATTTTCTTAGTATTTAGACTATTTTATGGATTAAGGATGGGAGCCTCTTTCTTTTGAGGCTTTACCTTATCCACAGCGTCAATCAGATCTTGTTGGGTAATCTTGATCTCCTTTACATTCTTTGATTTGCCTGAAACATATCTCTTCAAAGCTGTTATAGCTGCTCTGTTTGCTACTGCTGCAATCTCAGCACCACTAAAATTATCAGTCAACTTTACAATTTCTGATATTTTCACATCACTTGCAAGAGGTTTTTTCTTTGTATGAATCTCAAAGATATGCAATCTTCCTTTTTCATCAGGATTTGGAACTTTGATGATTCTATCGAATCTGCCTGGTCTAAGAAGGGCTTCATCTACAATGTCTAATCGGTTTGTTGCACCAATTATCAACACATTGTTTAGTTCTTCTAATCCATCAATTTCTGTTAGGATTTGAGACACTACATTTTCTGTAACATGTGAATTAGAGCTTCCGCTTCCTCTTTTTGGAACAAGTGCATCAATTTCATCTAAGAATATGATGCATGGAGCTGCCTGTCTTGCCTTTCTGAAGATTTCTCTTACTCCTTTTTCAGATTCTCCTACCCATTTTGAGAGTAATTCAGGACCCTTGATGCTGATAAAATTAGACTCTGTCATTTTTGCAAGAGCCTTTGCTATCAGTGTCTTACCGGTTCCTGGAGGACCATGGAGTAGAATTCCTTTTGGTGAATCTACATTGACATAATCATATGCGTCTTTGTATTTGATTGGCCATTCAACAGCTTCTTTGAGTTCTTCTTTTAGATCATCTAATCCACCAACATCATCCCAACTTACATTTGGAACTTGGACTTGAACTTCTCTGAGTGCACTAGGACTTACTTCCTTTAGTGCGTCTCTAAAATCATCACTGGTGATTTGGATCTTTTCAAGTATCTCTGATGAAATTTTTTCTTCATCATAGTCAATCTCAGGAAGAATTCTACGAAGGGATTTCATTGCAGCTTCTTTAGATAATACTTCTAAATCTGCTCCGACAAATCCATGTGTAGTTTTTGAGATTTGTTTTAGATCTACTTTTTCATCAATTGGCATACCACGTGTATGAATTGAAAGAATATCGAATCGTCCTTCATCGTCAGGGATTCCAATTTCAATTTCTCTGTCAAATCTTCCTGGTCTTCTAAGTGCAGGATCAATTGAATCGGGTCTATTTGTTGCTGCAATTACTACAACTTTACCTCTAGACTTCATACCATCCATTAGGGTTAGTAATTGTGAAACAATTCTTTTCTCTAGTTCACCAGAGACTTCATCTCTTTTTGGAGCAATAGAATCAATCTCATCGATGAAAATTATGCTAGGAGCATTTTCTTCAGCCTGAGTAAAGATTTCTCTAATTCTCTCTTCACTTTCGCCATAATGTTTACCCATTATTTCAGGACCGCTTAATGAGATAAAGTGAACATTTGTTTCTCCAGCTACTGCCTTTGCTAGTAGCGTCTTACCGGTTCCTGGAGGACCATACAAAAGTACGCCTTTTGGTGCTTCTACGCCTATTTTGTCAAATAATTCAGGGTGTCTCATTGGTAATTCGACCATTTCGCGAATTTTTTGAACTTCATTTTTTAGGCCTCCAAGCTCATCATATGTTATTCTTGGTACGGATGAATCAACTGCTTTGGTCATTGCTCCAATCTTGAATATTGTGTTTTCTGTTACTAAAACAGGTTTTGATGGTTTAGTACTTGTCACAATAAATTGAACTCTACCACCCATCTGTGTATTAAGAGAAATTGAATCTCCTGTTGTAAATACATGATTAAGATAGTTGTAAATCATATATTCTTGCAATCCTTCTGCAGCAATTTTTTCAGTTGGAGACAAAACAATCTGTTCAGCATTTACAGCTTCTACTGATTTTAGTGAAATTTTATCACCAATTCCAGCTCCAATATTTTGTCTTGTCATACCATCTATTTTGATAATACCTGAACCATATTCTTCAGGTACTCCGGGCCAAAGTTTTACATGTGTTTTTTTATTGTATGTCAGTTCTAGTATTTGTCCAGTATTCCATTTTTGATCCTCAATAATTTTAGGATCAATTATAGCTCTACCTCTTCCAATATGTTGTTGTGGGCTTTCTTCTATTTTTAAAATTATTTCACTCATATCATTACCTCAAAAATAAAGAGGGGTTTATTCAACCTCCACTGTTTTGCTTTTTGGTTTTTGTTCTTCAACTAACTTAAAGACGATTTCCAAAACTCCGTTTTTGTAAGTAGCCTTTGCAGAGTTTTCATCAACTTTATGTTGAACAGGAACTTTAACATGATATTTTTTATTATCATGTTCTGCTGAAAGATCAACCGTATTATTTTCAACAACAATTTTGACATCAGACTTTTCTACTCCTGGCATCTCAGCTATGAGTTTTGCTACTTTTTCTTTTTCGTCGACAATTGTGTCAACAAGTGGTTCTCGTGCATCCGAAGTTTGTGGAAGGCCTGGTTTGATATTTCCATATTAGTTTACAACAGGTTTTCCATCAGGACCAACGGTCATTGTATAACCGTAAAAGAATGGACCTGATTCAGAACCATTTCCCTTGAATTCCTTAAAAACGTCATCTATATCAAAAAAAGAGTTTGACATTTTTTTGAAGATTCTATCAAATTCACTATCAAAGAAGTTTGTCATATTTATCTACTTAATGTAATACATATGACATTATATAAAGATTATTGATAAAAATTTGATTTCTTACATAATCCTCTTATAACTGACATGATATAATAGTTTTAATGAGGACTACAAATGTATCCATACCTGAACTAGTAAGAGAGATCATTACTAGAAATCGACCAGTATATGATTGTATGAAAATGGATTTGATTAACTATACAGCTTTGGCAGTAAAGATTCAACCAGAGATTGAAAAAATTCTAGGAAACTCTGTTAATCTCAATACTGTAGTTGTTGCAATTAAGAGATTTGCTGATTCATTTGAAATTAAAGAGGAAGTCAAAGAAGAATCAGTTTTGAAAAATGCAAGATTGTCATTAACTGATGGCATAATGGATGTCAAATTTTCTGTAAAGGATTCAAACGAAATGGATCCCATGGTAATTTTAGACAAATTCTCTAAGGTAACTAACAACTATGATTTTTTTAGATTGTCTGATTCCTTTAGATTTTTGGCTGAAGATATGGATGATATTAGACAGATTTTCAGCAATATTCCAGAAAATGAGGATATGTTTAGTACTGGCCTTGCAAAAATTAGAATTTCAATTCCAAACTCTCAAAATCAATCAGATGTAGTATCTTATGTTGCTGAAGTTTTGCATGCAAATGGAGTAGAATTAGTTAATGCATTTTTCAGTCAGGATAACATCACAATTATTCTAAATGAAAGGGATTCATCCAGAGCCTATGAGATTTTACATTCTGATATTATGAGAACCTGAGCACAGTAGTGAATTTATTGAAAATTATCTTATAGCATATATTCACCCAATTTGTGGAAAGGGCACGATTGGCAAGAAATAAGAAAAAAATTGTGATTTTAGGGGGAGGATTTGCAGGGGTAGAATGTGCCAGACAGTTAGAATCAGAATTTGGGGATGATCCTGAAACTGAACTAGTAATGATTAGTGAAGATAATTTTCTATTATTTACACCAATGCTACCACAAGTAGCCTCTGGAATGATTGAAACTAGACATATTGTTTTGCCAATTAGAACCGTTTGTAAAAAAACAAAATTCTATGAGGGCAGAATCAAAAATGTAGATCCTTATGGAAAAATTGTAACATTGTGGGGATCAGGAGAGAAAAGAGGAATTTCAATACATTATGATTTTCTAGTTGTTGCACTTGGCAGTGAAACTAACTTTTTTGGAATGGCTGATGTTGAAAAGAATGCATACACCATGAAGACACTCAATGATGCTGTTTTGTTAAGAAATAGAGTTATTGATATGCTTGAACAAGCAGAAAATGAAACTAATCCAATACTTAGAAAAAGTTTTTTGAATTTTGTTGTTGTAGGAGGAGGATTTGCAGGTATTGAAACTGCAGGAGAATTAATGGATCTTCTTTTGGATGCAAGAAAATATTATCCTACAATTCACAAAGAAGATCTCAAAGTTATTGTGTTAGAAGCTTTAGGGATGATTTTACCTGGATTTAATCAAAAACTAGCTGATTTTGCAAAAGATAAGATGGTAGAGAGGGGAATTGACATCAGATTAAAAACAGCAGTTACTAGTTTTGATGGAAATGAAGTTACTACTAAATCACTAGATGAAAACCCAAAAGACTCAGTCGATACATCTGAAATATATTCAATAATTACAAAAACTTTGATTTGGACTGCGGGAATTACACCAGTTAATACAATTAAGAGATCTATGTTCAAAACTGAAAAAGGAAAAGTAATTGTGAATGATTACCTTGAAGTTTCAGATTTTCCAGGAGTATTTGCAATTGGAGATTGTGCATTACATATAGATCCTAAAACAGAAAGGCCATTACCACCAACTGCACAAATTGCAGAAGCTCAGGCAAAGATTGCGGCTAAAAATTTAATATCGTTAATTAAAAATTCTAAAAAAGAAAAATTTGTCTATCATTCCAAGGGACAAATGGCAATTATTGGAAAAAGATCAGGAATTGCTACATTTTTGGGAATAAATATCTCAGGATTTTGGGCTTGGTTAATTTGGAGAAACGTATACCTCTCAAAAATTACAACCTTTGATAAAAAAACTCGTGTATTTCTTGATTGGATGATAGATTTGTTCTTTGATAGAGATATCTCTAGACTGAAATTAATGAAACGTGAAACTGAGAAAGAATACAAGCTACTCGATGAAGTAGATGATGTTTGGTAAAAAAGAGAATAATCTATTTTTTAATTTTGTAGATAATTATTGCAGGTGCTGCAAAATACATTCCAACATTCATTAAAATAATTCCAATTCCATAAGACAGCATTTCTGTTTCAGAGTCAATATCTGCATAATTTAGAATTGATAATGTGGACAACATTGGGGTAATTGAGAGTTTTACAAATTCTTTGAAAAGAGGACTTTCACGTTCTAAATCAGCAATTGTAGGTGAAAATGAATAATAGAATTGATTAAATCCACTCATGAAAGCAGTTCCTGATTCTGTTGATAAAATAATATTATCTCTAATTTCTCGGAGTTGTTGTACTTGGGGAGCAAGTTCTGAGCCAAAGGTTGCAGTTGCTATTAGACATCCACCTCCTTCTTCAGTTGATGTTTCATTCATTGTCTCATCGTTTGAGGCGTCTTCTGATAATATTTTAAAGGAATCTATTGTTTCTTCAAATCTTGGAAGTTGGGATTCAAAATCATTTAATTCGTTACTATATGCAAGAGAATAAAATTTTTCAGTATCATAAATCATAATCTCCTTGAATTGTACCTCAAAACTTTCTCCATTGGATAAAAAGTCTGCTTGTGCATTTATCACATATGCATCATATCCATTAATGACCATTTTTTCTTGTGAAATAATTTTTAGATTTCCTGCATCAACTGCGGGATTGATTAATTCAATTTTTTCAGAAATTATCTCATCTAGAGTTCTTTGACCGGTTTCTTGTACTGTTAGTGATATTACAGGATTCATTACTCCTGTTTTAGGTCCAACTGCAACTACATCAGGAGCATTTGCTTCTGTTTTATCTGGAGTTTGTAATAGCCACCCTTCAGGTACACTGAATCCTACATCAAGCTCAACACTTTCATATTTTTGATTACCAGTTGAAGGAGTTATGATTGATTCAGTGCGTTCTGGTTCTGGTAATTCAAGAATATTTGATACTTCATAACGATTAATTATTGAAACTTTTGTAATTTTTACTTGCTCAGGATCTTGTGGTCTATCTTGAGAAACAGTTTCTACTGATGCAATTTTATCTAATGTTTCAAAACTTTCTTCAGTTACAATTCTACCAAATACAGTATATTGTTCATCCAGAAAATTAGAATCAGCATGAACAATAAAAAATTGTGAGCCAGCACTGTCAGGATCAGCTGATCTTGCCATGGAAATTATTCCACGATTGTGTTTGATCGTGTTAAATTCAGCATCCACACTTGTGTTTGGACCACCAGTTCCCCAGGTATTTGGATCACCGTCAATTGTGTTAGGATCTCCACCTTGGATCATAAATCCTGGAATGATTCTATGGAAAAGAGTGCCATCATAAAATCCAGATTCAGTTAGTTTGATAAAATTATCAACATGATTTGGGGCATCATCTGGGAAAAATTCAATTATAATTGTTCCAAGATTTGTTTCCAGTACTGCTACTTTATCATCAAATTGAGCAAATACATTGTTTCCAAAACTTACCAAAAGAATTGAGACAGAGAAAATTAAGAGTATTTTATTCAATAATTTTTTTCCGTCAAATCTCACTTAAAAGCTAATAGTATTGATTTTTAACAAAGTCAAATAGATCAACAAATATGGAACCTGAAGAAAAGATTCAGGCACATTTAGTTTCAGTGTGGAGGGAATCTAAAAAATTCTTTTCAATTGGTGGAAAAGAAGGTATGTTGATATTAACTGACAAACATTTGATGTTTATTCATAAGACAGAATCTAAAATGAATTGGTGGAAAGCCATTACTCAAAGACAAGTTGTGAATTTTATCAAATCAAAAAATACAATGATTCGTCATGACGGATACAATGAAGAAGATTTGATGCATGATTGTGAAGATGATAGGAATATTGAATTAAGATTTGATGATATTTCCAGTATTAGTTATACAGAAAAAGATTGGGGAAGTTCATTACAATTAGAATATCAAAAAGATGGAAAAGATGAGAAATTTCAGTATTCAATAGCCCAAGATTGGGTAAAATATCCTGCAAAAGAGCCTACAAAATACATGAAAGTGGATTGGAAGCCTTTTGTGCAATATATTAAAGACAGACAGAAATTTACGAAATAAAATTGAAAGTTTACGCTGTAGGTGTTGGACCTGGTTCTCCAAAATATGTAACAGGTATTGTAAAAGAGATTATTCAGAATTGTGATGTAATAATCGGTTACAAATACACTCTAAAAACAATTGAAGATTTGATTGTGGGAAAAGAAATCTATGAAATTACTATGAATGATCAAGAAGATTCTTATCAAAACATTCTTCCTAAATTAGGTGATAGAACGCTAGTGATTCCATTTACTGGTGATGTGAATTTTTCAGAATCTGAAGTTGTAGATAGATTAATAGAAATTTTTGGTGAAGTTGAAGTTGTTCCAGGGATTAGTTCAATTCAAGTTGCTGCATCAAGAGCAAAGGTTCCTCTTGATAAATCAAAAGTAATTACAATGCATGTAACAACGCCAATTGAAGATAAGAAATTGGAATTGCAAAAAGCATTGATTGATGGTTTTAGTGTAGTTTTGGTTCCCCGACCTTGGCCAAAACAACCAGACAAGCATTTCATGCCTTCTGAAATAGCTGTCTACCTCAGTGAACATAATTTTGATACTGAAAAGATGAAAGTGCATGTTTTCGAGGCAATAACTACTAAAAATGAAACAAGTTTCGAGGGTACAGTAAAAGATTTGGAAGGAAAAGAATTTTCTGATTTATCTGTGATGGTGTTCAATCAAGTTAATCTCGATTCATATATGAATTATAGATGGCAGTGGAAAAATTAGTTTCCTGAGTTTTGTCCTTCACCCAAAATCAAACTATCTGAAGCCGGAAATACATAGGCTATAATTTTCATCCATGGATAATCAGGATCATATAACCTGTAAAATCCTGCATCATCAAATGTTATCACAACTGATTTTCCTGGTTCAATAGTATCAGTTACAATTCTACCATCTGCTGTGAATGGATCATGTCGATCGCCATAATTTTCTTTTCCACTAAAAACAGTATGAGAAACAATGTCATTATTTACTATTGTTATAGAAGAACCTGGTTCAACTGAGATTCTATCCTGAGAAAAGTATCTCAATCTAAAAGGATCACCTGAACTCTGTGTTGAAACTGTTTGATCTCTAACTGAACCTGCACCAATATAACTATCTACAATACCTTGTGAAAAAGATCCTTTGAGAATGTAAAGTGTAACATCATTTGATTCTTCAATTATTGTTGTATCAATTTTAGATAAAGTAGATAATTTTGTTGTGTAAATTATTTTGTAAGTTTCATCAGACGTTGTAATTCTACCAGTAAAACCATAAACTGATGCATCCTTGCTTTCTTCAACTAGTCTTCCAAAAAAGCTAATTGAGGTATCAAAACCACTTGAACTTTCAACTTCACCGTTTATTCGAATGTACTTTCCTTCACGCAAAAATTTACCTTCTAAATTAGAAATTAGAAATTCTTTGTCATTTAATGTGATAAAACCGTCTTCTACAAGAAAGTTAATTGTACTTCTGCTCTGATCTTGAGAAGACAATCCTATATCAATTTCTGATATTTTGATGATTTCTTCGGTTACTGCAAAGCCAGAACCTTCTAAAAGAAATGCTTGATTTTCAGAAATCTCTGCAAATGATTCATTTACAAAATATCCTGATGAAACTACAAGTAAAGCTAATAATGTAAAGACTACCTTCATGATTAAATTCTCATCTAATTTGGTTTATAATTTGCTACTAAATTATTTTAGACTGATTAGGCAAATCGATGGGTAATTAGAAAAATTAGAATCCAGGCATGTCCATTAGTCCTTGCTCTTGAGCCATTTCTATCATGTAAAATTCAAGATATCCTCCAGTTAAAAGAAGACCTATAACAATTCCAATTTCAATCATGGTTGGTTTGATGAATTGAGTTAGATTAATTTTTTTTACAATCGCTCTAATCAGAATAAAACTTCGAGATATTCCAAAAGAGTATGCAATTAGTTCCATCAATCCAAATGGAGACATGAAAAGAATTGTGAGTGGTTGGATTTCTGCAATTTGAGGGGTAGTCAAAGCTATTGAAGCAAAGGCAAAACCTGTAGACCAAGCAGAGAAGAGTCCCCATGCAACACCAAATCCCGGAATAAACATTGGAAGGGTAATAGTCAGGTTATGGATAAATATTCCAAATGCGTCAATGTCTAAAACAAGATCTTCAAATTCTGCCATAAAGGCTTCTGCCTCTTCTTCAGTGACAGAAGATAATGAACCAAGTTGAAATAAAGCTGCAAAAAGCCCTAAAAATACAAAGAATGTAATTATTCTAATTTTATTCATATATCCATATTCTATGAACAATATTTGAGGGTTAGTGTAGGCACAGATTTAATTAAACCAGATTGTACTTTTTGATATGAAAAAGGAACTTGCCTTTGCATTAAACTATGCATTAAACAAAGGATTTCAGATTCATCCAGATGCTTTTAAAATTTTAGAAAACGTTGATGTAAAAAAATTGGAGAAGAGCATAAAAGAAATAGTTAGAGAAAAAACAAGACAAAAATTATTTCAGATTAACCAAGACGATTTGGAAACATATCTTGGAATTAAAGATGATTCATCATTAGAAAGTGAAATTAAGATATTATCAGATCCTACTAGTAAGATAACATCAGGAGAGGGAGTAAAGGGATACAATGCTCTATTTTTAAGTCGCTTTAACAAGCTTAAACGAATTATCTCAGACAGGCCAGAGTCAAAAATGCTCAAATCTGCAGCATCCTTGAAAAATGCAAAAATTGAAGATGATTTGTATGTGTGTGGATTAGTAACTATTAGAAATTCTGAGAGAAACATCACAAAAATAGTTCTGGAGGACCCGTCAGGCTCGTTTGAGGGCATTATTTTTGATGAGGAATTGCAAAAAACTGCAGGTAAATTATTGATTGATCAATTTATCATGGTAAGAATTGGTTCAGGTAAAAATTCAGGATATATCATTAAGGATCTAATTTTGCCGGATATTCCTGAACAAGCAAAGAACAAGTCAGAGAGTGAGGTATATGCAGTATTTCTTTCTGACTTGCATATTGGAAGTAAATATTTCATGGAAGATGAATTTTCAGAATTTGTATCATGGATATCAAGTCCGGATCCAGTTGCAAGGAAAATTCGATTTGTCTTAATTGGTGGAGATGTGGTAGATGGGGTAGGGATATATCCAAATCAAAATAAAGAATTGGTTTGTCAGACGATTCAAGAGCAATTAAAAAAAGTAGAAGATTTGATTGACAAAATTCCAAAAAATGTGAAGATTATCATAATGCCAGGAAACCATGATCCTGGAAGAAGAGCATTGCCACAGCCGGCTATACCAAAAAAATACAATTCTGGTTTGTGGGAAAGAGAAAATGTGTTTATGGTCGGCAATCCGGCTGTAGTCTCATTAAATGGGGTTATGGTTTCAATGTTTCATGGACAGAGTATAGATGATATTGTAAAGACCACACCAGGTCTAAGTTATGACAGACCTACTGATGTAATGAGGCATCTACTCAGGGCAAGACATCTCAGTCCAATTTATGGTAGCCAGACACCAATAGCACCTGAAATGGAGGATCTTTTGGTTATTCAGAACATTCCAGATATCTTTCATGTGGGACATGTACATAGAGCACAATTAGATATGTACAAGGGAGTTTTATTGGTAAATTCTGGCTCATGGCAGAAACAGACACCATTTCAGGCTAGTGTTGGAATGACCCCAAATCCTGGAATTGCTATTTTGGTAAATTTAAAAACTTTCCAAGTCTATCATCAAAATTATAGTTCTAATTTAGACAATGTCTTGCAAAGTTAGATCATCTTTGAATGTTTTTTTTATCATTTCAGATGATATTGTGAGTTTGTATTTTTTTGTCCTTCCATGAATGCCTTGGTGGATTAGTCTTCCAGAAATAATTCCAGATAGTTCGATTTCGCTAAGCATTTGAGTGATCCTTCTTTGTGTTAGCTCGTCTTTTCCTACTACCTTACAGAGATTTTTGTAGGAAGAATAAATCTCTCCAGTAGAAGAGCCATTTGCCTTCATTATTGCAATAAGGACAAGTTTCTCATGAAGTGGAAATGATTTGAGTGATTTTTCTTCTTTATTTTCTTCCATTTTTTGGGAGGCCTCTCTGACATGCTCAATAGTGACTGTGTCTGCTTGTTGTCGCTCAGCAAGTTCTCCTGCTACCCGAAGTAGATCGATTGCTCGACGAGCATCTCCATGTTCTCCTCCTGCAAGTGCGGCAATGAGATTTAGGGCAGGTTCCTCTACTGAATCTTCAATGAATGATTCATTGATTCTTTCTTGAAGAATTTTTTTTATTTGTTCAACATTGTAATTTGTAAATACAACTTCTTCTTCTCCAAGACTACTAATTACTCTAGGATCAAGTCTTTCCTTAAATGTTAGATCATTTGAAATTCCCACCAAAGTTAGTGAACCTTGAGTTAGACGCTCATTTGCTCTGGTAAGTTGATAGAGAATATCCTTGCCTGTTTTTGCTATTAGTTGGGCTAGATAATCAATTTCATCAATTACAAAAATTGCGTTTAGTTTTCCCTCATCGATTTTGTTAAGTAATCTTTCAAAAACTACACTAATTGCCAACCCGTTTGAGGGTAAATCTTTTTCATTTAAGCCTAATTGCCTGCCTAGATTGACTAATAGTCCATATAATGTGGTTTGTTCTTTTGAGTTTGAATAAATTAATTTAATTGGGAAATTTGATTTTTTCACTCTTTCTTGAATTTTAGAAATTACTTTTTTTACGACAAGTGTTTTTCCTGTTCCAGGTTTTCCATATACTAGGAGATTTGATGGTCTTGATTTTTTTAGAATTGGTAGTAAGGATTGAGTAACTTGTTCTTGTTCAGTTTTTCTATGTAAGATAATATCTGGCATGTATGTAAAATGAAGAATATCACGATTTTTTATTATTGACTTTCCAGATTCTGCTGCATTTAGTAAATCATCTATTGGATCAGACATACTCACACACCTTTGTTTCCTTTCAACAATAACACAATTATATCTAAATTAAGAGAGTATAGAATAGGATAGTAATAGTAGTTTAGTTTGTAATTAATTATTTTTAGTTAGTTTTAGATTTTCTATTAAAAAAATTAAAGAAAAAGATAGAGTGGAAATATTGGTGTGTGAGTTAGATTTTAAATTAAAAATAAATTAACATTTTTGTTAAAGTAATGTTAAGAAAAACCTCGAAAAGCCCATTTTAACCCCCTTATTTCCATTCCAGGCGTTAAGATGAATGTTAACATTGTGGATATTCCATTTTAACCCCCTTATTTCCATTCCAGGCATGATAATTTCTTAATTTAAAAGGTTAATTGAAGATTGACTGTTAATAACAAAAAACAAACTAGGCGTGGGTTAGGCAGTCAATGTTAACAAACCATTTAGTTAACAAACATTCGCGGATCATTTCAACTGTTAACATTAGATCCGTTAGATCTCAAAGATGACAAAAAAACGAATTAGAATAGATATGGAAGACTCTGATGGTGCTCATTATGACATCAAATTAGAGGGCAATGTAACCAGAGACAAAGTTCTCAAAATATTTGAAATGATGGATTTGATGAATATTGAAGAAGAACAAGAAGTCACAAACATGGATTCTGTTGGTTCTAAAATTTGGTATATTGTGGATAAATTCTTCCCAATGAGCAAATTTACCTCCACAAACATTCTTGAAAAATATGAGGACGAATATAATGAACCTGTTAAACTTAGTATAATTTCCACATACCTATCAAGATTTTCCACAAAAGGTAGGGTAAACAGAACCAGAACAGGCCGAGAATGGACATATCAAACTATCAAAATAGCACAAAAACAACAATGAATTAAGAAATAGTGATTTTTCTAACTAGTAATCTATCTTTTCCAAGGATTACTTTAACATATTCTCCTTTTTGTATGTCCATATACTTTCTAAACTGTTTTGGAATTGAAATCGTACCAGCAGAAGTGATTTTTACTAAAACTTCATTCTCATTTACTGACATATTGATATTATAATTTAATAATATATAATTTAATAAATTCTCTAATTATATTTTTAATAAAATTAGTCATATTTTATATTAAAAACATAATAAATAATTCTAAAATTTTTCTATTCTGTGATTGGATTAACTTTCACTTGTTCTACTTTTGCTATTCCTTTATCAGTAATTGAGTAAGTATATGGTTTTGATTCCGTATTTCTTTGAACATATCCATCCTCAAACATCTTTTTCATCAATCGTGAAGTATGTTCTCTACTTTTCTTTAATGTGATTTGTATGTCACGTGATGTCATAGCTTTGTTTGTGATTAGATGCAACACATAATCAATAGGATTTGCAGGTGTAATATTTGGAATATTAGGCGTAGAAATCACATTTTCATGCATAACTTCTGGTTTACTAACCATCTCAATTGATCTTTCTTGAACCTCATTCTTTACTAATTTTTCCAAAAACTGCCTCAATTCCAAATTAGGATCCTCTACTTTTTGTTCAACCCCTTGAATTTCTAAGGCATCTAGGCGTATTTTCATGTCAATTAATTGTCTTTCATAATATTCTAATCGTTCAGCCCGTGTAGCATCAAAGACTTGGTTCTTAATTTTTACAAAAGGACGTATTTTGAAGTAGCCATACAAACCTACTATTCCTATAATGAATGCTAAAATCACACCTAAAATCACTTCAGGTTCAGGAATTTCTATTAACATCACAACATTTACGCCTGCATTGTGATTTATCGTGATTGAACAATATTATTTCACATTTTAGATTAACAAACTTACATACATTATCACACACAAATTGATATGATGCTAATTTACATAATCACAGACATCACATATTACATGCCTGACGAACGAGCCTATCTATCACATTTATCACTTCATCTTCCCTTTCAGGAAAAATATCACTATCATTTATCACACGTACTTGTTCAGAAAGCTTTGATATCACATCTATATCATCAGGCAAAAGTATGCCCAAACCACGAAAAAGTATAATTGAGTAGAATAATCCAATCAATTTGTCTCTAGATTGGCCAACTTGCCTGTAATACGCACCTTTACTAATCGAAAAACTTGATTCTAGAAGATCCTTTTGATTTAAAATAATTTCAACTTGTCGCTCTGTAAACAGTGATTTTTTGATCATTTTACGTATAATATTGTTAAAATTATATTCTTCCAATTCATCCATAGCTATACAAATCTGTATATAGCATTCCAATTAAACTTTAAAGAGACACCCACAAACCTCTTTTATGGTTGTGAACAGAGTAGAATCATTCCTAAAATCAGAATTAAAAAGGAAAAATGCATTACTATTCATATTAATCGATTCAGAAGTATCAAATCTAAAGGCTTCAAGCAAACTTGCCAAAGATGTTGAAAAGATGGGTGCCTCAGCAATTCTAGTCGGAGGATCATCTGCAACTGATCAAATCGAGATGGCCCAAGTAGTCAAAGGCATAAAAAAAGGTCTAAAAATTCCAATTATTCTATTTCCAGGCAATGTTACTGGTGTTGTACCTGATGCCGATGCAATATTATTCAGTTCATTAATGAATTCTGAAAACCCATATTTCATTACTCAAGCACAGGCTTTAGGCGCTCCAAATGTACTTAAATTTGGATTAGAACCACTTCCAACCGCATATTTGGTAATTGGAGATGGAACATCTGCTTGGTTTATTGGTTCAGCCAGAGGAATTCCATTTGAAAAACCAAAAATCGCTGCAGCATATTCCCTTGCAGCCCAATTCCTTGGCATGAGATTTGTATATCTTGAAGCAGGATCTGGTGCAAAGACCAATGTTACTCCTGAAATGGTGAAGACAGTTAGACATGTGTTTAATGGATTTTTGATTGTGGGCGGAGGAATCAAAGATGAAAAAACTGCTGAAAGTCTAGTAAAAGCAGGAGCAGATGCTCTAGTTATAGGAACCTTCCTTGAAAAAGGTGGAAGCATCAAAAAATTCGAAAAAATAGCAAAAGCAATTCAAAGAAGCAAGCAGTAAAGGACGTACCATGTCTGAAAATGATGCAATTTCTCGAATTAGTGATATTGAAATGCCAGACTATTATCTTAATTATTATTCTAGTCTCTCAACTGAAACATATTCTATATTTGAACATGCAGCATCTGCCAAATCTAGTTTAGTCGATTCTTCAGGTATTATTGAGCCTAAAATCGCATTTGATTTGGCAGATAGAGTTGCGAAAATGCACGAGATTGACATTGCAGATCCATTAAGAGAAATTTTAAAAATTAATGGAAAAGAACTTTCTGCGCTTATTTTAGCAAAGGAGATTGCTTTAGGCAAATATTGTCTTCCAGATGCTACTTTAGAAGACAAACTTGATCTTGCAGTTCGTGTCGGTCTAGCTATAATTACAGAGGGGGTTACAATTGCTCCATTACAAGGAATTAGTGAGGTATTGATAAAGAAAAATAAAGATGGCACAGAATACCTATCTGTTTCAATTGCAGGACCAATGCGTTCAGCAGGAGGAACAGAATCTGCAGTAACTCTGTTGATTGCAGACCATGTTAGAAAAATTGCAGGATTATCAAAATTCCAAGCTAACTCCTTTGATGATGAAACTGGTAGATTTGTTGAAGAACTAAGAATCTATGAAAGAGAAGCCAGCAGCTTCCAGTTTCATATCTTAGATGAGGATATCGAACATGTCATTTCTAATCTTCCAGTAGAATTAGCCGGCGTTGATACAGATCCTTATGAAGTGGTCAATCACAAATCAATGGCTCGAATCAAAACTGATCGAGTCAGAGGTGGAGCCTTACGTGTCTTAAATGATGGATTGATTGGAAGATCAAAGAAACTCCTCAAAAGAATTGAATTGTATAATCTAGATGGTTGGGAATGGCTAAATGATCTAAAAGGAGCTGTTCAAACTGGAGATAATCAAGAAGATACAGCTGCAAAAAGAATGCGTGAAGTAATTACAGGTAGATCAGTATTGTCTATGCCTAACAAATTAGGTGGATTCCGATTGAGATATGGAAGAGCCTGCAATACAGGCTTTGCCGCCGTTGGAATTCATCCAATTATTGCTGAGATTCTTGACCATACAGTAGCTGTAGGAACTCAAATCAAATGTGATATACCAGGAAAGGGTGCAACTGTGGCATTTGTTGATTCAATAGATACCCCAACAGTACGTCTCAATAACGGCAATGTTGTAAAAATCCGAGATGTAAAACATGGACTAGAAATTAAAAATGAAATAAAAAAAATTCTTCATTTAGGTGACATCTTAATTTCATTTGGAGATTTTCTTGAAAACAATACCCAATTGGTACCTTCTGCTTATGTAGAAGAATTTTGGATAGAAGAACTAAAACAAAAAATTCAAAAATATGAGCCTGATAATCAATATCTAAATCAATTTTTGAATAAAACACCTACTATAGATGAAGCACTAAAAATTTCCCTAAATTTTGAGATTCCACTTCATCCACACTATTTGTATTTCTGGGATAAAATATCATCTAAAGATCTTATCGAACTTTTAGAACCCAAAAAAGTCAACGAAACATCAATCGAATATCCAATCCAATTCAAACAAATTCTTGAAAACTTGGGAACCCCACACAAAATTGAAAATGAAACAATTATCTTAAAAGGACCAGAGGCAAAAATCTTCTTTAATCTCTTGTTCAGGCAAAAACCCATAATCAGCGATCTATCAGTCCCAAAAATTTTAACAAAATCATCTGGAATCCAAATTAAAAATAAATTTTCAACAAGCATCGGAGTTAGAATAGGAAGACCTGAAAAAGCAGCTCCCAGACAAATGAAACCTCCGACACATGTATTATTTCCAATTAGTGACAAAGGCGGACCTACACGGGATCTTCTCAAAGCCTCTAAATCTGAGCATTTTTTTGCTAATATTTTTAATCGTCATTGTATACAATGCAATCAACCCTCCATAGGCATAAAATGTTCAATCTGTGGTACTAAGACATCAATTTCATACAGATGCTCTAGTTGTAGAGATACACTTGAGGAACCATTTTGTGAAAAATGTAAGCGTAAAGCACCGGCTCATTCACATCAAGCATTTCCACTTAAAACAAGATTGCTTTTAGCTCAAGAAAAAATGGGAATTCGTGCAAAAGAACCTTTCAAAGGAGTAAAAGAACTAATCAGTCAAGACAAAATTGCAGAACCATTTGAAAAAGGACTTGTGAGACAAAACTTTGGATTGACTACTTTCAAAGATGGAACAGTAAGATCCGATGCGACAAATTCTCCCTTAACACAATTCAAACCATCTTGGATTGGAACATCTATTGAGAAACTAAAGGATCTTGGATATGTTCAAGACATTGACGGAAAACCTCTGGAATCTATAGATCAGACCATTGAACTTCGAATGCAGGACGTTATCATTCCTTATGAGAGTGGAAAATATCTAGTTTCTACATGCAAATACATTGATGTTCTTTTAGAGAAATTCTATGGAAAATCTTCATTTTATAATGTAAAGAATTTAGAGGAATTAATTGGACACTTGATTATTGGTTTAGCTCCTCACACATCAGTAGGAATAGTTGGAAGAATTATAGGATATACTGAAACCCATGTTTGTTTTGGAACTCCAAATTGGCATTCTGCAAAAAGAAGAGATGCTGATGGAGATGCTGATTCTATAATGCTTTTAATGGACAGTCTACTAAATTTCTCAAAACAATACCTATCTGATGCAATAGGTGGTTTAATGGATGCACCATTACTTATTCAACCACATGTTTTACCACATGAATCTCAACCTCAAGCGCATAATCTTGAAGTTACAAAAATACTTCCTTTGGAATTCTTTGAATCTACATTTGAACAAGTAAAAGCATCAGATGTATCCTCAGTTGAGATTATCAAATCACGTCTTGATACTAAGAGACAATTCTATGATTATCATTTTACACATACAACCTCATCTCTAACTACTTCAAAATCAAGAAGTGCATATTCCACGCTTGGTTCAATGCTTGACAAATTTGATATGCAAGTACGAAATGCCGAACTAATCAATGCCGTAAACACTTCAGAAATTGTCTCAAATGTGATTTCAACACATCTCGTTCCCGACCTAATGGGAAATCTAAGGGCATATGCTAGACAGAGTTTTAGATGTACTGCATGTGGAAAATCATTTCGTAGAATGCCTCTTATCCAAACTTGTATTTGTGGGCATAAACTAATTGCCACAATTACAAGGGGTTCTGTAGAAAAATATCTGAAACTTGCAAAAAGATTGGTTGAAAAATATGATGTGGGTGATTATCAAAAAGGAAGAATTCTTGCTCTATCTGATGAAATTGAATTAGTATTTGGTAAGAGTAAGGGAGACCAATCTCTGCTTACAGATTATTCATAAATCTATCTTAATTTAACGTACTCGTAAGCACCTAATTTACTATCAAAACAGAATTTGACTTTTTGATAATCTTTTCTGAATGATTTAACTTTGGAAAGGATTTTCTTTGGATCCTTTTTCTCGATTACAACTTGTTTAATATATGAGGCAATTTCTTGCATCTCATTCTTTCTCATTCCAAGTCTTGTAATCTCAGAAACACCCAGTCTAATTCCACTTGGATGGAAATAGTTTCTTCCAGCTTTAATGTCTCCTGGAATTAATTGTCTGTTTACTATGATGTTTGCTTTTTCTAAATCAGCTTCCACCTTTCCACCATCAGAATAATCTAAAACATTAACTGCAATTTGATGTGATTTTGTAAATCCTTTATTTCCTCCTAATACTTTGAATCCCATGTCGCTTAATGCTTCAGCAAATATTTTGGCATTTTTAATTACCTCAACTGCATAGTCTTTACCAAATTCTAACGCTTCAGCAAATGCAACTGCTTTTCCTGCCATATGATGAATATGATGACTACTGGTAAGTCCAGGGAATGTAGCTTTCTTGATAACTTCTTCATGTTCTTTTGAACCTAAAACAAGTCCACCTTGAGGTCCAAACAAAGTCTTATGAGTACTCATAGTCATCGTATCTGCGCCTTCTCGAAGAGGATCTTGGAATTTTCCACCTGCAATTAATCCAGCAACATGTGCTGCATCATAATTGATATGCATATCATAACTTTTTAGGAAATCTGACAATTCTTTGACGGGATGAGGAAACAAAAACAATGAACCCCCAAACATTGCCATTTTAGGTAAGCGTTTTGCTTTTTCTAGATCTTTCACTTTTTGTTTTGTTTTATCTACATCAATTGTCATTTCTTCTGCATCAAACGGATAAAATTCAATCTCTAATCCATGGACTAAACCTGCAGTTCCATAATGTTCTTTTTTCCCATGTGAAATATGTCCACCAGCTGGAATTGAGGGTGCTAACATAATATCTCCAGGATTTGTAAATGCGGAATATATTGCCAAATTTGCAACAACTCCTGAGATTGGTCTAACATCAGCAAACTTTGCTTTGTATAATTTTTTAGCTAATTTCATACATTCAAACTCTACATCATCAATGTAGACACAACCAGCATAGACTCTTTCTCCAGGCCATCCTTCAGCATATCTATTCCCAAAATCAGAAATTATTGCTTCTCTAACTGCAGGACTAGGAATATTTTCACTTGCAATTAATGGAATTGAATTTTCAAACCATTTGTGATGTTTCTTTAATTTTGTAAATATCTTATCATAAGCTTCTTTATTCTGTGATTTGGTCATATTCTCCATCTTGATTTTCCCAATTTAAAAACACCGATATAATTTCAAAACCACCGATCTTGATCTGGAAGATATAAAAGGGGAATCTGGAGTTTTGGCATCTATGGGAATGCAAGCAACTTCTAAAGGAAATATGCCCGTTGTTTTGCTAAAAGAGGGTGGTTCTGAAACCAAAGGAAAAGAAGCCCAAAAGAACAACATTGCAGCAGCCAAAATTATCGCTGAAATTGTTCATACCAGTCTTGGTCCACGAGGCATGGATAAAATGCTAGTAGACTCACTAGGAGACGTTACAATTACCAATGATGGTGCAACTATCCTAAAAGAAATCGATGTTCAACATCCAGCAGCAAAAATGCTAGTTGAAATCTCAAAAACTACTGATAATGAAGTTGGGGATGGTACAACATCTGCAGTTATCTTAGCAGGCGCTTTACTTTCACAGGCTGAATCATTAATTGATCAAGAAGTACATCCAACAATCATTGTTGATGGATATAGAAAAGCCGCTAAAAAAGCAAAAGAATACCTTGAAAGTATTGCAGATACAATCTCGGCAAACGATAAAAATATTCTAAATAAAATTGCTAAAACTTCAATGCAAACAAAACTTGTTAGAAAAGATTCTGATCTTCTTGCAGATATTATTGTAAAATCAGTACTTGCTGTTTCAGAAAAAGAAGGCGAAACTTATGATGTTGACATTGACGACATTAAAGTAGAAAAGAAAGCAGGTGGTTCAATTAGAGACTCTATGATTATTCAAGGCATTGTTCTTGACAAAGAAATTGTTCATGGAGGTATGCCTAGAAAAATTACTGATGCCAAAATTGCATTAATCAATACAGCATTAGAAATTAGTAAAACTGAAACTGATGCCAAAATTAACATTTCAAATCCTCAACAACTAAAATCATTTTTAGATGAAGAAAATAGAATGCTAAAAACAATGGTTGACAAAGTCATTGGTTCTGGCGCAAATGTAGTCTTGTGTCAAAAAGGATTAGATGATATGGCTCAACATTATCTAGCTAAAGCTGGAATTATCGCTGTTAGAAGAATTAAAGAAAGCGATCTTACAAAACTAGCAAAAGCAACAGGTGCTAGAATAGTTACAAATCTTGATGATCTTTTTGAAAAAGATCTTGGTTCTGCTGAGGTTGTTGAAGAGAAAAAAATTGAAGAAGACAAATGGGTATTTGTTGAAGGATGTAAACATCCAAAATCTGTGACTTTACTTCTTCGTGCAGGCTCACAAAGAGTAGTAGATGAAGTAGAGCGCTCTGTTCATGATGCTTTAATGGTTGTAAAAGATGTAATTTTAAAACCTGAAATTGTTGCAGGTGGAGGTGCCCCTGAAACATTTGCAGCAACTAAAATTCGAGGTTGGTCAAAATCTTTAGAAGGTAGAGAGCAGCTTGCAGCAGAAAAATTCGCTGATGCATTAGAAGAAATTCCAATGGCACTTGCTGATAATGCTGGAATGGATCCAATTGACACACTTACACTTCTTCGTTCAAAACAACAGAAAGGGGAAAAATGGACTGGGATTGATGTTATGAAAGGAAAAATTGCTAATATGAAATCAAGTGATATTATTGAACCACTAACTGTTAAACTTCAAATTGTTTCTGCTGCTGCTGAAGCTGCATGTATGATTCTTAGAATCGATGATGTTATTGCTACCCAAAAATCTGCAGGTGGACCACCTGGTGGTGAGGGTGGAATGCCACCTGGTATGGGTGGAATGCCACCTGGTATGGGTGGAATGCCACCTGGTATGGGTGGAATGCCTGACATGGGCGGAATGATGTAAATTATTTTGAAAAATTTCAAAACTTTAATTGCTAATTTTATTTACGAAAAATGTTGAATAAAACATCATCCACCAAAATGCTCACTGGTTTCAAATATATCTACTTAGTTGCATTTTTTGCATTACTTGCAGGATTTTTCAATCCACTTATCACTAACACAAATTTTGATGGGGTGATCATTGGTATACTGATATTGTTTGTAGGACTCGCAGGAGGAGTTTTACTATACAGAGCTGCAACATCTGAAAGTAAGAGAACAATATTTCTTGGGAGCGGTTTTGCTTTAATGTCTATTTCATTATATTATATTTTTCAATTAACTGGAAGAGCCTAAACATCAAAGTATAGATAAAATTCGTGTGGGTGTGGTCTGATGGCTATCTCGCGTTGATCTCTTCTTTCTAATTCTATAATTTTATCAATTACATCATTTGTATAAATTGGATTAAGGAACTTTCTATCACTTTCTAACTCATCTAATGCTTCACCAAGACTTTTTGGAAGAACACCAATTCCTCTTTTTGCTCTATCTGATTTTGTCATTTTGAAAATATCATCACGAACTTGATCTCCAGGATCCATCTTTTTCTTAACTCCATCCATTCCTGCTGCAGCTACAGCTGCAAACACAAGATATGGATTTGATGAAGGATCAGGCGCTCTAAATTCAAGTCTTTTAAGATTAGCATAATTCTTTCCTTTGAGATGTTTTGGAACTCTAACTATTGCAGAGCGATTTCCCGAACTCCAAGCAATATATGCAGGCGCTTCATATCCTGGTACTAATCTATGATATGAATTAGTTGTTGGATTACCAATTGCAGATAGTGCTTTTGCATGATTAATTATACCGCCACAGAAATATCTTCCAAGCTGACTTAATTCAATTTCATCATCTGGATCATAAAATGCATTTTCCTTTCCTTTCCATAAACTAACATTCACGTGCATACCAGAACCAGAATCCATTGCAATTGGTTTTGGCATCATTGTTGCAACTTTTCCATATTTTTGTGCAACATTTCTAATTACATACTTGTAAGATTGTGCAGCATCAGCAGCATTTGTCATGTAATCATATTTGATATCGATCTCACATTGTCCTGCAGTTGCAACTTCATGATGATGATTATCACATAAAATTCCAAAATTTTTGTTTAAAATATTCACACATTCATTTCTATAAGGTGTAAGAGTATCTGCTGGAGTACTTGGATAGTACCCTTCTTGTAATCCCATTGGGTATCCATCTCCTGATTGACTCCATGGAGCTTCTTTTGATTCAATTGAATATGATTGGCCCTTGTAAGGTGTTAGAACATCCCAATGTACTTTATCAAATACAAAGAATTCAACTTCTGGCCCCCATGTACTATAATCATATCCTTGAGTTTTGATATATTCTTCAGCTTTTTGAGAAATTCCTCTTGGATCTTTTGATAATCTTCCTCTATCTTCACCCCAATAAACATCACATAGAAGTCTGGCAGTTTTATTTTCAGTTAACCATGGAATTATTGCAAATGTATTTGGATCTGGTTTTAGAAGTAAATCTGAATCATCAATACTAGCAAATCCAATAATTGATGAACCATCTAATTTTGGTAATCCATCGCGCATTTGTTCAGGAGTAAATGTATTTGCTGAAATTGTAGTATGATGAAAGTGACCTGTTAGGCCTGTAAATTGTAGATCAATAAATTGAATTCCTTCATGTTGAATTCTTGAGAAAACTTCATCCGATGAGTATCCAACTTGAATTGCTTTACCGTGACTGACTTTATATGGCAATTTATTCTTCAATCAAACACAAATACATCAGCCATTTAAGGATTAGGTAAGAAATGTCAGAATCAAATCAAATTGATGTCAACTCTTTACATTATACAGTTTTACGTGAAATCGAAAACGATTCAATTTTAGAAATTGATCCAAACTTTTACAGAAATCTTGCTGACTTTATTGGAAATTTACGAAAACAAGAATTTGACGGAGTAGAAAATAAAATCAAAAACACTATGATAGAAATGGTCATAGAACTAACATCCTTATTGATAAAAATTAGATTAGATAAAATTTTAAAATCATCTGATTTAGAAATAAGCTATCTTTTAGATGAAGAAAAATTTATTCTAGATTCTCAAGAGGATCAAAAAGAAAGAATAGAAATGATATTGTCAGCAACAATAAATGGAAAATCAAAATTCCTTGAATCTTTAGCTCAAAATCATAAAACTAAGAAAATGGTCATTCGATTTCTTAATGAAGTAGATGAAATCGTTGGTGCTGATCTTGAAAAATATGGGCCTTTTAAAACTGAAGATATAGCTACAATTCCATATGAGAATGCTCAGGCTTTAATTGCAAAAAATGTAGCAACTAAGGTTCATTTAGAAGACTAGATAGAAATTATACCCTTTATCATCATAATACATGTCCCATACAGGTGTGGATGTAATTGATTTTCTTTTTTATACAATTTACCCTGTAATTGGAATTTTTGTAGTTGAAGCTATTAGCAGAGTGATAAAAGCACCAAAATGGATAAAATTGTGGACACAAGCAATTGTATCTATTGGTTTTGGAATTTATTATTGGTTTATTCTACCTGCACCACAAAACTTTCCGTTAACTGCTATGGTAATGTTTGTACTTGCTATTGCTTTAATTTACCAAGGAAGACGAGCAAAAATTTCTCCCGACAAAAGCCCTTACTAATTTCAAAATCTTCCAAAAATTCGTTTTAAAATGTTAGGCTTATTTCGTCCACCATCACGGATAACTTTCTTTTCACCAAATCTTTTTACTCTAATTTGACTGAGCTTTACACATCTGTGTTCTTCAGGGAGTCTATGCTCTGCACAAAAAGGATCCTTACAATAATTGCATTGAAATGGCATATCCGTTAAATCTCCACAATATGCACATTTTTCTGATTGCATGTTTTTTTATTACAATTTTTCTTTTAATAAAGGTGCTATTTTTATTCTTGTAATCCATTAATGTCTAAACATTTTTACGATGTTCAAATTTAGTTTTTTAAGATAACAAATGATTAAAGATAAAGTTGCAATAATTACTGGAGCTAGTAGTGGTATTGGATTTGCTACTGCTTTGGCCTTGTCAAAAGCAGGTGCAAAAGTTGCAATCGGTGCTAGAAGAGTTGACCGTTTAGAAGAGCTTGCAAAAAAAATTTCATCTGATGGTAGAGAAGTATTTTATCAAAAATTAGACGTAACACAAAGATCTGAATGTGATAATTTTGCTAAAGCGGTTTTGGATAAATGGGGTTCTATTGATATTCTTGTAAACAATGCTGGATTAATGCCTTTGAGTTTCTTCAAAAGCCTCAAGGTTGATGAATGGGATAGAATGGTTGATGTGAATATCAAAGGTGTTTTGTATTCTACAGGCTCTGTTATTTCTCATATGAAAGAAAAAAAATCTGGCCATATAGTTAACCTTTCATCTGTCGCTGGAAGAATTGTTTTTCCTGCTGGTAGTGTTTATTGTGCAACAAAACATGCAGTTGCTGCATTTAGTGAGGGATTAAGACAAGAATTCAGTGTTCGTTCTAACATTAGAGTTACTAGTATTGAACCAGGAGTTGTTGCAACAGAACTTAATGATACGATTACCGATGAATCTTTACAAGGATTTGTAGAAAATGCAAAGAAGATGGAAGCATTACAGGCAGAAGACATTGCAAATGCAATTTTGTATGCAGTTGATTCACCATCACATGTTAATGTAAATGAAATTCTAATTAGACCTACAACTCAAGAACGCTAAATTGACAAATATTCCACACGTTGTAATTTTAGGAGGAGGCTTTGGTGGACTCTCAACTGCAAATGAATTAAGAAATACATTATCATCATCTCAAGTAAAAATTACTGTTATTGATAAAAAAGATTGGTTCATGGTGGGATTTGCAAAATTATGGATCATTAATGGAACACGTACTTTTGAAAATTCTGTTGGTTCATTAAATGAATTACAAAAAAAAGAAATTGATTTCATTAAAGATGAAATTTTGTCAATAAATTTTGAAAATAAAAATGTAAAAACTAAATCTCATGAAATTTCTTTTGATTTTCTAATAATTTCAATGGGGGCTGTATTAGCTCCTCAAAAAATACTTGGATTAGTAGAAAATGGATTCAATCTTTATGATCATGAACAACTATCAGAAATTCATGATAAACTTACAACTATGAAATCTGGAAAAATTGCAATATCCATTATGGGAATGCCTTACAAATGTCCCCCAGCTCCATTTGAAGCTAGTTTACTAATAGATTCCATGCTTAGAAAACGTGGAGTTCGTGATTCTATACAAATTGATTTTTACAGTCCTGCTCCAATTACATTGCCTGCAGCTGGACCTGAAGTTAGTAAACAAATTCTGGAACTAGTAAATTCTGAAAAAATTACTTTTCATAATTCATCTAAAATAAAATCTGTTGAATCTGGAAAATTGATTTTTGAAAACAGTGAAGCTGATTTTGATTTACTCTTAGCTGTTCCTCCACATATTGCTCCAAAAGTAATTTATGATTCTGGATTAGCTAAAGAATCTGGTTTTATTCCAGTAGACAGGGACTGTAAAACACCTTTTGAAAATATTTTTGCAGTAGGAGATGTAACTAGTTTGACTGTTACTGAAAACATGACAGTTCCAAAAGCTGGAATTTTTGCAGAAGAAGAAGGAATAACAGTTGCTAAAAACATCCTCGCAAAGATTCAATCAAAAGAAGATTCTGCATTATTTGATGGAAAAGGTGGATGCTTTATAGAATCAGGTAGAGACACTGCATCTATTATTGAAGTTGATATGTTTTCACAGCCAAAACCATCTACAAGTCTTTCAGAGCTAACGTCTGATAATCTTTTAAAAAAAGTTGAATTTGAAAAAGAAAGATTATCAAAATGGTTATAGTTTATTCTTCTGAATCCTTATTTTTTGAAAGATGTTCTAAAATTGCTCTAACCTCTACACCTAATTCTTGATTATCTTTTGAAAGATTGAGTTTTTCTGGAATACCATTTTTAAAATCTTCAGCTTCTAATTCTATACTTCTTTTTTGAATACAATCAAGATGATCTTGATCTGTAGCAGATATCTTGTGACAAATATTACAAAATTTCATTAATTCTGTTTATCAATAGGACGATTTAATAATTTCATTTTATGCCTCTGAAGCGAGGGATCGTAGTCTAGCTTGGTATGATACTAGTCTGGGGGACTAGTGGTCGCAGGTTCAAATCCTGCCGATCCCATTATAATTTTAGAACTATGAGTAATTTTTCAAAATTTTCTCGTGATTTTGTTTGTTTGTATGATGTTAGTGCTTGAATAATTTTTTCTTTGGGTGAATTTTTGTAAATTTTCTGAGCCTTTTTAGAAATTCCGGATCCAATAAAAAAGGCTTGAGTAATTGATGTAACATTAGATGGCCTCCTCTTTGTACTAGAACTTTCAAAATCAATTAGTGAAGCTTTTGTTTTACCTACAATAACATGCTTTGAGATATTACTTAATTCACCATGATCAAATCCTATTTGATCTAATCTATAACAATCTTCTAATACACTTTTTATTATAGATTTTAATTTTTTTGCACTTCCAACTCCTTTTAACATCTCAATCCAATCACTAAATTTTTCTCCATCAAGATATTCCATAACCAAGAAATTTTTACTAGCATCAAACATTTTTGGACCAACTTTAACTGAATTTACTAATTTTAACAATACCGCCTCATTTTTCATATCTTTTCTTGGAGAATCTATTCTTCTAATTTTTAGAGCAACTTTTTTGTTACCTTTTTTTGCAATTACTACAACACCAACATATCCTTTTCCTAAAATTGCTAGGTTTCCAAGTGTAGTAGGACCTGTTAAATAAATTGATTTGATTTTTAATTTTTCTAATTCATTAATTCTTGATTTGATTTGACGATTAGTTGCATTCGGATATCCTAAAATGTTTGAGTATGGTTTTCCTGAAAATTTCTTAATTGAAATGAAGGAGTGTGCCATCTACTGAAATTAATTCTGCTGCTTCCTCTTTAATTGATTTGCTTAGACTTTTGTTTCCTATTGATATCTTGAAACCTCGTTTAAAATCACTTTGAAGACCTTTTGGTATGCCTATCTGAAGATTTTTCTTCATGAATT
Organism: archaeon; assembly: GCA_024276695.1. Taxonomy (GTDB): domain Archaea; phylum Thermoproteota; class Nitrososphaeria; order Nitrososphaerales; family Nitrosopumilaceae; genus Nitrosopumilus. The sequence continues at coordinate 52,918 of JAJRWR010000014.1, forward strand.
CTTTCATAAAACTCATTACATCAGCATGACTTCTTTTTTCTAAGGAAATTATTTTTCTGTCATTTCCAACCCATACCAATTCTGCATTTTTGAGATTTTTAGCAATGAAACTATGGGTACTATCTTCTCTGAAAAATTCAGGTCCTTTTTTAGAATATATCTCACTAATTTTTGTAGACTCTAAAAAGAAGAAAAGATAGGCTTCTTTTTGCTGATCTGTATAAGATTTATTTCTAAGCACAGTAAATCCTCCTAATTCTAATTGTGTAGACAGTGTAGACGTTGCTCTTTTAATCTGTCCCCAGATAATATCAGGACTTCTAGCTTTAAAATCAAATTTTACTACAAGCAAATTATTCCAAAATTTATTTGATATTCTTGATTTCTTAATCTTGAAAAATTCTAAACTCGGTTTTTTCTTTAGTGCTCTGGAAATAAGAATAAACTTTCCAATATTTTCATCTGAAATAGCAGCAGCTAAATTCCTGTTATTGTCAATCGGATCTATTACTATAATTGATGTATCAAATGATTTTGATGTTTTTCCAATTATTTGATTTTCTTTAATTTTTGAAATTGATTTTATTAGATTTTCAAAACTTCCAAATTCTAGAATCAAAACCTCTGAAATATATCCACTAAATCCTTGCTTTGCAATTTCTGCACCATAAATCCCATTTGACTTTAGAAATATCTTTAGAATTCTAACGTCATTTTTCATTTTTGGCGTTAATGATTTTTTCATAAATCTTGTATGAAATGGAGATCTATCCGCAGCACTTTTCCATTCTCCAATTTTTACATCATAACATGGTACTATGTTTATTTTCGTATTCTTAATTTTAGCCTCAACATAAGGATGCTGAGAATATCTTACATATGGAGAATATTTTTTTAATGAATTAAAACCAATTTTCTGTGAAATTTTCTCAAATTTTTCTTCAGAAATATTTTTCTTAAATTTAATGAAAATATCAATATCTGCATCTTTAGATAGCCATGTATCTTTAGCAAATGATCCTCCAAATTCTAATCCCATTACCTCCGAATATTTCTTAATTTCTTTTTTTACCAGACTAAATGCTATTTCTGCAATTTGATTTTTTGATTTTTTTATTACTGTAGAAGGAACTACAGATCTTGAAACCTTGGAAATTATCTGCTTCATTATTTTGCACTGATCTCCATTAAATCTGAATAAATTGGTCCGCTTGAAGTAAGTTTACTTTTTTTCAATTTAATATTAGTTATATTCTGTATTCCAAAATTCAGCATTTTTTTATTTTCCAATTCTCCTGATATATCTCCAATCTTCTTTTTAATTCTAAATACTGTGATATGAGGTTTGAATGGTTTATCTGCAAAAAATCCTAATGGCTCTAATGCTTTTTCCACTTTTTTGGATAATTGAATAAGCATATTTCCACCATCTTCATCAGTACCGACCCAAATTACTCTAGGAAATTTAGGTTTAGGAAAAGCTCCCACTTCTTTCAGGTTTACGTTAAAACTTGAAAACTCTATTTTTTGGAGAGATTCGATAATTTTTTGACTCATTTCCTTTGAAATTTCACCTAAGAATTGCAAAGTAAAATGAAGATTTTTTGATTCCACGGGCTTGGCATTAATTTTTGTTTCATCTTGAAATTTTCTTATTGAATTAATTACTTCATTACTTGTTATTTCAATTGCAACAAAAACACGCATCATAACATTTTTTGAATAATGTTTATAATTATTTCCGGTAACTTCATAGACGAGCCTTATTTTTGGTATATGTTGACTAAATTAATTGTATGTTTAACAGGCATGCCCGGTGCTGGCAAATCTACAATTGCAGATGGACTCAAACCCAAAGGATATGAAATTATCAACATGGGTAATGCTGTAAGAGAAGAGGCAAAAAAAAGAAATTTAGAACCAACTAGAGAAAATCTTGGAAAATTGATGCTTGAACTTAGAGAAAAAAATGGACCTGGTGCTATTGCAGAGTTAGTTAAATCACAAATAGAGTCTTCTACATCAAATGTAATTTTAATAGATGGAGTAAGATCAAATGATGAAATTAAAGTACTCAAAAAATTTGGTACTGTAAAATTATTGGCAGTACATGCATCAACTGATACTAGATTTGATTTTTTACAAAAAAGGGGAAGATCAGATGATCCACAAACAAAAGAACACTTTGAAGAAAGAGATAACCGTGAACTGAGTGTTGGTATAAGCAATTCTATTGCATTATCTGATTATGCAATTTCAAATATTGGTTTAACAAAAGAAGAATTAATTGAGCAAACTTTTAAAATTATTCAAAGTTGGATAGAATGAAAATTCCAAATATCAATTGTAAAATTGAAATGATATGCCCAATAAATCTATCCGAAGATCCAGAAAAAGTCAAACAAGCAATTTCTAATGTTTTTCCATTTTCAGAAACAAAAAAAGAAAATTTTTCAATCAAAGCACAATCAAAAGAACTAAGATCTTTCGAAAAAATTTATGATGTAATATTATCAAATCAATCCCAGAAAAGTTACACACGTAATTTAGAAGATAATTTAGACAATAACAACACTTGGTTTTTTCTAAATAAACAAGCAGCTTTTGTTGAAAAAGTAGTAATTTGTGATGACGCAGAAGAATCTCCTTTAGGCCCAATTAAGGTAATTCTGACTTCATCAAATATTGATGGAATAATTGATTGGATAGCTTTTGCAAATTGATAAAAATTAGCTAAGAAAATTCACTCATTTTTGACTATTTTCTTTAGTTTGAATCTAAAATCCATTTTTTTAAATTATTGTTTGATGCTCATTAAACTAGGCATAATTATTGGGATCGTTGTCTTGGGAGGCATGATATTTTCAAATGAAATCGATAATTTGTTTCCCACAACTTCAGCAACTATATTTGATTCTTTAAAAAATGATGTAGGCATTTTTGGTTCTAAGGCTTCTGATTCTGTAGAACAAAGAATTGATGAGTCAATTGATAAAATTGTAGATAAGACAAATGAATCAATATCTGATGAAATTAGTGATGTAGGAGATAAAATAACTAATGAAATCTCTAATGTAAAAGAATCTTCTCAAAAAATAATAAAAGATGAAATCTCTAATTTTAATCCAATTGAATCAATCCAAAATATTTTTACAGGCAATTCAAATTCAGGATCAACTAACTCATTAACTATTCAAGAGTTATCAAATAATATTTCTATTCAAAATACTATCCCGATAATCCCTAAAACTCTATCTTTATCAACCCAACAACAATCTAATAATATTCTCCTTCAATATGTCGATACGAGTGGTAAAACAAAAAGTGTTAATGTAGTGATAAGAACTGTAGATAAAGAAATTTTTTCTGGAATATTCTATACTTCAATATTTAATACAAATGTAAATGATGCAACTGGAGTTCCATATTATGTAGATATGATTGTTGAGCATGAAGATTATGGAACTGTAACCTCATCAGTTTATAATCCTGGAGATTCTTCTGATACAAAAATTAACGGAATATTTTCTCAATCATAATTAATTTTTGAATAAAGAAACTAGTTTTGGCAATACTTCTGCACTTGTATTTCTAATTACTACGTCCATTCCTTCTGACATTTCTGTACTTTCTGGATTAATTTCTATTAATATTGCATTATTTTGTTTTGCATAAATTGGAAGTGTGTTTGCTGGAGACACAACAAGTGATGTACCAACAATTATCATTAAATCACATTGACTGGAAAATAGTATGGCATTTTGCCATACATCTTGTGGTAATGATTCTCCAAACCATACTACGTCTGGTCTGAATATATTTCCACATTTACAATGTGGGGGTAATTCAAAGATTTCTGTCAAAATTTCCTCTTTATAATCACACACAGAGCATTTGATCTTTACAATACTACCATGAAGTTCCAATACTTTTGAGCTTCCTGATTTTTGGTGTAATCCATCAATATTCTGAGTTAGAATTGTAACTTCAGCATATTTTTCAAGTTCTGTAATCGCTTTATGTCCTAGATTAGGCTGTGCCTGAAAAATATTCTTCCTTCTTTCATTATACCATTCCCAAACTAGCTTTGGATTATCATAAAATGCATCTATTGTAGCTAACTTCATGGCATCATAATTTCTCCATAATCCACCTTTTCCTCTAAATGTAGGGATTCCGCTTTCTTGTGAAATTCCAGCTCCTGTCACTACTGCAATTTTTTTAAATTTTTTGATTTGATCTATAACTGACTCAAACATTTTCATTTAATTTCTACTTCTAAAAGATCTTTAGCAGTTATTACTGAATTATGAATTTCTTGTGCTTCTTTCAAATGTCCAGTTTCATCTTTGTACCTTGCTGAAAAATGTGTTAAAATTAAATTTTTTGCTTTAGCATTTTTACCCAATATTGCAGCTTGTTTTGCAGTAGAATGACATGTATCTTGTGCTCTCTGTTTTTCTTCATCCAAAAATGTTGAATCAAATACAAGATAATCACAATTTTCAAAAAATTTCTCCAAATTTTTTGTAGGCATTGTATCACCAGAAATTCCTATTTTTTTCCCTGGACGTTTTTTTCCTAATACTTGCTCTGGCTTAATAATTCTTTCATCAATCCTAATTTCATGCCCACTTTGTAATTCACTCCACAATTTTCCTTCAGGAATTCCTAATGCTTTTGCTTTCTCTAAATGAAATCTTCCAGGTTTATCTTTCTCTTTAAATAGATATGAAAATGCAGCTACTGAATGATTTGCTTTACATACATACATAGAAAATTTTTCATCTTCAAATATTTTTCCTTCTTTGATTGTAGTTATTAAAACTGGAAATGATAATCCAAAATTTAACATCTTAATATTTGCATCAATAAATTCTTCAATCCCACTTGGCCCAAAAATTTCAAATGTCTCAGTTCTATTTTGCATAGACATTGTTTGTAATAATCCCAAAATTCCTATACAATGATCACCATGCATATGCGTAACAAACAACTTCATTTTTTTATTCCAACCCAAACCTGATTTCATAAACGATATTTGAGTAGCCTCACCAGCATCAAACATCATAATTTCTCCATCTCTTTCTAAGCAAATACATGATAATCCTCTATTTTCAGTGGGTTGAGCTGCCGATGTTCCTAAAAATACAAGTTTCATTTAATCAAAATTGTTCTTGTCAAGCTTTTATGCCTATAGATATGGTATTTTTTCAATCCAGTCAACTTTGAATTAAAATCTAATTCCTTTTTGTACATTACAGCTACTTTTTTTCTTTTAGGGATGCTAGCAAAAAATTTCTTTAAAACTATTTGCGGCTTTTCTGATGTTTTTGAGGCAGTACCATATGGCAAATCAGTAACAATCCCATCAAATTTATCAGAGATTTTTGATAATCCTTGAAATTCAGATTTGATTACTTCAGAATGATATTTGTTCGCCTTGAGATTTTCTTTAGCAATTTTACACATTCTTTCATCAAAATCCAATCCAATCCCATGAATTCCCATGGATTCTGCCTCAAGAAGTGTAGTGCCTGTTCCACAAAATGGATCACATACAGTTTCTCCTTTTTTCAATCCTATCAAATTTATCATTACTCTTGTTAGCTTCCAATCTAATTCATGAGGATATTTTTTGGTCTTTTTTGGTCTTTTTTGACCTTTAACTCGTTTTGAAAATCCAAAAAAATTTTCATTATTTGTAAAAATTAGATAAACCGTAATATCAGGATTTTCCAAATTTACTTTTGCGTGAGAGAACTTTGATATCATATCTCCCATAGAGTTTTCTAATTCTGGAACATTAAATTGATTTGATGATAAATTTACAATTCTACATACAAATGTTTTTGCATTTTTTAAAACACCTAAATTTTCTTCATCTAAAAACAATCCAGACATTTTACGTAATATTTGTCCTGAAATTTTTACAAATGTTGCTCTTTTAGCAATTTCATTCCAATTTGTTTTAGATTGAACTATGACTAAATTAGAAATCACTTTAATTTTAGAAAATCTATCATACATTTTTGCCAGTGCAGTAACTTCATCTATAGCAAGTTCTAAATAATCTTTAGATAAAACAAAAAAACTTTCTGGCATTATTAAATTGCCTTTGCAATAGTGTTAGAAATATCTACAATTGATGTTTTACCTGGAATTGTATTTGTACTAATGATTTTGGTTACTCCTGCTTTTCTAATTCTTTTTTCTGCATCATTCATCAATAGTGCATGTGTACATGCAACATAGACTTTTTTACATTTTTGTTTTTTAAGAAACTGAGTAGCTTTCACAATACTTCCTCCAGTACTAATCATATCATCAACTAAAATCAAATCTCTATTTGTAACATCATCTAGATTTTTTGTTTTAATATGAACTTTTCCTGTTTTTCTATCTCTTTTTTTCTCTAATGCAATATATTCAGAACCAAACTCTTTAGCAAACTCCTTTGCTCTTTTTTTTCCTCCTTGATCTGGTGATACAATAAGTGGATTTTTTAGGCTCAATTTCTTAAAATATCGTACAAGTTCAGGAATTGCAGATACATTTTTTGTTTTAATGGAAAAATGTTTGAATCCAATCAAACTATGAATATCAATAGCAATAATTTTTGATGCTCCAGCTCCTTTGAATAGCTTGCCAAGAACTTTCATAGTTACAATTTCTCCTGGTAAAAATTCTCTGTCTTGTCTTGCATATCCCATATATGGAATTACAGCAATTACTTCAGATGATGTCTCTTTTGCTTTTGAAATGAGTGATAATACTTGAATTAGATTTGTATCAACTGGAGGATAAATTGATTGTACAACAATAGATTTTCTTTTAGATATTTTTCCTGAAAGTGTTATCTTACTTTCTCCATCGGCAAAAACTCTTACTTGTGATTTTATAAAATTTGCCTTTATTTTTCTAGATAATTTTCTTGCTATATCTTCAGAAGACTTTCCTGCAATTATTGATAATTTACTCAACAAGCAATGTGAATTAATGGGATTCTTAAGTTTTGAGAAAATTATTCATCCTCACCAGTACCACGACCAAGATCTCCTATACCATATTTATCAATAACCGTATTTCTCTGATCCTCTAGCTTATCTATCTCCTCTTGTTCACGTTTTTCATCTCCTTGGTACACTGTTCTAATTGGCCATGGAATTCTAATATCGTATCTCTTAAACTCTTCATACATAATCACTCGCATATCTGTTTTAGTTTTGAATTGTGCACCATAATCTCTAACATAAACCCATAATGAAAAATCTAATGCAGAATCATTGAATTGATTAAACCTTACAACTGGTTGATTGATATCAACATGAATATCTTTATCACAACCACAACTTGGTTGGTTATGTTTCAGATATGGACACCGAATTTGTCTAATGAGATGTCTACCTCTACCATCAACCACTTCATTCATTGCACGTTTCCCAACTTTTACAAGAATAGCTGAAACCTGTTTAGGATCATTAAGATAAGAAACACCTACATCTACAATTGCAGGTACCATCTTTATTCCCTGTGTGTAGTTGATTACTTGTGCACTGACTAATTGTCTTGTTGGAATTATTGCAACTGATTCATTCAATGCATCTCGAATATAGGTAACTCTAGGCGTAATTTTGTGTACATAGCCATTATATCCTGTATCAAGTTTTACACGCTCACCCTCGACAAATATCTTATCTTTTCTAATGAGAATATATGCAAAATAATTCTGCATTGTCTCTTGTAATGCTAACCCTATACCAATTGCCATCCCTCCTGTAGCTGTAGCAAGTACAATCAGATCAACACCCCACCAAGCAACAACTCCTAAAATTGTTGCAACAAAAATTCCAACTGGAAGTACCTGTTTTGCAGATTTTGGAATTCCTTCTCTTTTCTTTTTTGCATATCCTGGAGGACGAGAACTTGGAATTAGTGGCTCATAGCCATTTGCTCTTTTTTCTTCTCTCCATACATCAATAGGAAATATCTCATCAGGTTTTGCACCTGGTTTTAACTTTCTTCCAGATTGATTGTTGCCAGTAATACAATTTTGATAATATTTTTCATATTTTGAACGCTCTGATTTTTTCCATTCTTCAAATGGATTATCAACTAATTTTTCATATCCGCCAATTGGATTTCCTTTTCCTGTTCGAAATCGTTCTAAATCCAACATACCTTCTTCTGTTTTTAACATTTTTTTGAATTTTTCCTCTTCAATGTCTTCTGGAATAACTTTTGGTGGAACCCATTTGTACAATTTATGGAATAAATCATCTTCATCATCAACAAATCCTCTCATTTCAAACCAAGCATCAAAATCCTCTTTTTCTAACTCTGTTTTTTCACGTTTGTTAAGACCAATTGGAATGAGATGAGAAATTGTATAACCAATTACTAAAATGTTAAAAGTATTGAGAATCTTTGCAAATATTTCTTGAGGTGAAATATCTTCATTCCCAACTATTGTTAAATCTTCTCCTAACAAAATACCACTTTGTATGTGAATATTGATTAGCGTGATAAACACAATTGCAAAAACTGGTAGAACCGCTCTACGTACAAATCTTGAAAAATGTGGTCTTTGATAATAGAATTTCTGAGAACCAACCCATAATGAAAATTTCCTATAACCAATTACTATTCCAATTATTCCTAAAATCATTATGGAAAATGCAATTTGAATTGATTCATTTGATGCTAAAAGCTGTGAAACTGTTTCAAACTCTCCAACTGGAATTTGTGATAAGTCTTCAGCCACTACTAATCACCATTTTAATCAAATTCATGTCCTAGAATACAAATGTTAAGACAAATTTAATTAAATTTAAAATTTTTTTATGCCTAAAAAGTCTGTAACCTTTAACAAGGGTAAACCCACTAATTACAAAATGACCTATCAAGAATCAGAATGGGGCGATTCTCCATCACTAAAATCTTATACACTATTAAATTTTCGTACACTTCCACAGATTCAAAATCTTAGTGAAGAAACTCAATTTGAAATGGAGGTTGTAGGAAATGTTTTACCATTTAAAGCAAATAATTATGTTGTTGAACAATTAATTGATTGGAATAATATTCCAAACGATCCTATCTTTGTGTTAACCTTCCCTCAAAAAGGAATGCTAAAATCAGAGCATTATAAAAAAATGGAAACTGCGCTAAAAAATAATTTAGATAAAAAAGAAATTACCAAAATTGCAAACGAAATTCGTTTACAATTAAATCCACACCCTGCAGGTCAAATAGAACTAAATGTACCAACATTGAAAGATGGTACCAAATTATATGGAATGCAGCACAAATACAAAGAAACATGTCTCTTTTTCCCTAGTCAAAGTCAAACATGTCATGCATATTGTAGTTTTTGTTTTAGATGGCCACAATTTGTTGGTATGGATGAAATGAAATTTGCAATGCAAGAAGGTGAACAACTTGTTCAATATGTCAAAGAACATACAGAAATCAGCGATGTACTTTTCACAGGCGGTGATCCAATGATTATGAAAGCAAAAATTTTCTCAAAATACGTTGATGCTCTAATTGATGCAAAATTATCTAATCTTAAAACAATTAGGATTGGAACAAAGGCTCTAGCATACTGGCCTTACAAATTTTTAACAGATTCTGATTCTCAAGAAATGTTAGATGTTTTTAAAAAAATTACTGATAATGGATTACATTTGGCATTTATGGCTCACTTTAATCATTTGAATGAATTATCAACAGGTGCAGTAAAAAATGCAATTAAAGAAGTAAGAAAAACAGATGCACAAATTAGAACTCAATCTCCTTTATTGGCACATATCAATGATGATGCAGAAATGTGGGCAAAAATGTGGACTAAACAAGTTCAGCTTGGATGTGTTCCATACTACATGTTTGTAGTAAGAGATACAGGTGCACAACATCATTTTGGAGTTTCACTAGTCAAGGCATACGAAATTTTCAGAAAAGCATACTCTTCAGTTAGTGGATTAGCAAGAACGGTTCGTGGACCCAGCATGTCTGCAACTCCTGGAAAAGTGCATGTAATTGGAACCGCAAATCTAAATGATCAAAAGGTTATTGTTTTGAGATTTTTACAGGGTAGAAATCCTGATTGGGTACAGGTACCATTCTTTGCAAAATATGATGAAAATGCAATTTGGTTAGATGATCTAAAACCTGCATTCACTGATAAATTCTTCTTTGATGAAGAAATGAAAAATTTCAAAGCAACAAATCCAATTGAAGATTACCCTGAATCTTAGAATTAACCTGACAAACTTGCCAATTCAAACTTACAAGACCACATTAGTAAAATAATTTACAAAAAATATCAAAATTGAATATAGATCAAGTATTACAAACTATTAAAGACGAAAACATTTCCTTCATTGATTTTTGGTTTGTAGACATTTTTGGTGAATTACATAATGTGGGAATGCCAAGTTATGCAATTGATAAAAATAGTTTTGTAAATGGTCTTGAAAAATTAGATGCAAGTTCAATAGTTGGATTCAAATCTGTAAATAATTCTGATATGATTTTAATGCCAGATCCAAATTCATTCAAAATTCTTCCTAATGATTATGATCCAGGAAATAGAAAAAATGCAAGAATATTTTGTGATCTATATGATGGTAGTGCAAACAAAGCAGCACGTTATAATCGAGATTCTAGAGGAATAGCACATAAGGCATCAGAGAAACTAAAAGAATTTGGATTAACTCATACCAATTGGGGCCCAGAAATAGAATTTTTTGTATTTGATTCTATCAATGTTTATCCATCTCCATATGCTGCAACACATTCTGGAGGTGGTTCTGGATATTCTATAGAATCTAAAGAATCACCATGGCTAAAGGAAATGTAAGCACTGCAATTGATCTCAAAGAAGGATATTATCCATCACAACCTAAAGATACGCTTGATGGATTTAGAAAGGATGTTTGTGATGATTTGTATAATTATTTTGGAATAAAAATTGAAGCTGAACATCATGAGGTTGCAACTTCAGGTCAATGTGAAATCAATTTAGTCTATGATGAAATGATTGCAATGGCTGATAATGTTATTGCAGTTAAAAATTTAGTAAAAGTTAAAGCTAAAAGAAAAAATAAAGTTGCAACTTTTATGCCAAAACCAATTTTTGGTGATAATGCATCAGCCATGCATACACATCAGAGCTTATGGAATGAAAATAGCAATGTAATGTATGATAAGAATGATCCAATGTATAATCGAAATCAAGAAAAAAGCAAGAGAATTGAATATCGTGTTCCAGATCCTACTGCGAATATCTATCTTTTAGAAGCTGCATTACTACTTGCAGGGTTAGATGGAATTAAAAACAAAATTGATCCTGGTGATCCTGTTGAAGAAAACGTATACAAACTTTCTCAAGAAAAGAAACGAGAATATAACATTGGATCTTTACCAGTGTCATTAAAAGACGCACTAGATTCTTTGTCTAGTGATTCAAATTTCTTAGAAGAAATTTTTACAAAAGATTTTCTTGAAACATATTCCGAATTAAAATACAAAGAATATACCGCATTTGCACAAACTCCTACAGCTTGGGAAGTTTCGATGTATGCTGATGCATAACTGGTACAAATATCAATTATTTTAATGAAAATTAATAGAACACTTTTAAAATTAGATTTAATTTTTTCAGTATGAAATTAAAATTATTCATGTTATCTTTGTTAATCATTTCTGGGTTAGATGGAATTGCTTATGGACATACTATAGATTCCGTTGGGGAATATAGAGTGGAAATTGGATGGATGAATGAACCTATTGTTTCGGGAGAAACAAATGCAATTGAATTCTATGTTAGTCCATTAATCCCATGCCCAGATATTTCTGAGGTAATAAAATGTGCAGAATCTCAAGAATTTCAAAATGGAATCACAGGTTTGAAAAATACTGTTAAAATGAAATTAATTTACAAAGATGAAAACATTACACTTCCTTTATCACCAGATCATGATATTCCAGGAAAATATTATGCATTTATCAATCCAACTGTTTCTGGATTTTATCAAGCAAACATTTTAGGAACAATCATTGATACTCCAATTAGTTTATCAATGCATCCACCAAAAGTTGCTGAACGATCTTACATTGAATTTCCTGAACCATCTGATATTACAGTCACACAAATGATTGATGGACATACTGCATTGATTGAAGATGTTAGCGATTTGAAAGAATCAGTAAATCATCTGGAAAAAATACAATCAAACAATCTAGGATATACGGGAATTGGTGTGGGTATTATTGGAATAACTATTGCAATAATTGCACTTGTAAAATCAAAGAAAAACTAACTAGATTTAGATATTTGATTATTATTTTTAAAAACAATATAAAAAATTCCACCAATTCCTACAATTGCAATTCCTATAAGCATAACTTCAATTTCAAACTGTAATGCCATGTATACTGTTGTTGCAAACCCAAATAATGGCAAAATAGGAAACTTTCCTATATTAATTGGGACTTTAAATGGTCTTTCTAACTCGGATTCAGTATAACGTAAAACAATGACGGCCAGGTTAATTACTGCAAATGTGATGACTACAGCAAAAACAGTAATATTTGCAACAACTACAATATCCCCTACAAAAGCAAATCCTACAGATGTCACCAAAATCCCTATCACTGCAATCCATGGAGTTTTTGTTTTAGGATGAATCCTTCCCAAAAACTGTGGTAATGCATTACTTTTTGCCATTCCATACAAAATTCTTGCACCAGCAACTAGTGTTATTAGGACTGTACTGGCAGTAGCAAAAAGTGCAATTAATGATAATGTGATGCTTCCATTAATGCCTAAGATACTATGAGCCACATCCGCAAGGGGAGCAGATGAAACAGCTAATTCTTCCCAATTTAAGATTCGTATAACTGATAATGAAACTAGAATATAGATTATTCCTGTGATTATTACTGATAAAATGATAGCTCTAGGAATTGTTTTTTGAGGTTTTCTTACTTCTTCTGCAACATTTGCCATATCTTCAAATCCAATAAAAGCAAAGAAAATTAGAACAAATGCAAGAATTATCCCTGTCATTCCATTTGGTGCTTCAAAATAATCCATAGATTCAATTGGTTCAGTTATAAATCCCAAAAATATTATGAATATTAATCCACTTGCAGTAATTAATGCAAATATGGTATTGGCCCATGTAGATTCTTTGATCCCGATAAAATTTACTATTGATAGAATTCCAATTAGAAAAATTGCACCAATTGTAATTGGTATCTCTATAAACTGAGTAAGATATCCGCCAAATCCTAAAGAAACGGTTGCAGCAACAATGATTGATGTAATTGTAGTTAACCATCCAATTATGAATGCAAAGAAATCATTTTTGAAAGCATTTTTTACAAATGTATATTCTGCAGCTGCTTTTGGAAATAAAGCTGATAGCTCAGCATAGCTTAATCCAGCAAATATTGCAACAATTGAGCCTAACAAAAAAGAAATCCACATTGAATTTCCTGCAAACCCTGCTGCTTCCCCAATTAAAACATAAATTCCTGCACCCAAAATCAAACCTACTCCATACATAGTAAGATGAAAAAGTCCCATGTGACGTTTTAATTCAGACATTTTCTACTAATCCTAAAAAATTAAAAGATTTAATCCATATCCAACAAAGTATGCAACAACTGCAGCAATTCCACCAATGATCAATGTATTAACTCCTGAACGCATCATTGATTTTTTCACAATCTTTCCTTTTATCAATCCAACAAGGAAAAATGCTGCACATACAGATACAATAGAATACATGAAAGCTTCAGAATTCAATTCAATTCCTATTATCATAAAAATCATAAATGGAATCAATGGAATTAGTCCTACAAGATTAAAACCAACAAATGTACTTACAGAACTATCTAAAGGATTTTTTTCATCCTCGATTAATCCTAATTCTTCTTTCATCATCGTATCTATCCAAACTTTTCTTTTTGATGTGATTATCCGTACGACATCTTCTAATAATTCATCTTTGAATCCTTTTTCTCTGTAAATGTCTCTGATTTCGTCCCTTTCTTGTTCTTCTAAATTATCGATTTCCCATTCTTCTTCTTTTCTTTTCATTTTCACAAACTCATTTTTGGCTTTTGATGCTTGAAAATTTGCTGCAGCCATAGAAAATCCATCTGCAAACAAATTCGCAAACCCCAAAATCAAGATTATTCCAACAGGTAATGATGCACCCATAATCCCTGCAACAATAGCAAAAGTTGTAACTGCACCATCTATAGAACCATAAATAAAATCATCAAAATACCATTTCATAATTATATTTTTTTCTATTCATTGTTTTAATGTATTTTTAAAATTATCATTTTACAATTGCTTTTGTAATGTCTGTTTTACTAATTATTCCAGCAATTGATTCATTTTCATCTAATACTACCAAACCACTGACATTATTTTCTAAAATTAGTTTACATGCATCTGATAAACTTTGATTAAATTTGATAGTGATTAATCCTTTAGTCATAACTTCTCTGGCTAGTGAAATGTCTCCAAATCCTTCTTTTGAAAGAAATCCCTTCCTAATTTGATCTGAAATTCCATACCCAAAATTTTCTTCTTCACTTCCAAGCTCATTTGCAATTCTGAATAAATCTCTAAATGATATTATTCCAACTGGTTCTTCGTTTTGATTTTTTACAATTAATCTTGAAATTTTCTTTTCTAGCATCTTTCGTACAACCTTGTATAATGGTGCAGCAGTATGAGTAAATTCATACTCATGAGTCATAAAATCTACAACTTTCTTTTCATCAATGATATTTTCAGCATAGTAACTTACAAGATCACTTTTTGTAAAAATTGTTTTCACTTCTTCTTTTTCACCAACAGCTAATGAACTAATATTTTTCTCAATCATCATTTTTGCTGAGTTTTCAGGAGTAATTTCTTGATTTACAAATTCAATTGGTTTCATTATTTTTGTAATAGGAATTTCATCTAGTCCTTGTCTTGTAGTTTCTGAAAATAAAAATAATCCAATATCTTTTTCAGTGATTATTCCAACATGTTTTCCATTATCTACAACAACTAATCTACTAATTTTTGTGTCTAATAGCATTCTAATCGCATCAGAAATTGTTGAATTTTTAATAATAGAAATTGGCTTTTTTGAAATATTAATAATTGACAATTCTTGATTTAATTAATTTTTTCTATAAAAATAGAAGAGATAATTTTCAATTTTGATTACAATTAGATTTTCAACTTTGGAAATTGATGGTCTTTTTATATTAGAATAATTATGAATTGGTACATGGCTAAGTTCAACAAAATTCTTGTTCCACTTGACGGTTCTGCAAATGCTACTCGTGGTTTAGATAGAGCAATTGAAATCGCAAAAGGCAGCGGTGCTGAAATCACTGGATTTTATGTATTTCATTTGCCAGTAGCAGCAGGAATCAAATACACAGCAAAAATGAAAGAAGAAGCACAAAGAAAAGCTGTCAAAGCTATTGGTCCAGCAATGAATAAAACTCAAAAAGCTGGTGCTACTTTCAAATACAAAACTGGTGGAGGAAACACTGGTTCTGAAATTGTCAAATTTGCTAAGAATGGAAAATTTGACATGATCGTCATTGGTGCAAGAGGATTAGGTAGTGCAAAAGAAGCATTTCTTGGAAGCACATCCAATTATGTAATGCACAAAACAAATATCCCAGTATTAGTAGTCAAATAGTTCAATCTTAACTTTTCACAACTTTTCCATATCCTTGATATTCTATGTGTAATAACCTACAAGTATAGGAATTTGAAAAAATAACTTTGGTGTAGATCATGGTAAAAAGTAATTATGATATTTTAGGAATTATCGAGGGTTCAACAGAGAAAGAAATTCGTGATGCTTTTAGACGATTAGCTCTTCAATTTCACTCAGATCGTGGAGGTGAAAATGAACAATTTATAAAAATTAAACAAGCATATGATGATCTAAAAATTGGTAAAAAATATCCGGAAACAGATTATGAAAAATTAAAAAATTCAAAAGTATATTCGAGTGAGTCTGAAGCTGATGTACGAAGAAAAAATCAGATTTTAGGTCAAGAATTATTCAAAGAAATGAAAACTGCCGAAGAATGGGCTTCTGCTTTGAATGATTCAAATACAACTGCATCTAGATTGTTTGGATCAAAAACTCTTGGAGAAATTGAATTAGAACGAAAGGCCACTGGTGCATTGTCAATCAAAGGAAATTTTATGGCAGGAAATTTTTCTTATGATGGACCAATAATTATGCAAGGAAGTATTACTAGTCCATCATGGACACAAGAATATCAGACAAATATCCATCTAACTAATGGAGATTTTAAATTTATTAATCCATTAGAAAATAAATACAAAATTGATAATGGTGCAAAAATTGTTGTTGATAATGGAAATGTAGTTATTGGAAATGTTTATGGCAGAAAATTTCGAGTTGAAGATCCTGTACGTGTGGGTGTTTTCCAAATTCAAGAACATAGAACTCATATTTCAGCTCCAAATGGAAAAATTATTGCAGAAAATCTTACCAACACTGTATTAGTTGAAGCAGATTCTGTAATTGTTTTGAATGTTGAAGATGATGTAATAATATCTGCAAGAGAAATTTTATTTTATGGAGGAAAATTAACTTATGATTCTGAAATTAAACTAAAAGAAGGTGGAACAATACGATTTTTTGAAAATTTTTCTATTCAGGGTTTGAGTGGTGATGCAATAATCAAACTTGAAAATGGTAAAAAAATCAGATTATTTGATCTTAAAACTAAAAAAATCAAAGATTTAGCTGATGAATTTGTACCTAACAAAGAAAATTACAATAAGGATGCTACACTGGTTGGACATGGATTTACTATAACATATGCAATGTTGGATAATCTTTCATTGAAACCAGCCAAAAAACAAAAACAGAGTTGGGCATCAAAATTTGGATTTTCTAAAAAATAATTAGGTTCAAAAATCAATTTTACTCATGATAATGACCATTTGTGATAAATATACCTCCTTTTTGAAAATTATTTGTGAAAAAGATAGAGGCTATAATTAAGAGAAAAAACTTTCCCACTCTTAAAACTCATTTGAATGTTGTAGGGACATATATTATTGATAAACGAAATTTAGATGATAGTAATATTTACGATGAATCACAAGGTTCTCGTGCTGGTTCTACTGGATTAAAGTCAGTACCACTTGCAAAAATCGAAATGGTAGTTTCAGATAAAGATGCAAGAAAAGTGGTGGAAATGATTTCAAAAAATTCTGGTTTATTAACAGCTCATGGTGGTAAAATCTTTGTTTCTGAAATGGAAGAAGTTGTAGATATGGATACACTTGATGGACAACAAGATCTTGAAATATCTTTAGATAAAAAACCAGAATTAAAACCATTACCAAAGCGCAGTAGATTTATTCCGTTACAAAAATTTACTTTACATAAACTACAAGAAACATATGAAGAAAACAAAGAAACTCTTCGAAATGATTATCGGATAAAATCTTTTAGTGATTTTGTAAATTACTGTATTATGAAATCACTTCCAACTTTAGAAAAACAATTAAAGAATCCTACAATTGTTTACGAAAATAATTTTAGTGATTTTTAATAGTAGCCATTAAACAAAGCTAATCCTACTAATGTCATGCCTACTGCTGCAAATATTAATTTTACAATAAAAATTTTAGATATTTTCATATAGCTAAACCGACAATTAATGGCACAACTATAACTCCAACTATTACAGCTACTTTGAGATAATCTTTACCGTGAAGTGGTTGCATTTTTTCCCTATGAAATAATTTATTTTTACGTAATTTCATGATTTTTCTTAGATCGTACTTTCCCCTTCGTTACCCGTACCAATATCTATTGCACGTAAAATTTGTGAAACAAAAATTTTACCAACTCTGCCATTTTCTTTGATAATTCCTATGATTTCATCTTCTTTTGTATCTGCAACTATAACCTCTAAATGATATTTATCGTTAAATTGTGGCACAAAAATCTCACTTCCTTTTGATGCGTGAATTTCAGGACCTGGTCTCTTTCCTCTTCCCCTAACTTTAGAAACTGTAAGGCCTCCTATGCCTATTTTTTTTAATCCTTCACTGATTGCCATGACATCATTTTCACCAAGGATTACTTCTATTTTGAGCATTTGATTCTTATAATTTCAATTACACAAATATAATTTCTGATTTTGATAACTAAATGATAATCATTTGTATATCGAATTTAGACATTGTTATTAATTCTAAACTAGTCATTTTTTTCAATGGTACTTGATTCTGGAGATACAGCATGGATGCTTGTAGCTGGAAGTCTTGTATTGCTTATGATTCCTGCGTTAGGTCTTTTTGAATCTGGACTATTAAGAAAAAAGAACGCAGCTTCAATCTTCATGCAGATCTTCTTTGGATTGGCAATGTTGAGTGTAATGTGGTTTATTTTTGGATTTAGTTTATCTTTTGGTGAGTCTACTATGGGATTAGTTGGAAATATGGACTGGGTGTTCCTTAAAGGAATTCCATCTGATGCTCCATTAGAACAATATGCACCAACAATTCCTGGTATGTTATTTGTAAAATTTCAATTAATGTTTGCAGCAATTACTCCATTATTACTTACCGGAACAATTGCTGAAAGAATGAAGTTTAGTTCCTTTGTCATATTCATTGCTGCATGGTCAATGCTAATTTACTATCCTCTAGTTCACTGGGTTTGGGGTGGAGGTTGGTTAGCACAACTTGGTGTTGTTGACTTTGCGGGTGGCATTGTAATTCATACTAGTGTCGGAATGGCAGCATTAGCTGCCGCACTGGTACTTGGTAAAAGAAGAAACTATGGTCCTGCCATAATGATTCCTCATAGTATTCCGCTAGCTGTACTTGGTTCTTCCTTGTTGTGGCTTGGTTGGTTTGGATTTAATGCCGGTAGCGCACTTTCTGCCTCTGGTGGGGTTGCAGGAAATACTGTAATTGTAACCCACATGGCATCATCAATTTCTGCTTTAATTTGGGCTGGTCTTTCATGGATAAGAACCGGGAAACCATCAGTTGTAGCAACAATTAATGGTGCAATTGCAGGTCTTGCTGGAATTACTCCAGCATCAGGATTTGTTAGTGTTGAACATGCTTTTGTAATTGGTATAGCAATAGGTGTAATCTCATATTCTGGTGTTGTACTATTCAAAGAGAAACTAAAGATTGATGATGCACTTGATGTAAGCTCTGTTCACGGAGTTGCAGGAATTGTTGGTGCACTTGCAATTGGTATCTTTGCAAGTACTGCAATTAATCCTGGTGGTGTTGATGGATTACTATTTGGAAATCCTGATCAATTATGGATTCAAGCTATAGGTGTAGGTGTTGCAGGTGCAATGGGCTTTGGTGGAACTTGGATAATTTTACAAATAATCAAACATCTAATTGGAATTAGAGTTTCTCCAGAAGTAGAAGATATTGGTTTAGATATCAGTGAACATGCAGAATCTGCATATTCTGATGAAGAAGAATTCATGTTAGATATGGATGATTATACGGAAGAATTACAAGAAAAGGATGAAATACTTTTCAAAAAGAAATCAACTAGTGATAAAAAATGATAGTCAACTATGATAAAATATCTAAACAAGTTGTTAATTTAGATCCCAAAATTAGATTTGCCGGTGTTGCAAATAGTAAAGGAGAGATGATTGCTGGTGGACAAAAAGAAAATGTTGAGAAAATCTTAGATGGTGAAAATGTTAAGATGTCAATTCACTATGCACTACAAAAAAGGGATCTGTATACAAATTTAGCATACAAAATTGGTTCAGAACTATCATCAATAACAGAATATGAAAAAGTTACCATGATTAGTATTCCAATTAATTCTAACGAGTTGTTTATGGTAAGTACAGAACCAAGAGCAGATTATTTGAAAATTATTGATTTTATTCATTCAGCACTTAACCCTCAAAACTAAAATCATTACAGGCACAATATACTAAGAAGAGTTGATATTCAATAAAGAAAACATAGAGTAAAAATGTCAATTTCATTCAATCTTGGTAAAAAACTCGTTTTACTTGTAATGCTTGTAACTATAACTGCATTAAGTATTACATCTTACATGAGTATTGATTATTCTTCTGAAACTCTGAAAGAAAGAGGAGGAGAACTGCTAGTTGGAGAATCTTCCATTAGGGGAGAATCTTTGATCTCAGTTTTTGAATCAAGAATTGAACAAAATAATATTCTTGCAAACGATCCTATGATTCAATCATTAGTTTTAGAAATGAGCAAAATTCCGAATAACAAATTAAAAGAATCTCAAGAAAGCAACCGCAGAGATTTTTTAATTCAAGTTCAAGCATTTCAAAAATTAATTGGATTTTCAATAGGATTTGAAGATACAAAAATAATTGGGAACAATGGAAAAGTTTTCTTTTCTCTTAGTGGTAATGCAGATGAAAACTTTATTGAAAACGAATATTTTCAAAGAGGATTAAAAGAATCCTTTATTGAATTTGAATCAACAAAATCTAGTAAAAAATTAGTTGTTGTTTCTCCAATATTTGCAGATGATAGTAAAAAGGGAGATAAACCAATTGGAGTAATTATTTCAAAAATGAGAACTGCATCAATTGATAATATTATGCTTAATCGAAGTGGATTAGGTGAAACAGGAGAAGTTTACATTGTAAATGAAGATTTTTTGATGTTATCTGAATCTAGATTTTTTGAAGATGCAGTATTTCAACAACGGGTAGATACCATTGCTGTACAGAAATGTTTCAATGAAGAAAAAAACTATGCTGGATTTTATTCTGATTATAGAGAAATTCCGATATATGGATCGTCTTATTGTGCATCAGATTTTGGAATTGTGTTACTTGCAGAAATGGATGAAAAAGAACTTGTTGAACCAATAAAAATTTTACAAACAAGAATTTTACTAACAAGTTTACTCATAACATTGCTAATGGGATTGGTTGCATACTTTGCTGCAGAATCATTATCACATCCATTAAAAGCACTTAAAAATGCCGCAAATAAAATTGCAAATGGCAAATTTGATGTAAGAACAAACATTACAACAAGTGATGAAATTGGAGAATTATCTTATGCATTTGATTCAATGGCACAAAAACTTGAAGAATCATTAATTGAAATTAAAGAGAAAGAAGAGGTTATCAAGCAACTTGAGGGTGGCATGCTACTAAAATTTTCTCAGCATGAACAAAATGATTGTGTAGGTGTCATTGATATAACAGATTCTACTAGAATATCATCTAAATTATCAGATGATGATGTGAGTAAAATGTATGAAATCTTTCTAAATTTTATGGCTAAAATTATTCTTAAACATAATGGAGAAGTTGTAAAGAATATTGGAGATGCTTTGATGTTTAGATTTGGAAATATTGATTCTAAAGATACTGTAGCAATGAAAAATGTTTTAGAATGTTGTTTATCTATGATTGAATCTCATGATGAACTAAAAAAAGAACTTAATGCAGAAAATATAGACGCATTAGATTACAAAATTAGTGTAACATATGGTTCTGTAAAGGTAGCTGAAAGTACCACTTCCAAATTTTCAGATATTTTTGGACCTACAGTCAATCGATGTTTTAAAATTAATACATTTTGTCCAAAAAACAGCATAGTAGTTGGCAGTAATATGTATGAAATTTTAAAGAACTATGACGAATACGAATTTTCTCAATTTTGTTCAATTGAAATGAAAGCAAAATATGATTATAGTATATTTGAAGTTAAAAGAAGATAATAATCCAAAGTATTTTTACAATTAAAAAATCCTAGAATTCATGCCTAAATTAGATTCTTTAAATTGATAATCATTTGCAATGATGAAATATCTGATGTTATTAAAATTTAAAATAATAAAAAGAAATTAAAAATTGATTGAACTAATCTAATCGATTAATTCAGTCCAACCTTTGACGAAGACTGAGTTCTTGTAGAGTGGAACTGGTTGTCCAACAGTAAAGTCCATTGGTCGCATCCAAAAGATTGCTTTTGTTGGGCATACACCGATGCATGCACCATCAGAAATACATCTTTCTGGGTAGAAGACAAATGCTTTACCTCTCTTCCAGCCTTCAACTGGTTTTACTCTAAGGACATCTGGTCCAAGTGTGGTACAGATTTCTACACATAGTGCGCATCCGATACACATTTGTTCGCTGATGTCTGGAATAATTCCTACTGGCATAACAAAATCAATTCCTGATTTGGTATTAATATAATTTACCTAAAATTATGATGTTATAACGGCGTTTGATAATTTATAACGGCGTTTCAAAATTGATCGCTCAGAAGAAAATCAAACATTTTCTTGTTTTACAATGAATTTTCTTGAATTAGTATCTGCTTTTTCTAAAATAACAATAACTAAATCATTTAGATTTTTTTTAAGAAAATAGACTCCAGTCTTCTCTGATTTGATGATGTGTTTTCCTCCTGGGGATAGTATCCATTCATCATTATCTTTTTTTCGTGCCATACCAGTTACTATCACAGATGATTTAGTTTGATTTCCAATAGATGAAAGTAGCATTATACAAGAATTAATGAATCTAGCAGACTCTAAATCACCAAACAAATTGTAAACTCCATTAAACGAATCAATAATCACTAAAAATCTCTCTTTTGATATATTAGAAATAATTTTTAATAATTTTTCTTTCCAATCTATTTTATTTGGACAAAAAATTATTACATTTTCCTTTTTTTTAATCATTCCAGATTGTACATATCCTGTATAAAGTAAATCCATATCTACAATAATTATTGGATCCATTGTAGAGTTGATCAATCTATTAAGAAATTCTATTTTATGGAAAGGTTTTGAACATAATATGATGTTGGGATTTTTTTGTTCAAATTCAATTTGAATTTTTGTTAAATCATCATCTATAGATAACTTAGGATTTTTATCCAACACCATTCTAGGATTTCACAGATATAATAATGAATTTAGCATCAAAAGATATTTCAAATGATTTCCCAACCTCTGATAAGATCTATCTAAACAATGCATCTGTATCCCTTATGCCTACTCAAAGTATTGAGGCTATGAAAGAATTCCTTGTTACATACAACTCTATTGGTCCAGACTCAAAAGATTCTGAATCTTTTGTAACTGAGAAACTTCGAAATATAAGAAAAACTATTGCAAAAATTATTACTTGTCAACCTGATGAAATAATTCTTACTCAAAGCACAACTGATGGAATTAATTTTGTATCAAATGGATTATCTTTTGAAAATGACTCCAACATAATAATTCGGGGAATGGCACATGAACATCATTCCAACTTTTATCCTTGGATAAAACTAAACGAAAAAATTTCAATAAAAAATCTACCAATTGATAGTAATGGTTTTTTCAAGTTAGATGATTTAGAATCATCTGTTAATAATAATACAAAATTAGTTGCTCTAAGTCATGCTCTGTATAACACTGGATCAATATTGCCCGTAGAAGAAATAGGAGAAATTCTTCACAACAAAGTTCCGTTTTTTATTGACGGTGCACAAAGTATAGGATGTATTGGGGATATTGATGTCTCAAAGATTCAATGTGATTTTATGTCTTTTAATGGATCTAAATGGCTTTGCGGTCCTATGGGTACAGGATTATTTTATTGTAATAGAAAGTCTAGTGAATTATTAGAACCAAATACAATTGGAGGTGAATCTGCAATTATTTATGATGATTCAAAACTAGCATACAAAGAATTACCAGATAAATTTCAAACTGGTTTTAGAAATTATGTGGGAATTGTTGGATTAGAATCTTCTGCAAACTATTTACTAGATTTTGGCATGAATAACATTCATGAAAAAAATCAACATCTATCAAATTTTTTAAGAGAAGAATTGTCAAAAATTCCAAATATCATTTTATATGGTCCAGAAGATCAAAATGACAGAACAAGTATTGTTTCATTTAATATCAAGGGATTTAATTCACAAGAAATTGTAGATAAACTTGAAAAACAACATATTGTTTTAGCTGTTAGAGAAATTATGGAAAATAAAATAGTACGAGCATCTCCTCATTTTTTTAATACCGAATCCCAAATTCTTCAAGTAATTGATGCAATAAAGAAACTATAGATTCTCTTGTTCTTCAATCACCATCATAGTCAATGTTGATTGAACTTTGCTAATTTTTCTAATTTTATTGGTGATAATTGCACGTAGTTTTTCAGCATCATCCGAGGATAATTTCAAGACTATATCATATACTCCATAAACACCCTGAACTTCAAACTTGATTTTTTCTTCAACAAGAATCTGCTTTACTTCATTAATTATTGATTCATCAGTTCCTAAATCCGAATTCAATAGAACATACGCTGTAGGCACAAGGGAGTTTTTCATGAGACCGTATTTAACCTTTCATTGTTCAAAAACTGATTAATCACCAATGTATTCTGATGATGTGAAATCAATAGATTTGTCACTTACCATATCTGAATCTATTCCAACCTTTCCTGGATCTCCAAAACCACAATTCATTGCTTGGTCCAATATCAAAGATGATGGGTATAATCTTGAACTTTTATTCCTAAGTTCACATACAGGAACGCATCTTGATGCACCATATCATTTTGCCAAAAATGGTCTAAAAATAAATCAAATTCCACTAGATAGATTAATTGGAAAAGCTATTCTGATAAAACTTAAAAAACTAGGAATTCCACTATTACAAAGTCAGATATTACATTATTTGAAAAAAAGAATGGAAAAATCTCAAATCATTCATCAATCTTTTTCTACACTGAATGGCAAAAAAATCTAAAAAATGATAATTATTTTACTGAAAATCCTGGATTAGATGCATCTTCAACAAAATATCTTATATCAAAAAAAATCAATTTAGTTGGTATTGACTCTCCAAGTATAGATGTTGGAAAAGATGAATCATTTAGAGTTCATCATATTTTATCAAAAAATAATATTTTGATTGTAGAAAATTTGACAAATATGAACAAAATTCAATCTAAAGAATTCCATTTTACAATTCTTCCATTAAAGCTAAAAGATGCTACAGGCTCACCTGTTCGTGCAGTGGCATCATAATTTACTCACATTAGATTTCGTAATACTAAAAATATAGAATGATTCTAAATCTAACATGAGTAAGCCTGGAAATATTTGGAGAAAAGTTCATGGAAAAATCACGAAAAAACCAACCAACTTTTCATGGATAATTGAAGAAAAATTGGCAGGTTCAGGTATTCCAACAAGCTCTGATGAATTTGATTGGCTTCTAAATCAAGGAGTAAAATCAATTGTAACAATGACTGAGAATGCATTGCCAGATGATTGGGTGCAAAATATTGGTTATCTACATGTACCAACTCCTGATTTAACAGCTCCCGATATGGATAGAATAGATTCAGCAGTAGATTTCATTCATGAACAAATTAACAATGATCAAGCAGTGATGGTTCACTGTGCAGCTGGAATGGGTAGAGCTGGAACAATATTGGCATGCTATTTTGTCAAGTACAGAAAATTTTCTGCGGATAATGCAATTAAAAAAATTCGAAATGAAAGACCTGGATCAATTCAATCCGAAATACAAGAATTAGCTATTGGATTTTATGAAAAACATGTAAGAAATTAGTTTAAACAAATTCTGAAACTAATTTTCCATCTACAACTTTAATTTTTAATGTTTTATTTTCTTGAAAAATTAAAGTTAATCCACCGTCTGAATCAGGATCTTCTACTTTAACAAGTTCTAGCATTTTAAGTGCATCAAATTTTCCCATTTACATCACCTATTCTGGAATTGATACAGTCTCAATTTTACCATCAACTGCTTTTATGAACAGAAACCTGTTGTCTTTTAAGATAAAGGTAATTCCATTTTCTTTATCAGGTTCTTCAACTTCGAGTATTGGTTGTCCTAACAGACCATCATATTTTGCCATTAGTATATCCACAAAAAAGTTCCTTATATCCCTAATTGATTGTAATTTCAATTTCACTAGAACTATTTTTGATATTTCCAGTCTCTGTAAAATCATGTTTTTGCCATGATGCAAAAGCTTCAGCTCCGATCTTATGTTTACCTGGTCCTAAATCTGATGCTTTGAATACAAATTTTTCATTAAAATCAAATAATTCTTGTCTTACTTCCTCTTCTGAATGTCTAATAAATGGCTCAAAATTTTTGGCTACTTGCACCCAAATTCGTCTATCTTTCATTGGATTGACTAATTTTGGATTTCTTGTCCAAAATATTGATGCTTTTTTGTACGTATCAATAGTTCTACCTAACTCCTTCTTCCTGAATCCACCAGATGTCAATTTTATACCATATTTCAATTTGAATGAAACATCATTGTTGTTGTATGCTTTTGTCCAATTAGCCTCATTGAATGCTTCTCTAAGGTTCCCCTCAACTGAAAATTTAACATTTATCTCAATATTCTCATTAGACGAGTACTTATCCTTGGATTTTACTAATTCAATAACTGAAATCTTGCTTTCTCCCATTACTACCGCTCATAATGATTTATATCCGCAATATGTGCTTTTTCTGAATACATGAACGCACAAGTGATCAGTTCTGAGCCTAAAGAAATCAGCCTTTCAATCACTGAAACTGATATTGGAATTTTGTACATAATTCAACATGAACTGCTAAAAGCATCAAATATTGATTTTGCAGGTGTTATAGTAAAACATCCTCTTACTAACGAATGTTGGATGAGAATTAATTCTAGTTCAAAACCACTCGGTGAAATCAAAAAAGCAACAGATTCCGCAATCAAAATGGCTGAAGAATTCAAACAACTATTCAATTCTAAAATCAAGGTAAATTAAATTGAAATT
Source organism: archaeon (assembly GCA_024276695.1). Classification (GTDB taxonomy): domain Archaea; phylum Thermoproteota; class Nitrososphaeria; order Nitrososphaerales; family Nitrosopumilaceae; genus Nitrosopumilus. The sequence continues at coordinate 79,820 of JAJRWR010000014.1, forward strand.
TTGCCCCAAATGTGAGGTCAAATTAAAAAATAGCGATTCAGGCCTTCAATGTTCTAAATGTGGTTACACTGAAGGAGGAGAAGCTACATCAACAAAAAAAATTCCTACTGAGGAAGAACCAGATTTTTCACTTCTTGCTTTTGAAGGAGATGAAGGAGAAGAATCTAATCCAACAGTAAAAATTGACTGTGAAAAATGTGGACATGATGAAGCAGTTGGTTGGATGTTCCAAACTAGAAGTGCTGATGAACCTACAACTAGATTTTATAGATGCCAAAAATGCAAATACACCTGGCGTGATTACACATAACGTTTAACTTGTACTTAAAGAGAAGAAAATTGATTTGACTTTTGGAGCAAAAACAAATGGATCAGATGATCTAAAGGCTATCATTTCTGCAATATCTACACTTGTTGAAGAAGCAACTTTTGTTGCAACAGCAGAAGGAATAACTTTCAGAGGAATGGATCCATCACATGTTGCTCTAATTGATATTTCTTGGCCAAATTCTGCATTTGAAAAATATGAATGTGATAGTGATATTAAATTTGGAGTAAGGATTGATGAATTTTCAAAACTTATCAAAAGAGCTGATAAAAAAGATAGTATAGAGATTAGTATCTCCGAACAAAACATGTTACTTGTAACAGTTGGAAAAAATAAAAAATACAAAATGCGTTTAATTGAAAGTTCTGCAACTGATACTCCATTACCAAAAATTCCATATGACTCAAAAATTGTTTTAACATCTTCAAAATTTGATAAAATACTAGGTGATGTACAAGTAGTATCTGATTATCTTACAATACAAACATCTGATTCAAAAGGAGACTTTTCAGGAAAAGGCGATTCAGGCGAAGTTGTAATTGATTTAGATAAAGACGATAAAGAGATTGAAGAAATTTCTTCAAAAGAAGACAGTGTTGGTACTTACAGCCTTGAATATCTAAATCCGGTAGTAAAAGCCGTGGGTTCCAATGCAGGCTTAATTACATGTGAATTTTCGAGCGCAAAACCTCTTCGAATTGAATTCAAAGTTGCAAATATTGGTCGAATCCACTTTTACTTGGCTCCACGTGTGGAAAGTTAAAGCATTTAAAGATTAACTAGTTCAGGTATTTTAAATTGAGACTCGTAATAAAATATGGTGGAACATCAATATCTACTGCAAAAGACATTCAAGCGGTAGCTAAACATCTTAATCAATTATCAAAGAAAAATCAAATTGTTGTTATATGTTCTGCAACTAGTGGAACCACTGATGATCTAATAAAAATTTCTGAATCAATAAAAAAAGAAAATAAATCAAAAGCAGAACAACTTGCATCAAAAATTACCAATAGGCATAAACAATTGGCTAAACAAACAATCAAAAAATCTGATATAAGAAAAAAATTACTAGCAAAATATGATGAAGATTTTGATGAACTTGTTGCACTAATTGATGGAATGGTATTGTTAGGTGAAGTTACACCAAGAACAATGGATTATCTGTTTTCATTTGGAGAACGATTATCAATAAAATTAGTTTCATCAGCAATCAATGATTCTAGGATAAAATCAGTTCCTCTTACTGGTAAGGAAGTAGGAATTGTCACTGATTCTAATTTTGGTGAATCAAAACCACTCATAGATACAACTAAGTTAAGAGTATCAAAAACTATAGATGCTTTATTTTCAAAGAAAACGATCCCGGTTGTAGGAGGATTTGTTGGTGCTGATCAACATGGACATGTAACTACTTTTGGTAGGGGTGGATCTGATTATTCTGCAACAATTGTAGGTTCTTGCATTAAAGCCGATGAGATTTGGTTGATGAGCGATGTAGATGGACTAATGACTGCTGATCCAAAGATTGTAAAAAATGCAAAATTACTCAAAGAGGTATCTTACATAGAAGCAATTGAAATGGCCCTATTTGGTGCAAAGCAAATACATCCACGAACATTTGAACCTCTAATAACGAAGAAAATTCCAATGAAAATTAGAAATTCTTTCAATACTAAAAACGAGGGAACTCTAGTTTCTGCATCAACTTCCTATGCTGTAAAAAATACTGTAAAGTGTGTAAGTAACGTCAGAAATAATGGATTAATTGATGTTCAAGGAGGTAGTATGGTTGGAACTCCAGGTACTGCAGCAAAAATATTTGCAACATTAGCAAAAGCTGGAATCAATGTAATGATGATATCTCAGAATCCTTCTGAATCAAGCATAACAATTGTAGTAAAGAATGCTGATCTTGATAAAGCTGTTAGTGCATTGGAATTGGAACTATTGGGTAAAATAATCAAAAAATTAGAAGTGACTACAAACGTTGCCATCATTGCATTAATTGGTTCAGGAATGAGAGGAACAATTGGAGTTGCCTCAAAAGTTTTCGGAGCAATTGAGAAAAATAAAGTAAATGTATCAATGATTACACAAGGCTCATCCGAACTTAATCTTGCATTTGTTGTAAAAAATTCTGATACTGATGCAGCTATTCGCGCTTTACATAATGAATTTGCACTAGATGAAATCAATTAAGACAAATCATTTAAGGGAATGTTCTCAAGATAATTTATTGAAAAAACTTCCAGCTTTACTATTAATTGGAATTTTTGCAGTTGGTATAATTTTTGTATCTTCAACATCTAATCAATTTGTTGATGCAGGTTCTAGAAAAAAAATTCACTTTACTCAAACTATAACATCTTCTCAAGATCCAGGTCAAGGGCATGAAAATCATCAACTGGCGCTTATTCTATCTCCAAATGAAGGAACAATTTATGATGGTTCAATGACATTTACCTCTAGCGAGCCTGTACAGATTGTGGTTTTACATGAAATTAATTTACAAGAATCAAAAGGTCAGCCTACATGGACTGTAGATGGAAAAACGATTTACGGTTTATCTTTAATTGATTTAAAAAAAAATTCAGATTCATTTGAGTTTACTGGGGCTGCTCTTGCTTTGCATTCTTCTAATTCAAAAGAATTCACTACAACTGTAAGTGTTGATGGATGGATTAGAGGACAACCAACTGAAGTAATTATGCAAAAAATAGAATTACAAAAAGAAGAACCGTCTCAATTACTTTCAAGAACAAATGTTCCAGCTACAATTCCAATGCACAAGGGAATCTATGAAGGAAACCAAGTTCTTTATATTATAACTGATGGCAGTGATGAAGATTATGCAAAAATAATTACAGAAAAACAAGAATGGAATGTAGAACTTGCTTCCGTACTTGCTGATGTTCCAGAAAAGACCCTTCAAAAATTATTTATTTTTAAAAATGGAGTAAAAGGTGATGGAATTTTTGGTTTTCAAAATGAAGTATTCTCTAATACCCCATCACAAGAATCAGAATATAGTGCTTTGAGTTCTATCATTGAAGTTACTTGGAAAATAGGTCAAAAAGAAATTGAATTTGATTCTGCAGCAGATGTAATTGCAGCTGAAGAAGGTGGACGAATTGAATTTAATGAAACAGGAATTGTTCTAAATACACCTCAAATTATTTGGCCTGATGGGCAAATGACAGTTCGTTCAGATAAAGAAATTACAGATGAAATGTCATACAGTGGTGGTCAAATAACTGAAATCAATGAAGAAGAAATGACTGTAACATTTGTGGCTCATAGAGGTTGGGGTCCAGATGGAAGAACAATTTACTATATTGTAACTGATGCTACACCATCAGGACCTGCTGAAGCAATGGGCGTTGTCTCATCTCCAAGTTCTGCAAACCTGATAGCTCATTCAGGAGCAGTTGATCTTTTCCAATTCAAAAATGGAATCATTGGTTCTGGCCCATTGGGATTCCAAGCAGGAATTGCTGGAGCCTCTCTTGATGACATAAACTATAGTCCAATGTGGAGAATTTATCTTGTCGAGTGGAATGAAGCAAAATCTGCAAAAATTCTAGAAACAAAGTCAGATATCGATTCATTTCGTATAGATGATTTGCTATCAGTAAGTATTGCACGACCAACTAACAGTGATCATATAGTTAATTGCCCATTCATTGATCCATTCCAATAGAACATCACTAAACGGATAAATTACTTGACAAAAAATTTCTTTTAAAATTGATTGGTAAACTCTACATTGTTGGTGTTGGACCTGGACACCATGATCATATGACATTTCGAGCAAAAGAAGTGATCGGCGAAAGTGACACAATCGTAGGATATGAAACTTATGTAAATTTAGTTCAAGATCTAATTGAAGGAAAAACTGTTCATCGTTATGCTATGACACAAGAAGTTGAAAGAGCTCATCAATGTATTGATCTTGCTAAATCTGGAAAAATAGTTTCACTTGTTTCAAGCGGAGATCCTGGAATTTATGGAATGGCTGGATTAATCTATGAAACACTTGCTGAATCTGGTTGGAGTCCCAAAGATGATCTACCAGTTGAAATCATTCCAGGAGTATCTGCATTAAATTCTTGTGCATCAATTATTGGTTCTCCTTTAATGACTGATTTTGCAGTTGTTAGTATGAGTGATTTGTTAGTTCCGTGGGAAATAATCTCAAAAAGAGTTGAGGCAGCTGCACAAGGTGATTTTGTAATTGTAATTTATAACCCTGCAAGTAAGAAAAGAATTCATCAATTACAAGATACAAGAAAAGTTCTTCTAAAATATAGAAAACCTACTACACCAGTTGCAATAATTAAAGGTGCATTTAGAGAATCCGAAACAATTGTAATGACTGATTTAGAGAATTTACCAAATCATTCAGATCAATTAGGCATGATTAGTACTGTGATTATTGGAAATTCATCAACATATACTTACAAAGATTTGATGATCAACCCAAGAGGTTACAAATCAAAATATAATTTAGAAGAGCAAACCAATCCAAATCTTGAGATCTAAAAGCTTTTTTTAATTGCTTCACTCAATTCTTCGTTTAGGTTTAATTTTTCTCTGATTGGAGAAATCACTTTAACTAAATAATTCCCAACAGTTTGTTTCAAATCCCCCGGATGTAATTTTTTTTCTGCAAAATCTTTTTCTAGTTGGTTATAATCAGTATATGACACATTACCACCAAATTTTTCAGGTCTTTCTGCTTTTATTTCGTTAAATTCATGAAAGATTACTGTTTTAGAAATTTCCAATAATGGATTATTTTCTATATTTGCTTCTTCACACCAAGCTTTGTTTATTTTCTTCCTTATTTCATCATCAGTATTATGAATAAAAATACCTGAATTTGGATCTGATTTACTCATTTTTCCTAATATTTTACTATCACTTGAATCTACAGGCTTTGAGAGTCTCGGTAATAACTTATGATGAACAGCAACCGGAACCTTCCACTTCATTTTTGGAAAAATCTCTCTTACCAACATGTGAATTTTCCTTTGATCCATTCCAGCATGTGTAATATCTACATCTAAAGAATGAATATCAACTGCTTGCATTGCTGGATAAAGTAACTTGGCAACATCAATTTTTTTATCATCTTCTGATCTTCCCATTATTGTTAAAGTTCTCATTGTTCTAGCAATCGACATATGTTTTGTGAATCTAACAAGTTCAGACCAATATTCTGTTTTTTCTTCATATAATTTTGAACCTAAGATAATTTCAGCTTCAGGACAAACTAATTTGAAAGCATCTTGATAATATTTTGAAACTTTTGCAATTGTTTCCCAATCTCCACCTAATTTGTCATTAATCAGAGTATGCCAATCAGCAAGAAAAATTTTACAATTTATTCCAGCTTTTATAAAATCATTAATTTTGAAACCTGTGCTAATTAAACTACCAAGATGTAAAAAACCCGAAATTTCTAAACCAATGTAGTGATTTGGAGATGAATTTGTTTTGAATAATTCAATTAATTCTTCTTTTGTTATAATTTCTTCTGTTGGTGGTCTTTGAATCAAATCTACTTTTTCTGTAATATCCAAATCAAAACAACTTTTGAGAATAAACGTATAAAGTTATTCAAAAATTTAATTTGATCTTGGAAGCTTTGAATAGAGGATATTTCTATAATATCCATGACTCTTGAAGAAGGATTGGAATTGATTGAAAATTACAAAAAAGATCTTGAAAAATTTCTAGAAACATTACCTGAACAATCAGTTCAATTAGGCTCAGAAATGATCCAAACTTTGTCACTGAATTCAAAAAATGAGATTAAAAATTTAGAAGCAATTGAAAAAGCTTTGAAACGACAACCAAAATATGAATCTGGATTATCTGAATAATTTCTATTTACAATTCTTTTTGTGTTTTCTCAAATCTTCTGAATAATCAAATTCAGTTCCACAAGCTCTGCATTTTTCCTTTTTTTTGTTATGAGCCTTTTCTTGATGTTTCTTTAATCTATCAGAATCCGGAAGTACTGTTCCACATTTTTTACATTTTAATTCATTTTTATTAGAACCAAATAATCTCATAATGAAAGAATTCAAACATACTAGAAATAGTTTTTTTGTAAAATTCATCTAAAAATATACAACTAATTCAAATTTCTGATTCATCTAGGCTTTTTCTAGGTTTTATGCTCAGATAAAATGCGTGAGTACTAATGATGAATGATGTGAGAAATATTTTGGTTGCAAAAACTAAATTCCATGGTCTTTCGGGATCTGGATATGCAACTGATAATTTATCTATATCTGGAACAACCCCATCAATAATACCTGCAGTTATTTGTGCATTTAACACTGTAAAATTGTATAATACTTCATAGAGAGATATTATTGAAAATCCTAATAACATTAATTGTAGTAATGCCATTTTTGTTCCAACAATTTTATCTCCTGCAGTTCTTCTCCATCCAATTCTTGTAACACAATACCATCCAATTATCGTAGAGAAAAATATCCAAGTTGTTACTCTTGCAAAATTTTCAAATGGAATAGTTGTATTATGAATTGCTTCTCCCATAACATAAGTTCCATTTTCAATCCATTCTATCATAGTAACATATACTCCAAAAATAAGTGACGATATCATTATGAATCCACAAATATAGAAAATATACAGATAAACTTTGTAACCTGAATCTGATTTCTCAAGATGACGTGGTTTCATAATGCCGTTAGCCAAATTTTGAAATATAAAAATTCATGTTTCATTCTTGAGATTTATAGACTAGTTATAAGCAGGAATAATATTGAAAATTCCAATTAACATTCCCATTGTAGGTAAAGAGGAGATCATCGCAGTCACATCTATTATTAAAAATGGTGCTTTAACCTCAGCTGCAAACCAAGGAGGAAAACATGTCCAAAATTTTGAAAAATCTGTAACATCTTTTGTAAAATCCAAATATGCTATCGCAGTCAATTCTGGTACTGCTGCCTTACAGGCTGCACTTTATGCATTGGATATAAAAAATGGAGATGAAGTTCTGGTTCCTTCCTTTACGTTTGTAGCAACTGCAAATGCTATAGTTTCTATTGGAGCAAAACCTGTTTTTGTTGATATTTTGAAAGAAAATTACACCATGGATACAGATGATCTAGAAAAAAAGATTACAAAAAAAACCCGTGCTATTATTCCAGTTCATCTTTACGGAAATATGGCTAATGTAGATAGACTAGCTGAAATTTCTAAAAAATATAATATTCCCATAATTGAAGATTCTGCTCAATCTTTAGGAAGTAAGTATAAAGGAAAACATTCTGGTACTTTTTTTGAAATGGGATGCTATAGTATGTATCCTGCAAAGGTGATGACTGCGGGTGAAGGTGGTTTTATTGTAACTAGCAATAAAAAACTCAGAGACAAATTATTGATGATTAGAAATCATGGAATGGTTCATGGATATGATACTAAGGTGTTTGGATTAAATTTACGATTACCAGAAATTAGTGCTGCAATTGCAACAGTACAAATGAAAAAACTTTCAAACTTTTTAAAAATTAGAAAACAAAATGCTGAATTATTATCAACATTACTATCTAATCTTAAAGTTACACTTCCTCATCAAAGAAAAAATGAAAATGTAAACTGGTATCTATACACTATTGCAATTGAAAAACGTGATAAGCTTTTGAAAAAATTAAATGAAAAAGGAATAGGTGCTGCATCTTACTATCCTACACCAATTCACAAAACACCATTTTACAAACTAAATACAAAACTTCCAGTTACTGAATGGGCTTCTTTACATGTTCTTTCGTTACCAATTCATCCAAAAGTAACTCAAAAAAATATTGAATTTATTGCAAAAACTATTCGTGATATACTATGAATGCTATAAGTGAAGCAATTGGAGAACTTTGCAAGGTAATCTTACCAATTAATGAGGAATACTATCTTGGAAATCCAAATTCCTCAATAGCGGTTTGTACACTTTCAAGCATGAATTTACTCAAAAACTTTGCAAATTCCGAAATCTTAAACAAAATATCCATTGTAGGACGACTACTTTCTGAAAATAAAGGAATTGATTCTATAATCAAATATGTCAACAAGAATCCTCAAGTCAGAACCATTGTTGTTTGTGGAAAAGAGGTTTGGGGACATAAATCCGGTCATTCATTATTTGAATTACACAAAAATGGAATTGATCAAAATAGTAGGATAATTAATTCTACTAGTCCAGATCCTCATCTTACAGTATCAGAATTGGAAATAAAGCATTTTCAACATAAGATAAATCTTGTAAACTTGATCAATGAAACTAAATTTGAATTAATTTTGGAACAATCTAATTTTTTTAGTATCCATTTCGCTGTCTTTCACGATTGATTTTATTTTTCTTTTTGTATTCCTCTAAAATATCATCAGGAGTTAATTTCAACTCTAGTGATGCTTGCACAACAAAATGCCAAATATCGATTAATTCTTCTCTTGCTTCAGCTTCGTTAAATTCAATTGGAGTTTTCCACCACTTCCAGTTTGTTGTACGTTGTAATTCTACTGCCTCATGCATAATAGCTGTACACAAAGCAGAAACTCTTCCTTCAGAATCTTTTGGATATCTATCCAATTTCATCATTTCAGAAAGACCTTTCTGGAGTTTGAATATTGTTTCTAATCGATCTTTTTCAGATATTTCTTGTGACAATAATAAATTAATTTGAGAATAATTGAACTTAAGTCTTTTCAAAAACGAATCATTTTTTCATATGTCTTGACACGTTTTGCAATGTCACCATTTTTTATTTTTAATAATCCATCTAATCCATATTTTTCAACAGCAAATGATCCTAAAACATTTCCATAAACTACAGCTTTTTTAATATCTGATATTTTAGTAGATTTTTTATTTGCAAGATAACCAATCATTGCACCTGCAAAAGAATCCCCTGCTCCAGTTGGATCTACAACATCTTCTAATGAGAATCCAGCAGTTGGAAAAATTACATCATCATAAAACATCAAAGAACCATGCTCTCCTTTCTTAATTATGACATATTTTGCACCCCAATTCATCATTTTCTTTGCACATTTTATCAAATTGAATTCTTTTGTTAACAGTTTAGCTTCTTCATCATTGATTACAACTGCATCTACAGTTTTGATCATTTTAATTACTGCTTCACGTTTAGTAGATATCCAAAAGTCTATGGTATCACACATTGAAAATTTAATCTTATCAAATTCTTTGATTAAAGAAGTATTTTGTTCTGGATCATTATTTGCAAGATATACGAACTGAGATTTTTTATAAGCTTCCGGAACAGTAGCTTTAAAATCTCCAAGAACATTTAATTCAGTTTTTAATGTTGATCTAGTACTTAATGTGTCATCATATTTTCCATCGTAACGAAATGTTTTACCTTTCTTAATAGTTAATCCTTGTAAATCAAGATATTTTGATAAAATTTTATGATGTGGTTTAGGAAAATCTTTTCCAACTACAGCAATTAATCCAGTATCTACAAAATTACTAGCAGAAATAGCTGCAAATGTAGCAGCTCCTCCTAAAACATTCCTTAATGTTTTTTTTGGAGTTCTAATAGTATCTAATGCTGTAGATCCGAATACAGTAAGCATTTGTTGAGAAATTAATTTTGATGTATAAATTCTCTTGCCTGTTCTTCTGTAGGATAGTATACAAATGGAACATCAAGTGATGTAATTATCATATCATATTTTGTTACACCTGAAATCCTTACTGAATCTGATTCATCATTTGAATTTGCATCTGTATGAAATGTACCTTTAACATAACTACTCTCTAATGGTTGTAAAGTAAATGATTCTAAATCACCTTTTCCAATAATTTTATCATTAGAAATTATAAAGAATTCTGTTTCACCTGCTGTTAATATTAACAATGAAGGATTATCAAATTGTAATTCTACATTATAGTTTGAGCCTTTTTCATTTTCATTTACTAATTCGCTCTGATTAATGCTTACTCCAATTTGTGAGGCAGATGCATATTGTGAATACCCAAAAATACTCATGCCTAGAACAAACAGAACTACTATACCTGCTTTTTTAGATAAATTCATGACTAGTTTTTACAAATTTGCATTTTAATCAAAAAGGAAAAAAATCCCCATTAATTGTGTAAAAGTTTTGATCTAATCTTAAAGCTCCTTAGAGCTAACAGAATAAATCAAAATTATATGATTATTTAGCATTGGCTAGAATTAAACTCAAAATAGGCGAAAACGAAATTGAAGTTGACTCTAGAGATTTCTATGTTGATAACACTACATTAGGTGAAATTATAGATGATTTGTCAAATCATTTACCTGAAAATCAAGCAAAAATTGTCTATGAGACTGAATCTATTCAAAAACCAACTCAAATTGAACAACCAACCACATTTGGATTGAAATATCTAGATGATGCTGAAGCATACGAACCAGAATTTAATGAACCAAAGTACATTACACCTCATGAAATTAAATCAAAATTAAGAATTTTAGGAACAAGTAGATTCTTTGATTCACCAAGAACCGTTACTGAAACCGTTCAACAACTTAGAGAATATGGTTGGGCTGCTAGTCCATTAGATGTATCAAAAACCTTGGCAAAAATGGCATCAAACAAAGAAATTATGAAAAACTCCGAAGAGAATAGAACGCACTATTTTGTTCAAGAACAGTTAGTTGCTAACTAGAAATATAATCACATTTTTTACAATCAGAAAAAATTTCTCCATCTAAATGATCAAAATGAGTTTTGCATTGATTACATGTATGATGCATGTCAAAATATCCATCTTTTTCAATTTCTCCAATTTTATTTGATTCTAGATCTGTGCTTTTACACTCTATACAATGACAACCACATTCAATTTTCATAACTATTCTCCGATAATGTATGTATAGTTGAATTGACTATACAAATCATTGGGAAAGAAAAGAGAAATACCAATAGAAATTGATGATCATTTCAAACTTTTTGGAAAGGAACCATGGGAAGTAGACTATGGTGAAAAATGTGCAGTTTGTAATGTTAGAATTGATGAATATGGATTTTGTTCTTGCGGATCTAGCGGAGATTAAATTTTCTTATTAATGGAACCATCATAATTATCAAAAATCCAATTGCCAAGGGTGCAATAATTGGAAATTCAGGTATAACAGTAGTACCTATTATTGAAATTTCTCCAGCAGTATCTGGTTTTATGTTAATCCAAACATGAGTTCCATTATTGATGTATTCATGAAAGTTAGCTTTTTCATCATTCAAAAATACTATATATGGTCCCCACAATAATTCCAAAGGTATTATTGTAGTAACAAATTGATTATCATCATTTACTTTGAAATTGATTTCCTTAGAAGGTTGTCTAAAATCAAAATTCTCTATTTCTGCAAATGTTGCAATCTCAACTGCAAATTCTTGATCTCCCCAATTTACATATTCAACATTTTTTGGTGTATCAATTGAATACTCCAAAATCATTTGACAACCATGACAAGCAAATCCTTTTTTGTCATCCAAGTATACTGGTCTTTCATTAACAAAAATCAAATCAACTTTTTCAGGAATGATAAAAGTTGTTGTTTCAAGATATCTAAAACTCCATGTCCATACGTTATCTATCTTCACAAGTACATTTTCAAGATCATACTCCACAACTAATTCCTCATTAGATGGCTGAAGTAATACAACAGTGTCACCTGCAATCATTGAAAATAGCTCTTCTTCTCCTTGCTCATTAATTACTGAAATATTTGAAACAGTTCCATAAATTAACTCAAGATCTACTGGTAAATTTGATGAACGTACCACATGTTTGATATGAACCTCTCCATCTGGATTAATCATCACTTCAACTGATTTTTGTATAGCTTTTTCACCTATTGAAACTTGAGCGTCAGCTAGTGGAACTAGAGATATTATAATTAAAATTCCTAAAAGACCAAAAATCTTTGTATTCATCTATTTCACAGTAACATTAACCATTTGTGTTTTCTCTAATGGGCAATCATTACCATCTTTATCAAGATTAACGATTTTATCTACAATATCCATTCCTTCTATAACTTCACCAAATACGGTATACTGTCTATCTAAAAATGCACTATCTGAAGTAACAATGAAAAATTGTGAACCTGCACTATCTGGATCTTGTGATCTAGCCATAGAAACTATGCCTCGTAAATGAGATCTTGAACTAAATTCAGCCTTGATATTATACCCTGGTCCTCCCATTCCCCATGAACCTTTGTTGTCTGTTTTTGTATTAGGATCTCCACCTTGAATCATAAATCCTGGAATGACTCTGTGGAAAAGGGTTCCGTCATAAAATCCATCTTTAGATAATTTTTCAAAATTTCTTACAGTTTCAGGAGCCAATTCAGGTAGAAGTTTAAATGAAATGTTTCCTAAATTAGTTTCAATATGCACTGTAGCCATTAGATTGAATCTACAAATACATCTTAATAGTCTTTTGCGAAAATGCCTTTAGAAATTTTCACAATCTTGAAAAATCCATAACGATTAGTACGTTTTTCGTTAGAAAATTTATTGTTGTAGATTTTAGAAATTTTTAGTTAATAATTATATGAAAAATATGAATTAATAATATATGACAATTTTGAAATTTAAAAGTTATAGTCTTATATAGAACAAATAAAATTTACAATTCGTTGAATCGTACAAACCAAAGCACGATAATTAAAGAAGCAATTAATTCTTATCTTGACAAAGGGGTAACCGACAAGCAGGATATCTACACCAAAGTAGTTGATGAACTTGGAGTTCCAAGACCAACTGTAAGAAGAGTTGCAAGAGATCTAAGAACTGAACTATTGCAAAAAATTCAAATCTTACAATCAGATATGCCAAAAGCAACTATTACACCTGAAGAAGACGAATAAATTCGGCTCTTTTTTCTTTTTAATTATATTATTTTGTGATTTTTAGCATTACTGTTATAAATAATGAAATTTTCAAATAATTATGGGATATGTTGGTAATCATTTAGCCACATTAGTAACTGGAGTTTTTGCAGCAATATTGACTGGACTTTGGCCTTATTTTACTGACTTTGCACCAATACTACATATCGTCTTCATTATCGCAGTACCAGTTACATGGTTCTTAACTTTCACATGTTGGATATCACAAAAGAGTACAGATTACATGCATCATCACGTTATACACACTGAAAAAAAAAGCTTGAGTAATACACATACTATTCAAACTACAACAACTTCACAAGTTAGTCTTTCAGAAATTAAACAAATTCAATATGAATTATCACTTGAACTAAACAATGTAAAAGAAACTGTTAAACTCAAAGATAGTGAAATTGAAAGATTAAATCAAGAAATCTCTAATCTTGAAACTCTTGTACAAATAGAATCTCTAAAAACCGAACTAGCTAATCTCAAAATGCTAGCTTCTGGAAAAAAAACCAAATAATTAGTTTTAATCTTTACAATGACAACAAACTTCTTCATGATTATCTTTACAACCAGTACAACTAATTGCTCCACCAAAATGACATTTACATGAACATAATTCAGTTGAATTTTTTTTCACATTCAATAATATTACTATTCAATGTTAGTATTTGACTTTTACACTTTGTATATTAATGGATTAAAAGAAATTTTTAATTCAAAATTAGAGTTTGATGCTTAAAATGATATTTTTAATATTATATGGAAAATAATTTAGTTTAAGAATTTTTAATATCAATTTCTTTATAGAATCAATTAATTTACAAAATAAAATAATTTAAATGAATGAATCTATTAGAATTAAAAATCAATCACACAAAGCATTCATGAAAATACAATGAACTCTAATGGAAATTTATTAAAGAAAATAATGCAAAATTATACTTCTACTATATCGTAATAATCTGAATTTTTTACAATGATTTTTAGAATGATCAATTTAATCAATGTCAAATTTAGCCTCAATTTGATGATAATTATCCTGTAAAAATACCCAGTTAATTTTTAGATTAATCTTGATGCAATTTAGAAGCAATCTCTAAAGTTTCATCTACCATTTCTTTTAATCTGTTTTGTACATCTTCATCTGTAATGGAATTTTCAGATATAGATTCGGTAGTAAGAAATACGGCTTTTGGATTTGTTATTACTCTAAAATATGATAACAATTGTGTGATTAATGTCTGGACATTGACAAAACCAATATTTCCAGCAGCCAAAATTGTAATTCCAGCAACCTTTCCTGGAGTTTTTTTGTAATCTATATATTCAAACAGATTTTTTAATGCTGAACTAAAAAATGAATTATAAATTGGTGATCCAATTAACCATACATCCGCATCCATAATATCACTTGCAGCCATTTCTGTTGTTTCATTGTATTCTATGTTTGGTCCTCTATAGTATTCTATTTGACCTTCAGAAAGATTGATTAATTTTGTATCTTGGTTTTTTGATTTAGTATATTCAAAAACATATTTCATTATCACTTGTGTATTTGCATTTTTTCTTGGACTTCCAGAAATGACAACAATTTTCATATCTTCAGCCATTTGTATTGGTATTTAAATTTCTAAGAATTTTGAAAATTAAACGGGCTTGGAGGTTCTCGTTTACTCCAGCATTCGAAACCACTGTTTTTGTTGATTTTTTCAAGGCTTCAAACGTACTACGCTATCATATTTTATAATGTTTTACTTGTTCTCACATTTGCCGCATACCTTTGTGCATATCTGCGTTGATCGTAGATCCAAAGATCACTCATTCTTGAAAACTAGATCTTCTTTATCTATTACAATAATAACTAAGAATTATGAAAACATCACAACCTGCTGAGGATTTTAAAAAAATCATCATAGACAGCTTGGCTTTCAATATTTTTCATAATGAAAATGCCTTTAGAGAAGAAACTGATGGAAAACATATTTCTATTAATTTATTTGAATCTCCTTTGCATCTGAGAGAAATTACTTTACGATTACTCAGAACCTACATAAATCATGCAAATACAAAAAGCATCATAGGATTTACAGAAAATGATCAATCTTTAGTTACTTTTGCTACTCAGGTGTGCTATATTGAAAATATTCCATTTTACAATTATGATCTAGAAAATGATGAAGGTGCATTTAGTCAGTTCATCAGACCTGAAATTGTTCCATGTTCTCTAATAATTCCTTACTCTGTCAACGAAAATCATGTCTTAGAGGTAGTTGAGCTGTTCTCTCAACAAAAAGTTCCAATTTCTCAGGTAATCTCGATGGTTGATGAGAATCTATCAAAAACTGTCTTTTCTAACAAAGGCTTTGATTTTGTATCAATTTGTGATTGGATTTCATTAAAAAATCGAATTAGAGAATTCAAAAGCATTACTGGAGAAAAAATGAATGAGTTATTCGCAAATTTCATTCCAAACAAAAATCTGTAAAGATTTGGATTGTTCTCAGTCAAATCCTCGCAACTTTTACCACTTAACCTGAATAATGTTTCTAAATTTAATGAAAATGAGTTCAGTTTTGCATCAAAATCACAATTTTTTCTGTATGTCAGAAATTATAATTAGCTACAGTTTATTATCAGGATCGAGATCATTGAAACTATGATGGCATTGTCGCCTGAATTTGAGTTGAATACAGCTAGGTTAGAAGAACTAATTGTAGAAACTAAAGCATTTCAGTATTCTCCAGACAAACCATTTCAATTGGCCTCTGGAAGAATAAGTCCATATTATTTTGATCTAAAAAAACTCAACGGACATCCTGAGGGCCTGAACACTGTTGCAAAAATATTCTATCATATCATTAAAGGAATGAAGAATGTTACATCAGTTGGCGGTCTAGAGTCTGGTTCTATTTCTATTGCTTCTGCTATTTCTCAGTTAAGCTTTTTAGAACATCAAAAAGATTCAACAAATCCTCTGATAAATTCATTTTACGTAAGAAAAAAGACCAAAGAATACGGATCTGGAAAACAGATTGAAGGAATCATAAAATCTCCTGTTGTAGTAGTAGATGATGTAATCACTAGTGGGGATTCTGCAATTAAAGCAGTAAATGTACTCAAAGATGAAAATTATGAATGCAACTGTTTGATCTCTGTTATCTTCCGTGGAACTTTAGAAAATAAAGAAAAGATCGAAAAAATAAGCAAATTCGAATATCTTTTCACTGAAACAGAACTTGTTGAGAAATTTACCAAAGATAAGGCGTAATAAAGCCGATCGTATATAGATCAATAATTTAAAATAAAATATGATTAACTAATTTCGAATTATTCTAAAAAAGAAAAATGGTTAGAGTATAATCACGTGAAAATATCATGAAAGAAGCATCTAAAGATATCAAAAAAGCTATATTGAAAAAATAGACAAAGTAATCGATAACAAAACTCAAAATTCTGTATCTTCAGAAATACAAGCCAAAATAAGTATGGATTTGATTTCTACCGATTCAACAAATGATGAATCATGTTGTAGACACGATCAATGAACAAGTATGTAACGATTTTAAGAAACTACAAAATGAAAAAACAAAAAAAGGAAGTAGAGAAAATGCTGATGATTTGAAAATGATGTAACTATATAATAATTAAAAATTGTCTTTGGAGTACAAGATTATCTATATTCTATGAATGATTGAAATTTCTTAAGACAAATTATTTACTAACTTGTTAGATATGGAATGAGCTGATTAGGCACCAAAATAATTATTGGAACAGAGAACTCAACTGCATTTGTTGAAAAATAAATAACCCTAATTGACCAGTGTATTTTTTACCATTTTGTAATTTATGAGCATGATGGTAACAAAAAAGGCAATCTATCTGGTAGATTTACTATTGCAAGGAGACATCAAGCTAAGAGATGAATGTTTGATCCTTCAAAGATGTGGAATTCTTAACATGATCAATTTCAGTCTTATTCAAACATATGCAGGACTTTTAGAACAAAACATTCTGATCCTAAAAGCTCTAAAAAAAGAACTGGTTGGGAAATGCAAACATCCCAAAAGAATGATGGACAGAATTGCTAAAGGACAGGGTATTGCATGAATTGTAATCTAGATCTTTAATTCATGTTGAAATAAACTTAATTGTTCATATTAGAATAAAAAACTCATTATGGTGAAAAAGAAATCTCCTCACATTTTACAAAAAGTACAGAAGAGAAAACAAGGAGAAAAACCCCAAGAGTTACTAGTGTGGTATTATCCATTAAAGGGAATATCAAATATGATCCAAAATATAAAATGGTTTTTGTGTCTAGTGTCAAAAACATTAACAATCTTCTTGAAAATCGAGAAGATATAATATCTGAAAAAGAAGTAAAAAAAATTATTAAAAAATTTAAAGACCTTGTAACGAAATAATATGATAAATTGGCTAGAATGTTTTCAAGGTAAATGAAAATATATTTGAAAGAATTTTAGAAAATTAAAGAGTCAATTTTTTCTGTAAAGATTTCGTGGTACTATAGGAATGTTCTAGATAATGAATTATCTCTGAGATATCCTCATCTTTGATGCTCATTCTTCTCTCTGTACCTCGAGGGAAAAACCAGCCTGCAACTTTTCGAGTTTTATCATTATCCTTGAATGTTTTAGGATTGATTCTAAATATCACATTTGATGTAGTGTGGACTCCCAATTCCCATTCAAAGATTGAGGGAAAAGTTGAGGGAAACACCATCACGATATATTCACCAGACATCAACGATGCAATAAGCACATTGCAGCACGAGTTTGTTGATTATGTGGTTAGCCAGACAATAAAACCCTACATCAAGCTGGTCAATTCGCTGATGTCTGTCATAACAAAACAAGCATACACAACAAAAGAAAGATCTGTAGAAGCACTGTTGAAACTAGCTAATTGATCTGCAGACTATTCATTTTTTTCTTCGCATAATTATACGGTTCTCTGCCAGTTCCTTTATTGGCTCCCAGCCCTGGCATATATGGTGTAACAGCTGCTCATCGTTTGTAATTATTTTTCCGTCGTATGAGTTATGATGTTGTACTTTGGATGCAGACATTACCTTCATTATTTTCTCTCTTATTGCGTCTGTTTCGTGTTCCATGTCATAAGATATTTTTTTATCCGTATCAGTTGAATTGTTTATTTTTCTTTGTTTTTCTATTCTGATTTTGATTGGATCAATTCCGTAAAGCTTTGCCTGTTCACGCCACATATCAAGCAGCATCTCTTTTTTGTTTGGAGCAGAATTATTCTCATTATTCATGGTGTACAGAAATTTCTGGCTGTTTGCATATGCTCTTCTCATATCTGAAATCATCTCATCAGTTAGTCTTCCCTTGTTTGTGGTGTATCTGGCCTCAATGTCTCCCTTGTGACCCATGAAGAACTGTCTGTATGCATGAGTCATCTTTCCGTTACTTTCTGCAAGTAATAATTGCGTGTCAAAATATGCCCGTAAAACATATGGCCTCACTTTGGTTATACTCCATATGGATTTTCTAATGTCTGATGTAATTCGCGGTGTCGTGATAAAGCTGGATTTGTTTTGAATCTTGCATCTTCTTCTGGAGTGATATCCCTGCTCCAAAGATATTACAGGTGAATCAAGAGTTAGTTCTTCTCCAACTGCAATCCTTTTTCTCAAATAATCAAGAACATACTCGCATCCCTCAGATGGCAAGAAAGTAAAATATCTATTTTTTGTCTTGCTAAGTGTTGCTCTAACAACAACCATTGCAGGAACATGTGCAAAGCTAACTGACTTGTTATCTGGTTGTATCACCAAGTCAGGTAGGTCCGCCAGCTTGAGACCGTCTGTCCCGTCATAATTCCCCATCACTTGCGGCCTGATACCTGAAAATGACATCAAACTGATACTAGTTCTAGTTCTGGGACTTGCAACATTTAGAATTGACTGCAGTTGTGTCTTTATCGGTACTTGTTCATCTTGTATGCTAACTGGGATTCCCGCATTTGCAATCTTTATCTTTCTTTTTAGCTCAATGTAATTGAATATCAGCCATGACTTTATCGACTTTAGAATTCCATCTATGTAATTTGGCGCATAGTTTTGCGATTCCAACCAGGATACGTGATCAAGCAACATGTTCTCCATCTTTATGACATCTCTTTTTCCAATTTTTACAAGAGTGAATGGTGTGGTGTTTGTCCTGTAACAAAATAAATTCAACCTGCGTAATCTAATGTCTGCATTTAGCTTACTTCCTCTGCTTGTGTTATCATACCAACGTCTAACGTTTTCATCTTTTAGAAGATCCTTTGTTGCAGGTTTTTTCTTTTTAGACATTATTTTTCCTCACAATACAAGATTTCATTTGCATAAAAGCGGATCTCGAATGTTGGAGCAAACGGGCTTGGAGGGCTTCGATCCCTCGACCTGTAACTTAGGAGGCTACTGCGCTATCCATATTGCGCGTCAAATTGACTCTGCGCTACAAGCCCAGCAAAAAAAACATTCTTAATTATTTAAGCGTAATCAAGATTATCTTTAATCATGCTTTGAATTTTTTCCCAGTTTTTATTTTTTTTATCATTCCATTTCTCAAAAAATACCACATCTTTTAATTCTAGTCTTGGTAACCAACCTTTAGTTTCAAGATCTGGTTTTTCTGCAAATTCATTAACATATCCTAGACACAAATATGCTACAGGGATAACGTGTTCTGGTAAATCTAGAGTTTCTTTTAATATCTCATTTGATAAAATACTTACCCATCCAAGACCAATTCCTTCTGTTCTAGCTGATAACCATAAATTTTGAATTGCACAACATACGCTATAGAGGCCAGCTTCTGGAATACTTGATCTACCAATTACAAATGGTCCAAATTTTGTAGGATCATACGTTACACAAAGATTTACTGGCGATTCCAAAATACCTTCTAATTTGAATGAAAGATATTTTGATTTATTTGGTTCTTCAACTAATTGTGATGAACGATTCTTTTCTTCCTCAAACGATTTTTTTATTTTCTTTTTTGTATCAAGATCTTTTATCAAAATAAAATTCCATGGTTGAGAAAATCCAACTGATGGTGCATGATGTGCAGCATTAAGAATTTTTGATAAAATATCATCCTCTATTAGTTTTGAGGTAAAGTGAGATCTTACATCCCTTCTTGAGTAAATTGCCTTGTAGAAGCCTCTTTTTTCTTCATCAGTAAAATTTTCTGTCATCTTTTTGTACTTCTTTCTTTCTTTTGTTAAACGTTAATAATGTCAATTATTTGATTTATTTTTCAATGGGCCTGTAGTCTAGCTGGTTAGGATACCGCCTCGACATGGCGGTGATCATGAGTTCGAATCTCATTAGGCCCACTTTTTAATTAATAACCTGTAGTGAAATATTTGTCAGTTTCACTCCATGAAGTTTGAGTAGTGAGCTTTCCTTCAACATAAAAACTAGCAATTTTTTCATTTATGGCATCTTCATAAAGTTCTGAATTTATTTCAGATTTACTTAGTACGAATATATTTTTCAAAGGAATTTCTGCTCCTGAAATAAACATGGCTCTTCCAGGCAGTGCAATATCTGCTGTAGAATATAATCCAGTTCCTAACAATTTACCATCTCCATACAATTGGTAATCAATAATTGAGACTGTTAACGTCTTATCACTTGGATTCTTTACTAGAAATGTAACATCAAATTTTGCTTGATTGTCTACAGTGTTAATCTCTTTTAGTTTCACACTTGTTAATTCTATTTCAACTTGTTCAAGTTCTACATTATCTAGACTAGCATAGAAAATAATTCCCCCCATCAATGCGAAAACTCCAACTATTGCTAGATAAACTGTCATCTTGCTCTGAAGTGCCATTTCATTGATTTCAGATTTGTACAACTAAAAAAGGTTGCCAAGATCCAAATACATAATATTTGATTCAAAATATTCTAAACTATGGCTGTCATAGAACAAGCAATCATCACTTGGATTCATCTTGTCGCAGCTGCAATATGGGTAGGTGGATCCTTATTCATTGGAATTGTGTTTTCTCCACTTTTGAAAACAATGACAAATTCTGTTGAAGAAAGAATGCAAATAATGATTCGTGTCGGAAGACGATTTAACAAAATTGCTGTTCCATCATTAATTATTCTCATGGTAACAGGATTGTATACTTCACATATTTTACTTAGTAAACCTGATCTTCTTGTCTCAACAAGCTATGGGACATTTTTAATTATCAAAATAATTCTTGTAATTGGATTAATTATTACATATGTAGTTCATGTTAGAGTAATTCGTAAAAATGTAGAAGAAAAAATAATGTCTAATCAAATGTCAGAGTCTGAAATTCAAAAATTAAGGAAAAAAATCATTATACTTGGAGAAATTACAGTAGTTCTGTCTATAGCAATCCTATTTTTTGCGTCACTACTTGATGCTGGAGTTTGAGATCCCCTCAATAATCACATCAAATCCATTTCTTGTTTTTCCAATTCCATACTTACAACCTGTAATTTTTGATGTAACAAACAAATTTGTCTCTAAATGTTTTGTAATTTTTTTAACCTGAAAAATTGTTTTTCCATTTCCTAAACTTGCAGGAACTACTAGCATATCTGCTAAATTATCATCGATAGAATAACTTTCAATAAATTCATCAATATCTAAATCAAATTCACATGTTTTATTATTGTACAACGCATCAATTCCTATTATAGAACCATCATCAATACTGTAAATTAACAATGATGCACCTGAATCTAATGCTTCTTCTGATTTGATTTCAACATCAACAATAAAATCTGCAGCAGTTAGTTTCTTCACAATTTCTTCAATTTTCTTCACAATTTCTTTATTTACCAATTTTGAAAATGAACAAATTAATTTTACATTATTTGTTTTTCTTTTTGAAAATGATATTGATTTTACGTTAGATGGATTAATTTGTAAATTAATTTCTCCATTACCTTTTGGATAATAACCACGTTTACATAAGCTAAATGAAAATTTTATACCAATTCTTGAATATGCTTCTCTTAGAACATATTGAACATAATCAATAGAAGGACTCCAAAGAACATCTGTACCTCCTTTAATTTTTAAATGAAGTCTCTTTTGTGAAATAGCAACTACTGGAATTAACACTTGTAAAATTAATGAAATACTTCCTGCAGTCTTAACATCTTCTTCTAAATCTAAATTTTTAATGATGCCTGGAATAAATTTTAGTTCTGTAGATCCAATTTCTGCTCCAACAACTTTGGCATTTGCGATTTTTTTAAGAATGGTTATTGCTGTAAGATGTTGTGGTCTTAATCCAGAAATTTTTCTGTTTTTTCTAATATTTTCTAAATGAATTGGTTGTTTTGTAATACATGAAAGTGCAATCGCTGAACGAATAATTTGTCCTCCTCCTTCTCCGTTAGCTCCATCAATTTTTAGAAAATTCATGTTTTTTTCTAATACCTGTTCTTTATGATAGTTTTTTAAAAAGAAATTTTCTATAGTTTGTATGAATGGTTTACTGATAGGAAGATTCCAACCTTTCCACTTGGGTCATCTTGAAGCATTACAATTTGCACTATCAAAAGTTGATAAATTATGGATAGGTTTAGGCAGTTCTAATATGCCTGTAGAAAAAAATAATCCATTCACTGCAGAACAACGAAAAGAAATGATTCTATCTTCTATTGATGATTCGATGAAAGAGAGAATTTCAATTTACTTTATTCCTGATGTAGATAATCATATGAGATGGATTGAAAAAATAGATACCATTGTTCCAAAATTTGATATAATTTTTTCAAATGATGACTTGACAAAACATCTATACTCAAAAAGAAATATTCAGGTTCTCTCTATTCCATTTCTGAATAGAGAATCATTATCTGGAACCAATATTCGCGATCTGATTATTAACGATCAGAGATGGGAAGATTTTGTACCTAATGGCACTAGAAATTTTTTGAAAAATACTGGTGCTAAAGAACATTTGAAAAATCTCTAATTATAAATAAACCCCGAAATGTAAGCTGTTAGATAACACATGGAATATCTTTCAATGTTACCAGGTCCAACAAATGTACCTAATAGAGTAATGAGGGCAATGCTTGCACCTATTATCAATCACAGAAGTGATGATTTTGTAGAATTATACACTGATGTAGTTGCAAAAACTCAACAAGTATTTGAAACACAAAACGATATTGTAGCATTATCTGCATCAGGAACTGGTGCAGTTGAAGCAGGAGTTGTAAATTTAGTTAAAAAAGATGATAAAGTTATCATTCCTGTAAATGGAGAATTTAGTAGACGATTATCAGAATTAATTGAAGGTCAAGGAGGCAATGTTGTAAAACTTCAAACTCCACCAGGAGAAAATGCAACTTTTGATCAAATTAAAGAAGCATTTGATAACAATAAAGACGTTAAAGCATTCTATGTTGTTCATAATGAAACTTCTACAGGAACAATGGTGAACTATCTTGATAAAATATCTGACTTAACATCTAGAAATGATGCATTTTATGTAGTAGATTCAGTTTCATTACTTGGCGGTGCTCCACTTCCAGTTGATAAATGGAATATTGATGTATGTATGACTGGTGCACAAAAAGCAATTGCTGCACCTCCAGGAATTTCACCAATATCTGTTAGTGCTAAAGCCAAAAAATACATGATTGAAAATCCACCATCTACAATGTATTTCAATTTAGCAAGATATTTCAAATTTTATGATGGAGAAAAACATACTCCTTTCACACCTGCACTTCCATTACTTTATGCATATAGAGAAGCATTATCCATAATCTTAGAAGAAGGACTACAAAATGTCTTTAAACGCCATAAAGTTTGTTCAGATGCATTATACTCTGGATTAAGTGCGATGGGTCTATCCCCATTTGCAAAAGAAGAAGATCGTTCAATCTCAATTATTGCATTAAATTATTTGAATGGACTTGAAGACAAAACTTTCAGAAGTACACTAGCTGATAAATTCAAAGTTTTAGTTGCTGGTGGCTTTGGTGATCTTAAAGGTAAAGTATTCAGAGTTGGATGCATGGGAGAAGTCAGTCCTTATCATGTTATGAGAACAATCTCTGCAATTTCATCTACATTGGCAATGATGGGATATGATGTAGATGCTCAAGCAGGATTCAAAACTGCAGAAGAAAAACTAAAAGCTCTCTAAACCCTGTTAACTTAATATAAGGAAATTCGAGACCGATCACATTGACATTTGATAAAGGATCATTAATTCTAGTTGATTATACTGCAAGAGTAAAAGATACTGAAGAGATTTTTGATACAACTATTGAAGCAGATGCAAAAAAACATTCTATTCATGAACAAAATGTCAAGTATATGCCAAAACTAGTTTCTATTGGTGAAGTCTCTTATCCTGTTCTAAAAGGACTTGATGAAGCTCTTGCAAAAACAGCAGTTGGTGATAAACTCACAGTAGAAGTTACACCAGACAAAGGTTTTGGTGAAAGAGATTCTGGAAAGGTTAGAATGATTCCTATTAGAAAACTAGGTGAAGATGCAGAAAAAGTCACAGTAGGTGATACAATTGAAGTTGATAATAAAAGAGGAATTATTCGTTATATCGGTTCTGGCAGAGTTCAAGTAGATTACAATCACAGATATGCAGGAAAAACAATTCTGTTTGATGTCAATGTCATTAAATCACTTGATTCTCCAAGTGACAAAGTAGGTGGAATTCTCAAAAATAGATTACCTGTTGAAGATTCAAAAATTGCATTTGATTTAAAGGATAAAGAAGTTAGCATTACAATTCCTGAAGAAATTTTACGTGCTGATGGATTACAAATCATGAAACACTTTATTCAACAAGATATTTTCAAATTTGTTCCAACTCTAGAAAAAGTAAGTTTTGTTGAAACACATATCAACAAACAAACTCAGGCCAAGAAACCTGAAACAAAAGAAAAAGCTCCTGAACAAAAAACTGCTTAAATTACTTTAACACTTTTTGCAAGATTTAGTGCTCGTCTCTCAGTCATTTTAATTTCTTTTAGAATTGTATATCTTTCTGGTCTGAGATCTTGTGCAATCATTAGAGCTTTAATTATTACATCCGGTTTAAGACCAATTTGTTTTGCAGTAGTTGGTGCTCCTACATTTTTTAATGTCTTTACAATTTTTTTCCAATCTTGCCCTTGTAGTTTTGCTATCATTATAGAACCTATTCCACATTTTTCTCCATGGAGTCCAACTCCTGGAGATAATTTATCAAATGCATGTGAAACAAGATGTTCAGCACCAGAACATGGCCTGCTGCTTCCAGCAATACATGATGCAACTCCAGCACTGATCAATCCTTCTACAATTACTCTGGCATCTAATCCCTCTTTTGCAAATTTAGAAGAATTCTCTATTACAATTTCTGCACTCATCAAGGCTAAATCAGCTGCATATCTTCCATAGTACTCTTTCTTCTTTTTGTGACCTAATTGCCAATCTTTCACTGCTGTAATATTGGCAATAAGATCTCCACAACCACTTGCTAACAACTTTGCTGGAGCTTTTTTAATGATGTCAATATCCACAAAAACTCCCATTGGAGCAGTTGCTACTATAGAATGTGGCTTATTACTTTTAACTGATACAAATGGACTAGCCATTCCATCATGAGATGCAGCTGTTGGTAAACTTACAAATGGTTTTTCCAAATTATATGAAATTAGTTTAGCTGTGTCTACAGAACGACCACCGCCAATACCTATGATCAAATCTGAATTGTCATTTTTAACGTCTTTTTGAATTTTATTTAATGATTTTATTTGATTATCTATTGAAGTATGCCAAATAAATCGAATTTTTTTTAGTTTTAATGATTTTTCAATTTTTTTCTTTAAATTTTTTTGAACATTTATTCCAGCTATCAAGGATACTTTTTTTGGTTTATTTAATGAATTCAGAAATTTTCCAAAATCATTGATGTTCCTTTCTCCAATCTCAATGAGCCTAGGTAACTCCATTGTGTGTGATTGCATGCGATCTTGATTTTTTATCATTATTTATGATTTCAAGGGATCAAAAAGTTATTTAAAAGGGTGAGATGCCACTTATTTTATAATCATAGGTGTATTTTTTGTCGAATAATGTTGAAGAAAAAATTTTACATGGGACTACCACTGTAGGTATCAAGGCTACAGATGGTATCGTATTGTGTGCTGACATGAGAGCTAGTGCAGGCTACTTCATTGCAAATAACAATACTATGAAAATTCAACAAATTGATCAACATGCAGGACTTACCTTGGCAGGTGGTGTTGCAGATGCACAAAATATTGTAGATATTTTACGTTATCATTCTAATCTCCATAGAGTTGAAAAAGAGGGTGATATCTCAATTCATTCACTTGCAAGACTTTGTTCTTTAATATTTCATCAAAATAGAGGATATCCATTCATGGCTGACATCTTACTTGGTGGATATGATGCAAATGGTCCTTCATTATTTAATGTAGATATGTTTGGTTCAGTTGAAGAGAAATCATATGTTACAACTGGTAGCGGTTCTCCAGTAGCTTATGGTTTGCTTGAAGAAGAATATAGAGAAAACCTAACAGTTGAAGAAGCAAAACAAATAGCTCTACGAGCTGTTAAAGCCGCAATAGTTAGAAACATTGGTACGGGCGATGGAATTAACGTCGCAATTATGGATAAGGACGGTTTCCGTCTATTAACCGATGAGCAAAAGAAAGCCGTCATCGAACTTTAGTGATTTAATGCAAAGAAAATATCAAGAAAAAGAATTACCTCCTAGTAGCCAGAATATAATGGCCACCATACTGCAAAGTATACCTAAAGAGGCAAGTGTCACAAAAATAGAATATGAAGGACCAAGAATTGCACTTTACACAAATTCTCCTAGATATTTAATGGAAAACAATGATACAATTTCTAAACTTGTAAACATAATTAAAAAAAGAATTGTTATTAGAACTGATGAATCAATTAGAAAACCTGAAGCTGAAGCTAGAAAAATTTTAGCAGACTGTGTTCCAAAAGAAGCAAATCTACAAGGAACTATTTTTGATACTACAACTGGCGAAGTATCAGTTGAAGTAAAAAGACCGTGGTTGTTACAAAGAAATGCTAAAGAATTTAATCATGCTGAAGTTACTGAAAAGGTAGGTTGGAGATTACGTGTTAGAAAAGCCACTACCATTCCTTCACGTACGATTCAAACAATTAATGCAACACTAAAACAAGCCTCTACTGAAAGGAGTAAACAGCTTAAACAAGTAGGTGATGAAATTTTCAGACCTAGATTATCACAAAGAACTGAAGTGTCTCTTTACACACTTGGTGGATTCGGTCAAGTAGGACGATCCTCACTATTGCTATCAACTCCTGAAAGCAAGATCCTAATTGATTGTGGAATTAATCCTGGTGCACGCTCTCCTATGGATGCATTTCCAAGATTAGACTCTCTAAACATTACGTTAGATGAACTTGATGCAATTGTTATTGGACATGCACATTTAGATCATACAGGATTTTTACCGACACTTTGTAAATATGGCTACAAGGGACCAATCTATTGTACTGAACCAACATTACCAATGATGAATTTGATTCAATTAGATGCAATCAAAGTAGCTTCTGCTCAAGGTAGAACTCCAATTTATGCAGAACGCGATGTAAAACAGGTTATGCGACAAACAATTACTTTACCATATGGAACCGTAACTGATATTTCTCCTGACATTAAACTTGTACTTGCAAATGCAGGTCATATTTTAGGTTCTGCATTATGCCACTTTCATATCGGAAATGGTGATCACAACTTTGTTTATTCAGGTGATATTAAATTTGGAAAAAGTATTTTGTTTGAAGCTGCTAGCTGGAATTTCCCAAGAGTAGAAACATTATTGATTGAAAGTACATATGGTCTTAAAACAGATATTCAACCAACAAGACAAGAAGTCGAATCTGCTTTCATCAATGCAGTAAACAATACTCTGGCAGATGGAGGTAAAGTTTTGATTCCAATACCCGCAGTTGGACGTGCGCAAGAAATTATGATGGTAATTGATCATTATATGAAATCGGGGGAAATGGTTGAGGCACCTGTGTTCACCGAAGGAATGATCTCAGAAGCCTCAGCAATACATGAATCCTACCCTGAATACCTTGCAAGAGAACTAAAACAAAAGATTCTAGAAACTGACGATAATCCATTTGATTCTGAATACTTTACTAACATTGAACATGCTGATGCTAGAGAAGAACCAATGAGAGATAATTCTCCATGTATAATCTTGGCAACATCTGGAATGCTAGAAGGTGGACCTGTTTTAGAATATTTCAAAAATATTGCGTCTGATAAAAAGAATAAAGTTCTGTTTGTTTCATATCAAGTAAATGGAACTTTGGGAAGAAGAGTTCTTGATGGTTCTAAACAAGCAACTATGTTAGGTAAAGAAGGTAAAGTTGAAGTTGTTTCAATTAATTGTGGTGTTGAAAAGTTAGATGGTTTTAGTGGTCACAGTGATTATAATCAATTAATGTCATTTGTACAAAGACTAAGACCAAAACTTCGTCGTGTATTAGTTAATCACGGAGAACGTAGTAAATCCGAAAATCTTGCTATGAATATTAGACGAATGTATAAAGTGCCTGCACATTATCCACAAGTTCAAGAAGCAATTAAATTATTTTAGATCATATTCTGGTTTCCAGATCTTTATACTAGATGGAGCAATTATGATTCTTTCCTCACCTAATCTTGCAATTTCAGCATCTTCTGTTTTTGCAATAGAATACAATTCTTCAACTACTTTACGAAGTTGTTCCACATCTTTTTGTGCTAATGGCGTAACTCTTAGAATCAAAATCATATTTTTTTTGATGTCTTCTTTGATAGAATGAACATCACTGATATCTCTAATTGTTATTGCCTTTAGATATGTGGAATTTTCTTGTTTTTGCATCCTTGTTGAAAATGAGAACTACTTATTCAAAAACTCTTCCTTAGTTTTAACTAATTTTTAAAAAATTTGACGCCTACATTCTAAATCTAAGATAAGATTGTTCTTCTGCACATTCAGAACTAATTTCATCAGTTGAATCTCCATTTTTAACAGAAACAATACTATGTTCAGTTTTTGGTGCATCTGAATATCTTAAAGTTACAGCTGATGCAAATTCTACATGTGACTCTGCATTCTTACCACGTAAGATTGAAACTGGTCCAACGTAATCTTTAGCCTCAAGTAAAATATCATCAGGCAATGCTAATGCTTTAATCATTTCATTTTCATCTTTGTTTCTTCCAACAACAAATTTTGTTTCTTCATCTAATCTAAAGTGCCTTCCAATTTTTAACAAATCAATCTCATTAATTGTTGGAGTTTCTATATGATCGAACAAATCTTTAGCTTTAATTCCAAATTGTGGTTCAGTTAACAAACAACCACCACCTGCATTTGGTGGATTTTCAATTCCATATTCTTTAGCCATTTGCATTTGAATTTTTCTTTGTCTTCCTCTAATCATTCCAAGATTTTCTCTTTTGATCAAACCATCTTTTTCGGCATCTGATGGTGGTAATAATCCAGCAGATAATGGCCTAACAATTTTTCCTTTCAAATTAGCTTCATTTTCAATAATATGTAATGATGGTGCATGTTGACTCATTGGACGTTGACCCAATACTTCTCCTGAAATAATAAATTCTGCACCAATTTCTTCCATGTGTTTTTTTGCTGCATCAAACATCATTGTTCTACAATCAACACACGGATTAAATCCAGCACCAATTCCATGCTTTGGATGTTTTAACATCTCAATATATTCATCACCAAGATAAACTGTTTTTAAATTCACATCAAGATCGTCTGCCCTCTCTCTAATTTCAAAACCACATCCTCTTCCACAATCAAAATCACAAAATGGAGTTTTAATTGCAACAGCTGACACATCAAAACCCTGTTCTTGCATCATTCTAACTGCAAGCTGACTATCTAATCCACCAGATAGTAATGCGACTACTTTCTTCTTTTCCTTTTCTTCAGTCATTGCGATCTGGCCCAATTTTCCATATACAAACTTTACATCATACATAAATTGAGAATTAGAGATATATGAGTATGAAGCAACGCAGAAGGAATCTTTTGAAATATGCCCAACAGATTGATTGTAATGCTTTGGTTACATTTGAGCCTGAAAATTTGTTTTACATGACTGGATTTTGGGGTGAGGCAATTGGATTACTTGAAAAAAATGGAAAAACCACAATTATTGCACCTGAACTTGAAGTTGGTAGAGCAAAAGAAGAATCTATTGATTGTGATGTAATTACTGCAGAACGAGGAAAAGGTCTGATTACCTCCGTTATTAAAAAAATCAAGAAAAGTCGAGTATGTACTGATTGTCAGAATTATTCAGTAATGATGTCTTTGAAAAAATCAATCCCAAAAATAAAATCATCAACTGAGCCATTTTACAATGCTCGTATAATCAAAGATGAAAAAGAAATACAAATTCTCAAAAAAGCCTCAAAAATTATCGATGAAATGTTCCAAATCTGCTCAAAAAAGATGAAAGTAGGTCAAAAAGAATCAGAATTACAAACAATTCTCATGACATACGCAATGGAACAAGAAATGTTTGATACAGGGTACAAATCTACACTTAACCCATTAATTATTGCAGGAGGCCCAAATGGTGCTCTTCCACATGCACAGGTTACGAATAGAAAATTCAAAAAAGGTGATCTTGTGGTAACCGATCTTACATTAAGATACAAAGGATATGTTTCTGATGCAACAAGAACATTCGCATTAGGAAAAATTTCATTACAATCTAATGAAGTTTATGAAATTGTTAAAGAATCCCAAAAACTTGGTTTAAAATCTGTGAAACCAAATGTAGATTGTAAAGACGTAGATACTGCATGCAGAAAATACATTGAAGAAAACAATTATGGTAAATACTTTATTCATTCAACAGGTCATGGAATTGGATTAGAAATACATGAATTACCAACAATATCTTACAGAAATAATACAAAATTAAAAGAAAATATGGCAATTACTGTAGAACCAGGAATCTATATTGAAAATAAATTTGGAATTCGAATTGAGGATTCATTGATTGTAAAAGAACAACCAATTATAATGCACAAATTTACTAAAGATTTGGTTACAATTTGAGCCTAATCGTAATAATCAACTAAATCAATAATGTATTTTGCTTCTGAATTATTTGATACGATTTCTTTGGAGATTACATTCACCTTCCAATCATAATTCATTTCTCCTTTGTATGATTTAAAATTAAAAATCACTTCATATTCTTCAGAATTTATATTTGTTACAATTAGATCTACTGTAGTTTTTTTATGATCAAAAATTTTCTCATCAGGATATTCTTCATCTATTTTATTTTCTAATGCCTCTAAAACAGTTAGTCCATCATTATTTGGTCCATCATATTCCATCAAAATATCTACAGCTTGTTGATTTTCAGTTGAAAGTTCTGGCAAACTTTTTTCTAAAGTTCCTTTTGTCATTTCTGGAATTACAAAGACCACTAACATTGCAATCAAAGCAAGGTAAATTGGAGCTCTCTTTCTAAGAAATGACTTGAAATCATTCTTTTTTGGTCTATCCTCTTCTTTCTTTTCCTTATCTTTGGTCATTTCTCTTAATTTTTAGTATTTTGCAGTTAAAATTAAAACTTCCCAAGGAAATTGTATTATTCCACTTCTTTTTGTGTGTGGTTTTGTATTTTCTCTAATCATTTCTTTGAGTTCATTTATTTGTGATTTTTCAAGTGAGTTTAATTTTTCTTTAATTGGTTTTGCAACATATTTGAGATAATTTTTCCAATAATCATCAAAGCTACCTGGACTATACTTGAAAGTATAATCTTTAACTGTGATATTTGAAAATCCTACCTTTTTTATCTCATCTCTAAATGATTTTTTTGTACCATATCTATCCAAGTCTGGAGTTCCTGGAGGAATATACTCTGGAATAAAATGAGTTACAGCATCTAAAATATTTCCAAAATACGGTACTCTGTCTTTATGACCATGTACAGACACACCTAATTTGCCTGATTTTTTGAGACTTTTTCTCATATTTTTTAAAGCCTTTGAGGCATTTGGAAAAAAAAATAATGCATATTGACATGTAATGATGTCAAACTTTTCTTTAAATGATAAATTCTCAGCATCAGCATTTACAAAAAGTAGATTAGATGTTTTGTTATTCCATTTCTTTGCAATTTTTATTGCAGTAAGAGAAATGTCTACACCAATTACATATCCTGTTTTACCGATTTTTTGTGTCAATTTTTTGGTGATAATCCCTGTTCCACATGCAACATCAAGTATTTTGTTTCCTTTTCTGATATCTACTAAATCTACTAATTTTTTTGTACTTGCAAACGGTCCTTTATATTCAGATGCCCATCTTTTATGATATCTTGGTGCAACTTCATTCCAAATTACCATGTTTCGTTTTTTATATTCAGATTGTTTCAATCTTCTTTAAAATCTCATAAATCTGATTTTAATGTTCTTTCTGTCTTATGATAATTTCTTTATACTGTGAGATTGATTTTTTGATATCAGAATTTTTCATTTTAATGTCTTTTCAATTTCTTTTCTGATAAATTTTACAATTTTTTCTTTTTTCTTCCAGCCAGATGTAGTTATTTTTTTACTATCTACAAAAAATACTTGGTTATAATCTGTATTTTTTTGATATTTTTTACCTATGTCATTTACGATAATGATATCTGCACTAGAATCTTTCATCTTTTTTTGAGCAGATTTGATTAATGCATTTTTTGATAGATTGGTTTCTGCCTTGAATCCAATTAGAAGTGTATCTTTTTGTAATTTTTTTACCTGATCAATGATTTTTGGCGCCTTTTTGAGCCTAATTACAAGTGATTTTTTGTCACTCTTTATCTTGGATTTTGATGTATTTTGTGGTGTATAATCTGAAGCTGCTGCAGCCATAATTACGATATCATATTTTTTCTTTAATTCTTTTTTTATTTTATTAAACATCTCTTTGTTTGTTGTAACATTGATTATTTTGGCACCAATTGGTGGATCTTCATTTGCAGGACCATATACTAGAGTTACTTTAGCTCCTGCAGAAATTAATTCTGATGCTAAAAGAGATCCTGTTTTTCCAGAACTTAAATTTGTTATTATTCTAACAGGATCAATATATTCTATTGTAGGTCCTGCAGTCATTAACACTTTTTTATTTTTTAATACAGAGGAAAAACCAAATTTCTTTAATATGTTTTCCAAAACATCTTCTGGTTCTGGAGATTTTGCTTTACCTTCAATCATTTTAGGAGAAAGAAATTCAATTTTATTTTTTAAAAATTTGATATTCTTTTTAACGGCTGAATTCTCATACATTGATGCATGCATAGCAAGACACATCAAAATAGGAATTTTTGAACCAAATCCTACTGTAAGTATTGTTGATATAGGTGTATCATCAATTCCATTGGCTAATTTTCCTAATGTATTTGCAGTTGCAGGATATACTATTAACAAATCTGATTGATTATAATCTGCTAATCTGATATGTTCTAATTCAGCAGTAAGTTTTGTTATTACTTCATTACCTGTAGCCCATTTGAAATATTCAGGCTGAATTAACTTTGTTACTGCATTGCTTGTAACACATTTTACATCTGCGCCATGTCTCATTAGTAATCTTGCAAGTTCAATTGCTTTGTATGCTGCAACACTTCCTGCTACACAAAGTACAATCTTTTTTCCAGATAATTCCATTCCATATGAACTAACTATATCCAAAGATGGATGATCTTTTCTCTTTATTTTCTTTTTAACTGTCAATTTGTTCACGTAATTTCTTTAATTCTTCTTCATTCATAGAAAATGAGTTCTCTTTAGTAGGAAATTCACCCGATTCTACATCTTTTTTGTAATTCTGAAGTGATTTTACAATATCTTCTGATAAATTCATGTATCTTTTAGCAAATTTTGGTTTGATTTTATCATACATTCCCAACAAATCTTGAACAACCAGTACCTGTCCATCACAATTTATTCCTGAACCGATTCCAATTACAGGAATACTAATTGTTTCAGAAATTATTTGAGCAACTTCATGACTTACCATTTCTAAAACTATACTGAAAACTCCGATATCTTCAAGTTCTTTTGCATCTTCAATTAACTTCATTGCAGCATCTTTGGTTTTGCCTTGAACTTTGTATCCTTCTGAAAGCATTGTAGTTTGAGGTTGTAATCCAATATGGCCCATTACAGGAATTCCAACATCAACTATTGCACTAATTGTTTCAGCCATAATTGAACCACCTTCAAGTTTAACTGCATCTGCTCCAGCTTTGATTAATCTACCTGAATTGTTAATGGCATCCTCAATACTTGCTTGGTATGACATGAAAGGTAAATCTGATATCAATAAGGAATCTTTTCTTGCCCTACTGACCGCTTCAGTAAACATACACATTTGATCCATAGTTACAGGAATTGTGTTTTCATATCCAAGCATTACCATTCCTGCACTATCTCCAACTAACAAGACATCAATTCCTACTTTATCACACAATGAAGCTAAAGTGTAATCATAACTTGTAATTACAGAAATTTTCTTCTTCTCTTTTTTCATCTGAATGATATCTTGAACAGTCTTATGCAATTTTGGCTCTCCTTGTCAAATTATTTTTTATTTGAATGACATTATCTCGAAGATTTTTTTTGTTATCAAAATCACTGATAATTTTTTGAAGATTTTTTTGATTCTTTTTTGATAATTTTTTTGATTCTGTAATTAACAAATCAATTGCTCGTGTAACGTTATCTACAATTGTAATATTTGCAGTCTGTGAAGTTCTCGAAAGAGGATTTAGATCAAATGTAATGACAGTCTTTCCTGCTTTTCTAAGTGCCATAGTCCTATCTCCATCTTCTAATGGTACTAGTACTACATCAGATACAAAAATTCCATCCTTGTCTACAATTCTTCTTGCTGAATCAATTCCTGAAAGTTTCTTAGATGAAGTGATTTTAGAACCTAAAATTTCATTTGCACCATTTTTTTTGAGAGTTTTGATTATTGCATGTTTTCTTTTTTCATTTGTATAGAATAGATTCACTTCTAATTTTGCTTTAATCTGCTTAGATAGTCTTACAATTTGTTTTGGACACAATGCTGCAATATTACCATTAACAGAGATTACAGGCATTTCTGCTACAAGTAATTGTGCTGCTGCAGCCCTTATGGCCTGTGTTGCAGCCTTGTTTGTCTTTTCTCCTAGAAGATAATCAAAAGCCTCTCCTCTACCTTGAGCTAAAAGACCTTCTTTTGCAACTAATCCATTATCAAATCCATCAACAAGTTTTTCACGAATTAATAATGATTTAGCTCGTGGATGAGATTTAGGAATTAACGGCATAATTTTCAATTAATTATCTAGAATTCTTGCTCCATTGTTATCTAATTCTGATTTAATAATAATTCCATCAGGATATTTCTGTAAAATCTTTAAAACTTTGACTTCTTCTTTTTGTGGAATCATTGAAAAAATTGTTTCACCAAAAAGCGCAATTCCACATTTGATATTATTTTCAAACAACTCATCAACTAGTTTCTGCATTTTTGGAGTCATAACATCGACATATTTTGCAAATTCTAATGACATATCTTGAAAATGTTCATAATTTTTTGATTTTAACAATTTGTTTACCATTTTTCCACCAAGTCCATTAATTTGAGACAAACGCTCTTTGATGAATTTATTTGTAGATATTGGAGAGAAACAAATCATAATGATAGAAATTTTTTCTGTATTAATTTTTTCAACCTGACCTATTCCTGGTGCACCTGGTTTAACACGAATTTCAAATCCTCCATGATATGATGCTAAAACATCTCCTAATCCAGTTTTACAATTTATTTCTGCATTATGTGCAATTTTTCCAATCATTGTTTTTTTCAATTTTGTATTAAGAGCTTGATCTAATGCAAATGATAATGATAATGCAACTGCACTACTGGAACCTAAACCATATCCGACTGGAATTGATATGTTATGCTTGATATCAAAAAACTTTGTTGAAAATTCCCCCAATTTCAGAAATTCATTTAATACATATTCTGAAATATCTATTCTATCTGATTGATATCCTCGTGTTGTAATTTTAAAATTTGATTCTTGATTTTCTCTTGTCTGAATTTTTACTGTAGTTGTAACTCCTTGCTTAATTGAGAAACCTGCTCCCATTGAACCCAAATTTTCTAAATTATTGAGATTGTCTTCTAAATGTGCCTTGAAAAAACCTGTAATGTGTGCAGGACAAAATGCTGTTACCTCCATTGATCTGAGTTTAAATTTTACACAAAATATAAGAATATGGCTTAAATTAATTAAATTAGTATAAATTGACTAAATTTGTTCGACGCCTGCAAAGAATTGGAAGTAGCATACTAGTATCGTTGCCAAAAGAATGGATTGATGCAAATAATTTGGATAAAAGTAGCCAAGTAGAAATTGAAACAGGTCAAGATAGTATTTCAATATCTGCAAATAAAGAAACACGACCAACAAAAGAACTTGTAATTTCTTATCCGTTACCTAAAGAAGAAAATATTGTAGCAAACATTACAGGATCTTATCTTTTAGGATTTGATGTCATAGAAATTAATTCAAAATCAACAATTCCTGGTAGAGACAGAGAAGAGATTCGTAATTCAATGAGACGATTAGTTGGCATGGAAATAATTGAAGAAGATGCATCTCATATCAATATGCAATTTCTTTTGGATGCAACAACTCTTAACCCTGCAAAAATTCTCAAACGAATGAGTTCTATTTCACTTGGAATGTATGATGATGTATTAAATGGATTAATTTCAGATGACAAATCTAATTTACAAACATTATCAAATCGTGATGTTGAAGT
Organism: archaeon; assembly: GCA_024276695.1. GTDB lineage: Archaea > Thermoproteota > Nitrososphaeria > Nitrososphaerales > Nitrosopumilaceae > Nitrosopumilus. The sequence continues at coordinate 117,083 of JAJRWR010000014.1, forward strand.
TAATAGACAGTATTTTTTACTTGTTCGTTTAATTCGAAGTACACTAGTTGATAGGAGATTAGCTAATGCATTTAATTTAGAAAATATTGATGTACTTGATTATAGAGTTGCCGCAAATGTTCTTGAAAATGCAGGTGATTCTATTGTTGAACTATCAAGTTTTATTTTTAATTTTTATTTATCAAAAGAATATGCAAAGAAAATCTATGATGTAGTAAGGGATTTCAATAAAGTTGCTGAAAAATCTATTGATGCATTTACAAAGCCTGATAGACTTTTAGCAATCGAAGCCATATCTATGCATAAACAATATGAAAAAAAACTTGGTTTATTAAAAACTTCACTAGGAAGTAAAAAACAAATTCCATTAGATTTTCTCGATTTGATATATATGTTTGAAAGAATTACACGATCTTGGGCTGATGTTGCAGATCTTGTACAACCTATCTATAATGAATAATTAGTATAATTTTTTCTTTGAAGCATATGTCAAAATTGCGCATATTGTTTTTGAATCCTGAATTTCACCTGTCTTAATCATTGATAGAACCTTTTTGAAATCCATTTTCACTACGGATAATATTTCATCTTCATCAAGTTTCAAATCAGATATTTTCTTTAATCCTGAGGCTAAAAAGCAGTGAATTATCTCTGCATTATACCCAATTGATGGATAATATGTAATGAGAGGCGTCATTTTCTTTGCTATATAGCCTGTTTCTTCTTCTAGTTCTCTAAATGCACATTTTGTTGGCTCTTCTTTTTTTTCTAATGTTCCAGCTGGAATCTCTAAAACATAACCATGTGGAAATCTATGTTGTTTAACTAAGATTATTTTTTTCTCTTCATCAAAAGCAAGTATTGCTGCCGCACCTCTATGTTTGATATATTCCCGTTTGACTTTTCTACCTTCTATTTTTCCATTAAAAACACTGAGACCTAAAATTTTCCCTTCATAGATCTTTGTTTCTTTCATATGGTGTAGTGAAAATTATTCTTATTTAATTTGTCTGATACGTTAAATGTAATTTAGATGATTTTTTAAAATCACTAATAGCTTTTTCAATCCATTTTATATAAAATGAAATCTTTTTTGGAATGAATAAATCAACTGATTTCACATTTTTAATATTTCTAACTTTTTGTGTCAATTCATCCATTTTGTAAATATTATCACTGTACATAAATAGAACAATTTGATTTTTTGCTATAAAGGGAATTTGTAAATATGATTCAGAAAATGATTCATTCAAATTTTCCAAAGTTTCTTTGAGATTTCCTTCTATCCAAGTTAGTATGGCATAAGGAATAAAATTTTCAATTTTTGTAGGATCGTAAACTAATGTAAACTGAATTCCATCATTTTCATGTAATTTTTCAATACATCTTGTTATTGTTTTCGTTGACATTCCTATATTCTTTGAAATTTTCTCAATTTTTTCTCTGGGATCTTTAATCAATTTTTCTAGAATTTCTAAATCTGTTTTTGTAAGATTTGAATTAAATCCTGGGTTCTCTGCTTCAAAAATTGATAAAACTCTAACATCTTTCATCAATTTCTTTGCAAGTTCAATTTTTTGTTCCATATTCTCTTTTACAGAAATTCCACAAACTGTTATTCCTCCAACACATGGGACTACAAAATATGGTTCACCTACAAGACTTGTTTGCTCTAAAATTTCTTCAATATTTTCACCTGATACAACAATGTACAAAATACCATGACCCAAAACAGGAGGTTCAACTTTAATGAAGAATTCTTTGATAATCTTTTTTGCTTGCATTTTTAGTATTCTAGCTCTGACTGCACCACCAGACATTCCTAATTTTATGCCTATTTGTCTGTCAGATTCTCTACAATTATTTAGTAATCTGTTAAGAATCTTCATATCTAAATTATCCATTTCATCACCTATTTTGACTCCTTAAAGTATAGAAATAACTAATACATTATAAAATTGTCTATATTATTAATATTATACATAATAGACATTATATATTAGACTATTTTACTTCTTTCGTGGATTATCGATTAAAGTTAGCAAAACGAATGCTATTCAACAAAAAAGGAAGTTTGATTGGTGCAGTTTTAGCTGTAACCATTGGAATTTTAGTAATTCACGTGAATTTTGTCATTTTTCAAGGATTGTTTGATGCTATAGTTAGAGATATCAGTGATTATAGAAATGGTGATATTCTTGTAACTGATGAATCTGATTTTATCGATAAATCTGATTTATCACTTGTAAATTGGTTTGAAAGAATTTCATATGTTGAAGCAGCGACACCGCGGCTTTCATCGACTGCAGAAATGAATATGACAAAAAGTGGAACACGAATTGAAGAAACTAGAGTCCCCATAGTTGGCATTGATCCATTTCGTGATATTAGAGCATCAACTGTCCATGAAACTGTTTTAGAAGGAAGTTATGTTTTCTCAAGAAATTCCATTGTATTAGGATCTAATGTAGCAAAAGATCTTGGAGGAGCTGAAGTAGGTGATAGTGTTAAAGTTCTTGTAGTTGATAGATGGGGTCAAGATCAAATTAGGAGATTTACTGTATCTGGTATTGCAAATTCACCTGGTGGTCAAGGTTTTGATTATACTGCAGTTGTTCATATTGATACTTTACGTGATATGATGAATAGACCTGGAGAAACTGGATCAATTATGGTAAAACTAAATGATCCTTCTAAAGCATTTGAGGTCAAAGAATTCTTTTTACGTTCATTTCCTAATGATGATTTTCTTGCAGAAACTATAGAGGAATCAGCTGAACAACAACTTGCTGGTTTTAGATCTGGAATTGCAATGATTAACATGATAGGTTATTTTGGAATGATGTCCTCAGCATTTGCTATTGTTACAATTCAGATGATGTTAGTTAATGGAAAAACTAAGGAAATCGGAGTTATGAGAGCAATCGGAGCTAAAAGAAAAGATATTTTGATAATTTTTATTTTTCAAGGAATGATAATAGGTGCAATTGGAGCAGGAGTAGGCACTGCTACAGGATTAGGCTATACATTTTATGCAAAGGAAACAAAAATGTCATTTAACAACAGTCTTCCCCTTGAAGTTACATACAACTGGGAAAAGGTAATACAAACTGCTTTGACTTCATTTATCTTGGCAATAATTGCATCTCTATATCCCTCGTATAGAGCAACAAAGTTGTTACCCGTGGAGGCGATGAGAACTGTCTAATGTACTTGAAATAAATAATCTTAGTAAAATTTATGGAGAAGCAGATAATCGAGTAAAAGCTCTTGATGATGTATCATTTTCAATTAAACAAGGAGAAATTGTATTAATCGTTGGAAGTTCTGGTTCTGGTAAATCTACATTACTAAATATGATTGGATTATTAGATCGTCCAACTATTGGAAAAATTTTCATTGATGGAATAAATACTACTACACTTAATGATGACAAAATCTCATCATTTAGAAATAACAAATTAGGATTCATTTTTCAATTTTCTAATTTACTTACTGATCTTTCAGTTTTAGAAAATGTATTATTACCATCACAAATCGCTGGTAATAGTAATGCTACAAAGAAAGATGCCATGGATTTACTTAAAGCAGTTGGGTTAGAAGATCAAATACATAAACGTGCAAATAAAATATCTGGTGGACAAGCTCAAAGAGTTGCTATTGCAAGAGGATTAATCAACAAACCTTCAATTGTATTAGCAGATGAACCTACTGGTAATCTTGATTCGATAACATCCGAAACGATAGTTCAACTAATGAAATCTATGGCAAAAAAACTAAATCAAACATTCATTATCGTTACACACGACAGAGAACATTTTGGTGATGTTGATAGAGTGATTACAATAAAAGATGGTAAAGCCTTTGAAGATAAACAACCATCAACAATGGAGGTCACAGTATAATGAATTCTAAAATTATTTTATTATTATTTACAATTGGACTTGTACCAATAATCTTTGACAATTCTTATGCACAAATCACTTCTGGAGGGTTTGGTCAATCTCCTTTTGAAAGAGATTTTGGAGATGTCAAGTTTTTGGATGCATACTTTGGCACAATCAATGAAAAAATTGAAGTTGAAGCAGGAGATGGAAATGTTCCATTCACTGTAGTATTGGCAAATGTTGGAACTCAGGACATTACAGGAATTAGAGGCCAATTATCTTTACCATTAGGTTTTTCAGCATCTGATGGTCCAGGCTCAATTATTCATGCTGATAGTGATTCAAATTCATTGGCTGGGGAGCATTTCTATCTTACATTTTTTGTAAATATTGATAAAAATATACAAATTCAACAATATCCAGGAACTGTAAAAGTAGATTATTCTAGATTAAGAGAATCTGGAGTTCGAACAGCATTTGCTGATTTGATTTTAAGGTAACTGGAGACAGTGTGATTAATGTAAGAGCTATGGAACCATTTCTCACATCTTTGAAATCAAATGATGTAGTAATTGAAATTGCCAATGATGGCACTGCACCAATTTCTGGCGTAGATATTGTTGCAATAAATACATCTACAGAACTAGCATCAACCTCATCATCAACTACTAATATTGAAAATGTTGTAATTTTAGAATCAAGTTGGGATGTTGGAAATATTAATGCAAAGTCAGCAAAATATCTTACTGCAACTGTATATGTTCCTGAATCACTAAAAGATGACACATTAAGAATTCCATTATCTATTTCATATTATAATGCACATGGAGATTTTTCCACAATTTCAAAAATAGTTGATTTTTATATTAAGGGGTTAATTGATTTAACAATTTTTAATATCAAAGTTATAGAATTATCAGATAAACAAATGGTAATTGGAGAAATAATTAATGAAGGAAATGAAGATGGATTATTTGGCTTTGTATCCATTGAATCAAAAGGAGATTCTAACATCAAATCAAACACTCAATTTATTGATGAAATTGAGATAGATGCACCTGTCCCATTTAATATTCCAATTGAATTTGAAGGTGAACCAAGATATGGTGAACATGACATTACAATTACTGTAAGATACAAGGACAGTACTAGAGATGAGATATTTCTGATTCAGGATCAAACAATCACTATTCATGAACCATCAAATGGTGATAATAATACAACTGATCCTACAATGATAATAATCCTTGTTATCTTTATAGCAGGAGTTATATTTTACATAATTCGTAGGCATAAAAAAGCTACAGTTGAAATCAATTAACGATATAATTTTAAATCTAAAATAGAGAAATAAAGATAATTAAATTGAGATCAACTATAATCATTCTCATTGCAATTTTATCTATAGGTAGTATGGTAATCTCTTTAGGTTTTCTAACATCTCAAGAATACATTGATGTTCCTGAAATTTCTAATCAATATGAAAAGTTAGAGAAATACAAGAATGAATTGGAAAAAATTAATCAACTTAATCAGCAGGTACTAGAAGATCTAGAGAATCAAATTAAAAATTCTGATGACTTTCATCTCGATCAAATTAATGAAGAGATCGAAGTAATAAAACAAGTAATTGAAGAAAATAAAGCGGAATTGGAACAAGTAATAACAAAATTGTCCCAAATGGAATCTGAACCATAGTACAATCCTGATTTCCATTTTTGGGAAATTTACATCATAATTATATCGTATCTTAAGGAAATAGTATTCGGTATGGCAAAGGGTATTTTTCTATTTCTAGCTGGTAGTATTGTAGGATTTATCACAACACCATTACTGTAAGTATCTCAGATATTTTCCTAAATTCATATAGTTACCAACATTGTTATGTTTATTGGAAATACATCAAAAATTAACAATTGTTGGAGTAGTTTTGTTAGTTGTTACTTTTTTGATTAATTACTATCATCAAGAAAATCATCCGGGTATCGGATTTAACTATGCATATGTCACCGGAGTTGGAATGTTAATTGCATTTTCAATTAGTTTTGTAATATTTACGAAAAATCAACTATGATCATCTCTAATTTACAAACAATAAACAGTATAATATGTTTTGAAACATTATATTTCTATTTGAATTAAGATTGTATTATTCCAATAAAAGTGACAAGCAGAAATTATCAGTGAGATCTAAATACTATTTTACAAAATATTAGTCTAGTCGTCACCAAAATATGATTTGTTTTTGGTCTTACTGCTTACGTTATAGACCGTAAGATTATAAGCAATTACTTGATCTTGCGATTATGCCTAAGGATGAGATTGAAATCCCAAAGGAATTACGTGAATTCATGTTAGAAAAAGCTGAAGAAACATTCCTTGGACAAAAAAATGGAGCAGATAAACAATTTCGTTATGGTAACTTGCACATTAGAGAATACAATGATAAATTCTTAATTCATAATGACAAAATTGATCCTAGAAAAGATCCTATTGGACATTTAGTTTATGATGCGCCTGAAGTTTTGATTGGTTTGGCATGTGCAATTTTTGGAGGTTCACAAATTGCAAAAAAAGCAATGAATAAAGATTCAAAAAAACTAGCTGTAACTTCTGGTTTATTTTCATCAATAATTTTCGGATATATGGGATATTTGGTTACTAAGAAAATCAAAAATTATTTGGAATAAATACTATGTCAACTGTTAGAACAATCCAAGTACTTGTTAAACTTTTTCCATCTATTCTTGCATTACGTAAAGACAGAAAAAAATGGATTAATCAAGAAAAAAATCAAATTGATTCTGAACAATTTAGAAAAAATGCACGTAAGGTACTTGATACATTCATTTCATTAGGACCTGTTTACATAAAATTAGGACAATGGCTTTCTTCAAGAGCAGATATTTTACCTCAACCCTATTTGGAAGAACTTTCAAAACTTCAAGATAGTGTACCTTCTGCACCTTTTGATCAAGTAAAACCAATAATTGAAAAAGAACTTGGTCCAATTGATGAAAAATTCGATGAGATTGATCCTAATTCTATTTCGGGTGCTTCATTAGGTCAAGTTTATCGTGGAACTATTTCAGGTCAACAAATAGTTGTTAAAGTAAAAAGACCAGGAATTGAAAAAGTTGTAGCAGAAGATCTCAAAGTTTTAAAAAAAGTTCTTCCCTTAGCATTAAGATTTGTTGATCCTAATTTACGCTATTCAGCAAAAGCAATGCTTTCCCAATTCATTGAAACAATCCATGAAGAAATGGATTATACGAATGAATTACACAATCTCAAAACAATTAAAAATGATATGGCAAATTCAACCAATGTTATAGTACCATCTGTTTATGATGATTTATCTTCAAAAAATGTACTAACGATGGAATATTTGCCCGGAATTAAGGTGACAAATGTACAAGCGCTTGATGAGAAAGGTATTGATAGAGAACAACTAGTCATTGATGTCCATAAGGTTTTTTTTACAATGCTACTCAAGAATTCTATTTTCCATGCAGATCCTCATCCCGGCAACATTTCAGTCACTGATGATGGGGAACTCATTTTGTATGATTATGGAATGGTGGGACGAATAAACAATGAAACCAGATTTAAGCTAATTCGACTTTATCTTGCACTAGTTGAGAGAAATCCTCCAAGGGTAGTTAATGCAATGAATGAACTTTCAATGCTGACACCTGGTTACAACAGAGAAGTCATTGAAAAAGGAATTGAACTCTCAATACGGGCAATGCATGGAAACAAACCTGATGAAATGGAAGTTCAAAGTTTGATGGAACTTGCAAACCAAACAATGAGTAAATTTCCATTCGTATTGCCAAAAAATTTGGCATTGTATATGAGAATGGCATCAATTATTGAAGGAATTTACAAAACACATAATGTTGATTTTAAATTCGTTAAAGTTTTAAAAAATATTTTACAAGAAGAAAATCTTATTTCACAAGCATATGTACAAGAATTAAAGATTTCATTTGAAAATTTCACAAAATCAGTTGATTCTGCAATTCGTTTAGGACCTGAGATGAAAAAACTGATGGATGAAGCTCAAATTTTTATGAAAAAACGAAAACCAATGGCTTTACTAAGTGGAAGTATATTTGCATCTGCAATTTTTATTGGCTCTGTATTTTTATATCAATCAAATGAATCACTCGGATTTATTGGGATGACTAGCTCTGGTTTGATAATGGCAGCTTCTGGATTTTTTAGAAAATATTAGATTATTCTATAGAGATATCTTTTCCTTTTTTTGTTACAGAAATGATTAATGTTAGAATACCATTTTCATATTTTGCAGATTCGATTTTTTCTTCCCCTTGTTTAATTTCAATTGGAAGTCTAATTTTTTTATCAATTACATCTGGTCTTTGATTTAAAATTAAAGACTCTGATTCTTTTTCATCAAGAATTTTTTTGGCATTGATAGAAAGAATATCTCCACACAAAGATAATTCAATATCTTTCTTTGTGAATCCAGGAATATCAATTATAATTTTTAGGTTATCATCATTGAGATACATGTCAATTGGTGGTAAAACAAATTCATAAAATTCTCTTGATTTGTTTCCAATCTCTTTGATTACTTCTTTTACAAGTCCCATTTTGTGTTACATGCTCAATTTTTGGATATAAATCTTGATAGATTTTTAATCAATTAATTTCTCTGTTTTGATAACTTATGATTATTGTAATTGAAGGAGGAGATCAAGCAGGAAAATTAACACAATCAACTTTATTGGAAAAAGCCCTGAAAAAACAAAAGATCAAAACTAAACTATTTCATTTTCCAGACTATAATACTCCCATAGGTAAAGAAATTAGAAAATATTTAGATGGAAAACGAAAATTTACTCCTCAAGTTATTCATTGTCTTTTAGCAGCAAATCGATGGGAAAAACTTGATGAAATCTTAGGATCTGAGGAAAAAAATTCTGTTTTAATTATGAATAGATACTATCATTCTAACTTGGTTTATGGATTGGCAAATGGTTTAAAGCAAAAATGGCTTGAGAATCTTGATGACGGTTTACCAAAAGCTGATCTTGTAATCTTACTTGATGTTACACAAAAAGAATCTTTTTCAAGATCTCCACAAAATGAAAGGGGAAAAATTATGAAAAGAGACAAGTTTGAGAAAAATGAACAATTTTCAAGAAAAATATCTAAAATTTATCGCAGCACTGCAAAGAAAAAACATTGGAAAATTATTGATGCATCAAAATCTAAACTAGAAATACACAAAGAAATTCTAAAGACATCTTCAAAGAAACTTGGAATATGAAAAAAAACTATTTAGACATAATCGATCCAATTCATCACTTTATTCGTGTCTATGATTATGAACTCCCAATCATTGATAGTCCTCTTTTTCAAAGATTAAGACGGATAAAACAGCTTTCTGGTGCACATTTGACTTATCCCTCAGCTCAACATAGCAGATTTGAGCATTCACTTGGAGTCATGCACATTGCTAGTCAAGCTGGTTTTGCATTAAATGAAAAAGGATTCCTAAATTCTGATGATATTCAGATTTTGCGCCTTGCAGGTTTGTTACATGATATTGGTCACGGGCCTTTTTCCCATCTATTTGAAGAAATTATTCAAGAAAAAAAAATGTCACACGAAGATTATGGCAAAAAAATAATTTTAAACTCTGAAATTGGTGATGTATTATCAAAAACTGGATTTGATAAAAAACTAATAACAAAAATTGCATTTGGAGAATCAAAATTTCAATATCTAAACGAAATTATTTCAGGAGCATTAAGTGCAGATATGATGGACTATTTACTTAGAGATGGTTATTTTACTGGAGCTGAACATGCAAAGGTAGATCATAAAAGAATAACACAATCACTTGACATTCATAAGAAAAAACTTGCATTGGAGCGTTCAGCATTGTATTCTTTTGAATCAATGATGCATTCTAGATATCAAATGTTCAAAGCAGTATATTTTCATAAAACTGTACGTGCTGCAGAAGTTATGCTCATTCAAGCCTTAAGATTGTCTGATGATGAATTTGGTTTCACATCTTTTAATCTGAATGAATATGTAAAACTAACCGACGAATTTGTCTTATCATCTCTTATCTCCTCAAAATCCCCTAAACTAAAACGAGCTAGACAATTAGCAGAAGATTATCAAAATAGAAAATTACTAAAATGTGTTTTTGAGAGAATACTGACTAGTCAAACAAATTTGAAAAAAACCCGAACCAGAGAACTCAGAATTGAGCTTTCCAAAAAATCTAAAATTGATGAAAATGAGATTTTTGTAGATAGTTCCGTTACTCCATCTATCCCACTTGCACCATCAAAAAATGAGTCAAAATCAATAGTTTTGATTTCTCATGAAGGTGCAAAATCATCTGCAAAAGAGATATCAATTTCTGAAATACCCGTAGTTTCAGCTATTTCTGGCTTTATGAACATACTTAGAATCTATACTCATCAAAAAAACAGAAAAAAAGTTGAAATTGCCGCTAAATCAATCCTTGATGATCTGAAATGAAAAAACGAATTGTAATCAAATTATCCGGACGAGTGTTTGGTATGGATAACGTCAAAGCTTTAAAAGATTATGCCACATTTCTAGTAAAAATTAGTAAGATTTGCCAACCTATTGTTATTGCTGGTGGTGGTATTATTGCACGACATTACATTTCTCATGCAAGATCTTCTGGAGCAGATGAATCTACTCTTGATGAATTAGGAATTGAAATTTCAAGACTAAATGCAAAATTATTGATTTATGCTCTAAAGAACAAAGCATATTCACATCCACCAACTACTTTGCAGGAAGTAAAACATGCAGTAGATGACGGATTAATTGTAGTAGCAGGGGGTCTTCATCCTGGTCAGAGTACAAATGGTACTGCTGCATTGATTGCAGAAAAAATACAAGCTGAGCAATTTCTTAATGCTACTGATGTTGATGGCGTTTATGATATGGATCCAAATAAATTCAAAAAAGCAAAAAAATTCAAACAAATCGAAATGAAGAATTTGAAAAACATGTTGGTTCATGAAGATTCAGTAGCTGGTGGTTATGACTTGATGGATATTGTTGCTCTAAAAATTATTGAACGTTCTAAAATTAAAACACGAATTCTAAAAGCTACTCCAAAAACCATTGAAAAGGCAATAAAAGGTGGAGATGTAGGTACTGAAATTATTCTTTCTTCAAAATAATTATTCAGTATCGTTTTGAATAGTAGGTCTTGTTTCAGACCAAATTTGAATCTCTTTTTCAGGATATTCTAAAATTCCTGTTTCTCTGAGTTTTTTGTAAATTGATATAGCTTCTTCTCTCTCAACAGCCTTAGATTGAGCCTTTGTAAAACCATCTTTATCCACAATTACTGCAACATGTCCATCTACAGAACTAATAACCGCAGCAAATTCTTCTTCCCCAACTGGTTGGAATTTTCCATCCACTTTTTTAGTGGTTAATGTCAACATTCCAAATCCAGCCACTTCAAACATCTTCATTTGTGATTTATTTGCAATTTGTTTTCCTTTTTGTACTGCTTGAAAATATTGCACAATTTTTTCTATCTGGAATGGTATAATAACTATCTCAACATTTAAGATATCCAGAGGAAATGCAAAAACTATGAATCCTAAAATCTTTGTTGGTATTGCAATTGTAATACTTGCTCTAATTTTAGGGGGAATTCTTTTAGTGGGACCTACAATGGTTATATCTTCTCAAGACAATACTGGAACTCAAAATAAACTAGAGGCTAAACCTATTCAAATCGAATTAACTGACATTTATGTTGAAAGAGTTTCAGAGAGAACAGCAACAATCAATATTGCATTTACAATTTCTAATCCTAATCCCCGTGCCGTAATTGTTCAAACTATGGATTATCAATTATTTGAAACAGATTACTCTGATTCTGAACAAATTTCTGGTGGTGAAATTGGAAGTAGACCTACAGGAATGGTTGAATTTGGATCAAATTACTATACTCTTCTTGGTGAAAATTCAATTATTCTAAAAGAAACCATTGAACTGAAAGGTTCTGAAAATACTTCTGAATTATGGGCAATTCTTCAAGATGATAATCAGTCTTGGAGAGTTTCTGGCACTGTCTTTTACAATCTAAGCTCAATGACTAGTGGTCAAGAAAACGAACTAGATTTTGAATTCACAAAACAAACTCCATAGTATCATAAAATCTTAAAATTATGATAATATGTTTTTAGAGAAAAAATATTGGCAAAGTTATAAAAGCCCGTTTCATTGTTTTTTATCAAATGGCAGAAGCAGGTATGGCCGCATTTGGCGCAGCAGCAGGAGTCGCAATTGCACTCGCAGTAGTGTGTTTCGCTCTTCGTGGTAAAGGACATCCAGAACCACTAGATTAAACAAAGGAATTTTTCCTTTACAACATTTTTCTAATTTTTCACTAATCTTTCTTGTTACCAAAACCTAACATTTCTGCAAGATCCAATTGTTTAGTATTCTTCTTTTTCATGAAACATCTTTCATAATATTGACATTCTGAGCATTCAGTAGAAGGTTCTAAGATAGGGGTTTTCTGTTCTTTAAGAAGATCATTTAGAACTCTAACTCGTCTGACTATTTCCTCAAACATTTTTTTATTTCGTGAGATTGAAAATGTTGTTTCTTTTCTATCTCCAGTGATGTAAACTATAATTCCGTCTGGTTTATCATAAATCCACATACATGCATTAAGATAAAGAACATCATTAGCTTGAGGGTTTTCTAACTCATTTGTTGCCCCTCTGAATAAGAAGATTGAATCATCAATAAGCATGTCAACTTGACCCTTCAGTTTGATATCATCAATATCAAACTCTTTTGGATCGCTTCCATATTGTAATTTTCTAAGTAATCCTGATAGAAGTTCATTGAATCCCCTCCTCTGAACCTCTTGAGGATCAATTCTATCATAATATGAACGTCTTAAACAATGAACAACTTCGTGAAGATGTATGGTCTGAATATCTGCTGAATTAATGTCAATTTCTAACTCTCTTCCAATAGAGTCCAATGCATTTTCAACAATGCCTCGAAAATCTCTATCTCCCATCATAATACATCATCTTCCAGTTTGACTTCTTATACTTAGCTTACAAGTTTGGTTATTACTTTTGAAATTCTTCCTGAAAAGGCCAGAATTACAAAATGAAGGCCAAAACCAATTATTGCTCCAATAATTAGTTCTCCTGTTAGAAAATAGATTCCCAAGAAAACTGCTAATGGAGGAAGGGCAAAAATCATGGCTAAAAATGAGCTTACCCAGATAAACTTGATTAATACTTCTGTAGAAATTTCGGTTTTCTTTGGAAAATTGAACATTTCAAAAATCCTATTCTTCTTCTAGGATTAACTTTGACATTGTAGTTTCAGTTGGAATCTTTTGTTCTACGGCAAAAGCAATAGCTGCTAGATTTCTAATTTCAAATGAGGTTAACTTTGTGATTCCTACAATTGTTGCGAAGCTGAACATTTTTGTAAATGATCTGAGGGATGAAGTGTAAATTGCTATCTCAAATGCTCTTTCAAATTCAGCAATAGCATCTAGTTCGTTTTCAACTTGTGGAACCAAATCTTTGTATTTTGTATTTGATAATTCATTAAATGCATCCCTAACTGTACCTGTTGCCATCATTCTTCCAAGTAATTCTTTAGCTGGTGGACTAGTAGCAATTATCAAATCTTGAATCTGTTCTTCTTGTAACCCCCAGAATTTTCCTCTAATCACACTCAAAATATTGTAAAAGTCAATGTCCATTGAAACAATTTTTGTTGCTTCTTTATCGGCATAGTTCTTCATTGCACCTGCTAGGTGTTGCAATAATATTTTATCAAAATATGTGTCAAAGATTTGGAGGTTTTTCTTTTCATTGTATAGTGCTGCTGCCTTTGCAATCTCATCTGCAAATTGAACTGAATTCAAACTTGCAACTGCTTCTTCAAAGTCTTTTGCAACTAATGCTTTAACGACAACATCTCTTTGTTTGATTAATTCTTCTGCATGAAGGTTAACATGAGATTCAATCTCCTCTTGAGGTTTTCCTAAGATCTTGCCTTTTAAAATTAATTTTAGATTTGAAACAATGAATTTCATATAGTATGCATCTAGTATACCAGAATTACCAGATGTTTTTGCTATTGAATAATGAATATCTGCTAATTTACTTCTGAGGGCTGATTCAATAATTTGTGAAGTATATGGTTTTTGGACATCAGATACTGCTTCAGCATAAACTGTGTTTTTGATTCTAGTCATCAACTCTTCTAAATCTCTAGATTCAGCAAGTGTTTGAAAATCAGATCTTGTGAGTAATTTACCTCGTTTACTGTATGCTTTTACTGAGGCATAGACATTCTTAGAACCGCCCATTTCGATCAGTCTCCTTAGGCAACTGATTTTAATGTTTGGCGATCTGCTCCTAGGAACAAATTCTAAGTAATTTTATCTAAAAATATGATGACTTTATCCTTTTCCTGTTTTGAGAGTTTCACAAATGCTGAAAGAATCTCCTTTTGAATTATCAAAGATTCATCAGAAATGTCTTGTAATTTTGAGAGATCAAAAGGTAATAGTTCCTTGATTTTATTTTCACAGAAAGCCTTGACATATTTTTGGAAAATTGAATATGTAAAAATTGGACTAGTCTTTACAAGACTGGATAGGATTTTTGTAAATTCTTTTTCGGCAGGTTCGGACTTTGAGAGAAACTCGATCAGAATATTTTCTCTATTTTTACATTCATTGATAGATAAAGCCACCAAAATTCCTTTTTTTGTTAAATGATAATATGGAATACCTTTTTCTTGTAGAGCTTTAGGGCCTCGCTTCAAAGGTAGTCTGCCATCTTCTTCTGCTATTCCTATGGGAAGTAAGATCTCATCTAGATCTCGAAATATTCCAGAATAGATGTTCTTCCAAGCAATGTCATGTTTTTTTGCGATCTTCTGAGATATTCCAGTTCTTGTTCTTTCTGCAGGGTTTGCATTGCTTCCAAGTATGGAGATAATGGATCTTTGTCTATTTGCTTCTCCTGTTAGATCATTACCTTTTGTCTTGAATGTATCAAAAATTGCTAATTTCGTATTAGATTTGACCTTCAATTATTCACCTTTATCATGATATTCATATTCTATGTTAGTATCAAAATATACTAAAATATAATAATTTACTTTTTTGCATACTTTCCAGTCTCCAATGCTTAAATAATTTCCAAATTCGATTAATTTAATGAATTCTAGGAACTACAAGTATGCTCTATTACTTGTAGCCGCAGTATCTATCACAGCAACTGGTGCTATGTCTCAGGCATATGCACAAAGTGTTGAAGATGGTATGGACGGATATGTCAAAGGAACCAGTGGAATTTACACTGGCAACCCTAACGAATGTTGGTATGATGATGGCGAAGGCGGCATGCTACCTTGTCTTATAGACACAGGTGATACAGCATGGATGCTTACAGCGACATCATTAGTACTCTTTATGTCTCCAGGAGTCGGTTTCTTTTATGGCGGATTAGCCAGATCAAAGAACATCGTCAACGTACTTGGTATGACCTTAATTGTAATGGGTCTAATGTCAGTACAATGGGTTCTATGGGGTTATTCACTAGCATTTGGCGCAGTTGATTCTGACGCAAACTTATTCATGGGTAACTTAGACTATGTTGGATTTAACATGGTATCAGCTTGGGCACCATTAGGTGAAGTTGGTCCTTGTGCAGATACATGGTCAGCAGCTTATCAGATGAATGAAATGAAGGACGGCGACTATTGTAGTCAAGGTTGGCCAGGTACAGTACCTCACCAACTCTTTGCAATGTTCCAAGCAACCTTCGCAATCATTACACCAGTTCTAATTATTGGTGGTTTGATTGACAGAATCAAATTCAGCGCATTAATCGTATTCGTACTCTTATGGGGAACCTTCGTTTATGATCCAATAGCACACTGGGTCTGGGGAGGAGGCTACATAGGAGGAGGTGCACTAGACCTCGACCCAGACTTATCGCCATCATATGCATTAGACTTTGCAGGTGGTACTGTAGTACACATATCTTCAGGATTTGCAGCATTGGCCGGAGCCTTAGTCCTTGGCAGACGTCTTGGATACGGCAAAGTGCCAATGGAACCTCACAATATCCCAATGGTAGTCCTCGGAGCAGGAATACTCTGGTTTGGATGGTTTGGTTTCAATGCAGGAAGTGAAGTTATGGTAGACGGCATTACCGTCAGCGCATGGACTGTTACAAATACAGCAACTGGTATGGCTGCAGTCACTTGGGTGCTCATGTCTTGGGCACATACAGGAAAACCAAGTGTTGTAGGAGCTGCATCAGGAGCAGTAGCAGGATTGGTAGCAATCACACCAGCCTCAGGTTGGGTAGGTCCAATGGCTGCGATTATAATCGGTATTGCAGCTGGTACAATTTGTTATGCAGCAATAGCATTCAAGAGTGCACGCAAATGGGACGACGCATTAGATGTATGGGGAGTACACGGAATGGGTGGTCTTACAGGTGCAATTTTGACTGGTACATTAGCTAGTCCACACGTTTGGGATACTGGAGACGGTATCGGAGCATGGACTGGTACTGCAGAAGGAATGGAACAGCAAGCAATCAGTATCATTGGTGCTACAATATCAGTAGGCTATGCCTTTGGTGTTACCATTGTAATCCTCAAAGTAATGGATGCCGTATGGCCTGGTGGAATCAGAGTCACTCCTAAAGAAGAGGAGATTGGTCTCGATTTGGCTCAGCATGGCGAAAGAGCATACGTTAACGAATAGAAAAAAAACCTTTTTTTCTTCTTTTTATTTAAATCCAAATCAATTTAGTCCTGATCATTTTATCTTAATCATGATAATATCTACAACTGATCTTAATTCAATTCTAAATGATTTTAATCTCATAATAGCTGATACACGTTCTTTCAAAGAATATTCTGAAGGTCATATTCCAGGAGCTGTTCATTTAGATTTATTTGCATTTCATTGGATTGATACTACAAAAGAAGGAATTAAAAATTTCAATAAACAAACTCAAAGTCTACTTTCATTTCTTGGAGTAACACCAGAAAAAAAAATTGTTTTTTATGATTCTGTTTCAGGAATGCTTGCAGCAAGAGGAGTCTGGATGTTAATGTATTTTTCACATCAAAATGTCTTCATGTTAGATGGAGGAATTACAAAATGGAAAAAAGAAAATCTTTCCCTTGAGATAAAACCAAATGGTTTCAAACCATCTGTATTTTCAGGAAAAATTAATCCAGATCTTATTTCAGGATTTGAGTACATTCAAGATAATTTAGAAAATATAAAAATACTTGATGCTCGCTCTATTGGAGAATATGGTGGAAGTATAGTTAGAGCCGCTCAATCTGGCCATATTCCAAACGCAATCAATATTGATTGGAATCAAAATCTCAATGAGGATGGTACTTTCAAAAATGATGATGAATTATCCAAAATATATGATTATTCAAAAGATTCTCAAATTGTAATATATTGTCAGGGGGCATATCGGGCTGCCAATTCCTTCTTAGTTTTAAAAAAATTAGGATTCAAAAATGTTCGAGTTTATCTTGGTTCTTGGGGGGAATGGGGAAACAAGCCTGAATTACCAGTGAAAAAATAAATCTTATAAATCATAAACTGCAATTTTTGAAAAAAATGCCTAACTAACATAAAAGAACTATTTTTCTAAGTTAGATGAATCTTATTTTATCCCCAAGAAAGATTCAAACATGTTTAATTGATTGCAAGTGTACATAATACTGAATTAATTGCAGATATTTCTGCAACAAAAGGATCATCTGATGATGCAATTATCACAATGTCATTTTCTTCAGGCATTAATTTTTCTAACAGAATCACATTTGTTTCTGAATCGTCTATTAACGCATCTTTATTTTCATTTGGAAAAACAAAATGATTATTTTTAAACAATAATGTTGTTGTACTTTTTGCACCATACAATATTGCAAAATCTCGTTGATCCATTCCATTACAAATTATTCCTGCATGATTTTTTACAAGAATAGCATGATTATATTTTCCTCTTGCAATATTGCATGATTCAATTTTACATTGAGAAGAAATCACATCTGTAAATTTTTTTACAAAGTTTTTTCCTTTTGTTGTGAGAAATGTTCCTGCTCTGATAGTATCTACTAGTTCATTTTGTTTCAAATGAACTATCATAGTTCTTACTGCCCCTTCCCCCATGTGAAGTTCATTACAGAACAAAATTCGACTTACATACTTTTGCTTAGATAACAATTGTAATGCTTTGAATACATGTGGAGAACTGAATGTCAAAATTTTGCTTGTTCCTTTTCTCGTAACAATATTTTGTAATTTCTGAATTGTTTTGTACATCATGACTAATTGTATAATTTACTATATAAATTGGATGAACTATCCAAGAGTATAAGTATGGGTGTTTAATTAGAATTTACATTGTCACAATCAAAAGAGATTACAGTTTCAAAATCAAAAACCCCAATTCTTGCTTTAGTTATTTTGGGAATAGTGTTTGGTATGGGACTTTTTGTAGTGGGTTATGATCAAGGACATCTGTTTAGTCTTGCACTTGGTGAATCAGCATATGAGGATATTTACCTTCATGAACTAACTCATGACATGCGTCATGCAGCAGGATTCCCTTGTCATTAGGTATATAAAATGAAGTCTGCTCTTTTTCTTGCTATTGTTTTGATATCTGGTTTTACAGGTGGAGTAATTTTTGGATTCATTAATTTTGTAACTACCGAACCATTTCTTGATTCTGCAATAGAACTAGAAAATAAAGCATTATTTGAATCTGGAGAAGAAAAAGATGG
Source organism: archaeon (assembly GCA_024276695.1). Taxonomy (GTDB): domain Archaea; phylum Thermoproteota; class Nitrososphaeria; order Nitrososphaerales; family Nitrosopumilaceae; genus Nitrosopumilus. Next base: position 135,850 of record JAJRWR010000014.1, read on the forward strand.
ACCTGAATTTAGAGCAGAGTACAACAATTATCGAGGATGGCAAAAGAGTGGAATGGTTCTTGCAGGAGGAATTCTTGGGATGGCAATTGGATCATTGTTTGGCATAGTATTTGCACTTTCTAGAAAAATATTACCTGGAAAACATGAAATCCAAAAGACTTTGTTATTGTCTGGAATGATGTGGTTTACAGTATTTATGATACCCTTTTTGAAATATTCTGCTAATCCTCCAACTGTAGGTGATCCTGAAACAGTTGTGTTAAGATCAATTTTGTATTTGTCATTTATTGCAATATCTGGACTTGGAGCCGTTGGATTTTATCAAATTTACAAAAGATTACAAAGCAAGAAAATTGCAGCCTTTATTGGATATGCGATATTTATCAGCATCATATTTGTAATAATGCCTCCAAACCCTGATGTAGTGTCTGCACCAATGGACTTGGTAAATGGATTTAGAATGATGTCTGCATTTTCAGTTTCTGTATTGTGGTTAGTCAATGCATTGATTCTAGGAGCATTGTGGCAAAAATTTAAACCAGATGTTGAAAATTCAGATATTCGGAACTAGATTCACTCATGAATGAAAAAATGAAGTTTTGTACATGTTGCATGGAGTTTTATGAAAGAATGCAAGACATTATTCCAGTTTTACACATTTGGGTTATTATCTGAAGATATTCATAATGAAAAAAATTCTTTATGTGATAATTCCAGTTCTTGCATTTTCTATAATATTTGTAAACATGTTTTTTGGCCATTTGATTTTTGCATCAGAAACTCAAGAGGTAGTAAACAAGTATTCAGTTTATGTTCATTTATTATCCGAATGGCAGAGTGATTCAAAGAATATTATTTTTGATGTAACAAATACTTGGTACAAATTAGATAAAATTAGCAATGTCAATTATGTATTTGATGCAGAATCTAAAGAATACAATGCAAATCAAGTTCATGAAATTAATGATAAATCCTATGTTGAATTAAAACATGAATTTAGTGATTGTCAAGAAGAATGGCAACCAATGCTGTATAGAAAGGCTGTAGATACTGTGAGACATGAGATAGAATATATCCAAGGACAGCAATTAAGTACAGATCCTAATACTTCAGTTTATCCAGACATTGAAAACAAAAATTATGATAATTTAGAACAACAATCAAAAATCAAAAATGGATATGTACAATTTTTCCCTATTTGTACATCAAAGGATATTACATCATATGATTATAGTGTCAAAACTGATAACAAAGATTTGGGTTTTGATGTATACTTTGTCTCTTCATCTGTTCAACGTGAAAACTTTGTAAATTCTAAATTCGATTATTACCCTGAATCTGGTTGCTATGGACAAAACAAACAAAGCTATAGTGGTACATGTAATAATATCAAAAAAGATAGTGGTTTATTGGTAATATTTCCTGATGATCTTAAACCATGGACCACCAAAATTACAGTAAATCTATATGAAAATAACTAGATCATTTATTTACAATATTACAAAGTAATTTTATGGGATTTCTAAAAAAAATCAAAGATACCGCTGAAAAAGGTGTTGAGAAAGGAACTGATCTTGGAAAGCAAGGTATTGAAAAAGGCACTGAACTAGGAACCAAAGGTTATGAGGGCACTAAAGATGCTGCCAAAAAAGGACATGACAAAGCTAAAAATGACTAGATTTTTTCTCTAATTTTTATTTTTTCTTCCAAACAAATTGATTGTAAATCAACTCTGGCCTAATTTGTCTAAATGACTGTGCACCTCCTACGTACCATTTTGTAAAGAATTCATACAAGTGCAATCTGAGAGATTGAATATACACAATTAATCCTTCAATCATCATAATTCCCAAGTTGCCTCCAATGATCATGGCCATTGCAGCACCTGATTCAGAACCTCCTAAAGATGTGAATGCATTATTTACTGTCATCAACAAAGCCGCATGCACAAGCAACATGATTCCAAGTCGAGCATAACTAATTGTGTGAGCTAGACTCTCAACTGTTTTTCCTAACATAACTTCCATTATGACACTGGCCGGATCCGCTCCATCTTCTGGATGTTTCTTTGCATGCATTACACCTCCAACCATCATAACTACCATTGATGCAATTACAAGAACTACTGCAATTCTTGTGATAATCCAAACTTCTGCCCACTCACCAAGGAACATGGTTACCCAAGGGACAGACTCTGTGTGTACTCTAGAGTACATATTCATGACGTCATATTGTGAACCGATGGCACACATCATGACAACAACAATTCCGCCGTAGAGTACGACATTTGGAATTGCTTCAGTAAACACAACTAGCATATGTCCTTCTTTTACTAATCTGATAATACGTAAAGTCATTGCCCATACCAAATGTACAATTCCAATGAACAATGAAACTTTGAGAATGTTGATTACTTGTTCAAATGTTAATTCTGCAACACTGAGAATTCCAACAATCCAACTAAGTGGATATAGAATACCTCCTTCTTCTAATAACTCTCCAACTGGACTGAAAGCTTCAATATGATAACCAAATGCTTCTCCCGCACCTATTCCCGCAATCGCTGCTGATGCACCTGAAATTGCAATAAGCATTCCCCATCTTGATAGTTCTCCTTGTCCCTTAAACTTGAAGAGTAAACCTAATGCCATAAGTAATAATCCGTGGCCTGTGTCTGCAAACATCAATCCATAGAAAATCGGCCACATTAGAGCAATCATAGGCGTTGGGTCTGGCTCTCCAGCCTTTGGAATTCCTTGACTTTTTGTGATTACTTCAAAAGTTCTAACAAATCGTTTATTGTCAAACAAGGTTGGAATTTCTTCTTTTAGTTTAGGATCAGTGATATCTTCTACAACTGACATCCATTGTTTAGTTGAATCTGTAAACTTTTTTTCCATCTTCTTTGGAATAAATCCTTGAATTACTGCAAAGTGTTTAGTTCCACCTGGCTTTCTCAAAGTCTCAAGAACATCTTTTGCAACTTTTGACTTCTCATGTAGTGCTAGAATGTCTCGTCTGATTTTCTTTGTAATTTTTCCTAATTCTTTTTTGATTAAAGCTTGTTTTGTAGTTAGTTCTTTAATTTTTGATTCTGCAAGTGCATATGACTCATTAGGAATTTGAGGAAAGCCTTCTGGAATTTTAAATGTGTTAGAATTGAAACTACGTAAAACTTTGAGAACTTTTTCAGAATCTGTAGTATCTGAAATTACTAAAATTGCAGCTTTTTCTTTATTCTCTAAATCATATTTATAAATTGTAATACCTTCAAGGGAACGACTGATTTCATCAAAGTCTGCAGAATTAATTACAAAGAGATTTGTGAAAAAGTATCTCATCAAACCAAATCCAGAAATATCCATCTTCATCTTTTTGATTACTTCTAAGGTGTCTCTGAGAGACTTGTATTCTTCAATGGAAACTCTTGCAGTTGCTGCCTCTTCTAGTAGTTGTGCTGGTTTATCAATAATTGATGAAGCTTCTTTGGCTAACTGCTTTATCATATCCTCAATTTCATTAATCTCATAGTCTTTTTTCTTGATTACAGTTCCTTTGAATAAAATCTCCATAATTCCTACTTCTAGAGGAATCCCTATTCCTTTGATGACATCATCAATAGACTGATAAGTTTGCTGTGCTTTGAGTAATAAATCATCAATTTCAGGCGTAACTAAATCCTCAGCAGAATCAATTTTGTGATACCATTCAAACTCAGTTAATCTTGAAATTGCTTTAGGAGACTCACTTCTCGGTAAAATTATAGTTCCTAGTTTTAGATCGGCTATTCCCAAGACAAATTTTGGGTATTTTCATTGAGTTTAATATCTTTCTGATTACCGTCCCAAACATTAAAATCCATTATAAGTCAACGGCATCCATTGGCATCTAATTCTGCATTAGAAAGTACAATTGACAAAATTCTAAAAAATACTGAACAGGATATTTTGGCAAACATTAAATCCGGATTAGATGATTCACAACAAAATCTAGATGCTGCTGTTCCTAAATTGGAAAGTGAGTATGATAAAATTATCTCAGATGGTAAAAAAGAGGCTGATAAGATCGAAAAACAGATCACAGGAAGTGCAGACATTGAAGCCAGAAATAAACAACTAATGGCATTAGAGGAAGCAGTTGATAAGGTATTTTCAAAATTACTAGACCAAGTCGCAAATGCTGATCGCAGCGGTGATTATTCAAATCTCATTAAGACTCTGATTGATGAAGCAACTAAAATTTTGGGTACTTCGGAAATTATTATCTCTACAAATGTAAAAGACAAAGATATTGTCCAATCTGCATTATCTCAATTTTCAGGAGCAGAACTATCCTCTGATACAATTGATTGTCTTGGAGGAATTAAAGTAAAATCTAAAGATGGTGCAATGACATTTGATAATACGATTGATGCAAGAATTGAACGTATGAAGCCTTTAATAAGGAAAGAAATTGCAGCAAAATTCGGAGTGGGAAATTAGGAAATGACAGCTCAAGGTAGAATTGTTTGGGTAAGTGGTCCAGCTGTAAGAGCAGATGGTATGTCTGATGCAAAAATGTATGAAACTGTAACTGTAGGAAATTCAAAATTAGTAGGCGAAGTTATTCGATTAACTGGCGATGTTGCATTTATTCAAGTATACGAATCAACAAGTGGATTAAAACCAGGTGAGCCTGTAATTGGTACTGGAAATCCACTCAGTGTATTATTAGGTCCTGGAATTATTGGACAACTCTATGATGGAATTCAAAGACCTCTAAGAGAATTATCTAAAGCATCTGGTTCCTTCATTGGAAGGGGTATTACAACAACTGCTGTAGATATGACAAAAAAATATCACTTTGTTCCAACTATAAGTAACGGAGATGAAGTTGCTGCAGGAAATATTATTGGTACCGTTCAAGAAACTGATCTTATTGAAGACTCTATTATGGTTCCTCCAACACATGCAGGTGGAAAAATTTCAAATCTGGTATCAGAAGGAGATTATGATTTAGAAACTGTACTAGCTACTACTGAGAAAGATGGACAATCCATTGAACTTAAAATGTATCACAAATGGCCTGTACGAAAACCACGTCCTTACAATAAAAGACATGATCCAATTGTCCCATTACTTACTGGACAACGTGTAATTGATACATTTTTCCCAATTGCAAAAGGAGGAACTGGCTCCATTCCTGGAGCATTTGGAACAGGAAAGACTGTAACATTACACCAAATTGCAAAATGGGCTGATTCTCAAGTTGTTGTTTACATTGGTTGTGGTGAAAGAGGAAATGAAATGACTGAAGTATTAGTTGAATTCCCACATCTTAAAGATCCACGTAGTGGAAAACCATTAATGGATAGAACTGTACTTGTAGCAAATACTAGTAACATGCCAGTAGCAGCAAGAGAAGCAAGTATCTACACTGGTGTCACAATTGCAGAATATTACAGAGATATGGGTAAAGATGTGGTACTTGTGGCAGATTCCACAAGTAGATGGGCTGAATCCCTCAGAGAAATGAGTGGTAGATTAGAGGAGATGCCTGCAGAAGAAGGTTATCCATCATATCTTGCATCAAGATTAGCAGAATTTTATGAAAGAGCAGGTCGTGTTAGAGCAGCCGGAAGTCCAGACCGTGATGGTTCAGTTACTTTGATTGGTGCTGTATCTCCATCTGGTGGTGACTTTACAGAACCAGTTACAACTCACACAATGAGATTTATCAAAACTTTCTGGGCATTGGATGCAAAACTTGCATACTCTAGACACTATCCATCAATTAACTGGATGAACAGCTATTCTGGTTATCTTGCAGATATTGCAAAATGGTGGAGTGAAAACATTAGTGAAGATTGGTTTAACATTAGAAGTGAAACTTATGGCATTCTACAAAGAGAAGACACACTAAAAGAAATTGTCAGACTCTTAGGTCCTGAAGCATTACCTGATGAAGAAAAACTAATTCTTGAAGTTGCAAGAATGGTAAAGATTGCTTTGTTACAACAAAACTCGTTTGATGATGTTGATACTTATTGCAGTCCAGAAAAACAATTCAAATTAATGAAATTATTAGTTGATTTTTACAAAAAAGGGCAACAAGCACTCAAAGAAGGTACAGCACTATCTGATATACGTGAATTAGGTATAGTAAGCAGTTTGCTTAAAGCAAGAATGGATGTCAAAGATGATGAGATGCCAAAACTTGAACAATTAGATAAAGATATGCAAGAACAATTCAAATCAATTTCAGGAGTGAAGGTATCAAATTGACAGTAGAAGGCGGAGTTCAATACAGTAAGATTGCAGAAATCAAAGGTCCTCTAGTTGTTGTAGATGATGTTGAAAGTGCAGCATTTGATGAGCTAGTTGAAATTGAAACTACTGAAGGAGAAAAAAGATTAGGTAAAGTTCTCGAAGTAGGAAATGGTAAAGCAATTGTACAAGTCTTTGAAGGAACAACCGGATTATCAATTTCTGGAACTAAAGCAAAATTTGTAGGTAAAGTTATGGAAATGCCAGTATCAAAAGAGGTACTTGGTAGAGTATTTGATGGACTAGGAAGACCAAAAGATGGGCTCCCAGATCCAATTGCTGATAAATTTGTAGACATTAACGGAGAACCGATGAATCCAGAACAACGTGAATATCCAAAAGATTTCATTCAAACTGGTGTATCTGTAATCGATGGACTGATGACTTTAGTTAGAGGACAAAAACTTCCAATCTTTTCTGGTTCTGGTATGTCTCATAATCTTTTGGCAGCACAAATCGCAAGACAAGCAAGTGTTGTTGGAAAACAAGACGACTTTGCTGTGGTATTTGCAGCAATCGGTGTACAATACAGTGAAGCAGAATATTTCAGAAGAAGTCTTGAAGAATCTGGTGCACTCAAAAGAAGTGTTCTATTTCTAAATACAGCAGATGATCCTGCAATTGAAAGAATCATTACCCCTCGTGTAGCATTAACTGTAGCAGAATATTTGGCATTTGAATTAGGAATGCATGTTCTAGTTGTAATTACTGATATGACAAACTATGCAGAGGCACTAAGAGAGATTAGTGCAGCAAGAGAAGAGGTTCCTGGACGAAAGGGATATCCTGGTTATCTTTACACTGATCTTTCAACACTTTATGAAAGAGCAGGAAAACTCAATGGAAAAAAAGGAAGTGTTACACAAGTTCCAATTTTATCAATGCCATCTGATGATATTACTCACCCAATTCCTGACCTTACTGGATACATTACTGAGGGACAAATTGTTGTTGGTAGAGATTTATTCAGACAAGGAGTTTATCCACCAATCAATATTTTGATGAGTCTTAGTAGATTGATGAAAGACGGAATTGGTGAAGGAAGTACTAGAGAAGATCACAGTGAAGTTTCTAACCAAGTTTATGATGCATACTCTAGGGCACAAGAAGTAAGAGCACTTGCGGGTATTGTAGGTAAAGCTGGCCTAACTGAAATTGATCTCAAATATATGGATGTTGGTGATACTTTTGAAAAAGAATTCCTTACACAAGCAACTGATGAGAATAGAACAATTGAAGAAACACTTGCTCTTATGTGGAAGATTGTATCAAAATTACCAAAGAATGAGATTACCAAAATCAAAGACAAGTACGTAGAAAAATATTACAAGGAAGAGTAACTGAATGTCATTTGGACAAAACGTTGCAGCAACAAAAATTGAACTTTTCAAATATAAAAAATCCACGCAAATTGCTGTTATGGTTCAGCAAATTTTAGATGATAAACGTAAAGTTCTCTTAAAAAATATTGAAGAAATGATTCAAGAAGCATCTAAAGCAAGAGGTGGAATTTGGGATCCTTTACAAGATATTTACAAATCAGTAAACGAAGCGTATCTAGCACTTGGTACTAATACTGTTGACTCTGTTGCAGAATCTACTCCCCCTGTTATGGAAGTAGAAGTTCATGTTAGAAGAGTTGTTGATGTAAAAATCCCTGCACTAACAGTTACAGAAAAAGATACAAAATCAATGCCTTATGGATTTGCAGATACAAATTCTTCAATTGATAGAGCAGCAAAACAAATCAAAGAACTAATGCCAAAAATTTGTAAAGCAGCAGAATATGAAAATTCTATTTTTAGTCTTGCAAAAGCATTAGAAAAGACACAAAAGTTACTAAACGCACTTGAAAATGTCATTATTCCTCAATACAAAGAAAATATTCGATTTATTCTTTCTACTCTTGAAGAGAGAGAAAGAGAAGAATTCGCAAAGTTAAAAAAAGTGAAGGCAAAGATGGAAAGTAGAAAATAATGGCAAAAGAAGAAATAAAAAAATTACTTGAAAATTCAAAAAAGGAATTAGATGAAAATTATGATAGTTTTGTAAAATCTATCAAAGACGATCTAACATCCTACAAAAAGAAAACTTTAGATCGAATTTGAGATTCTTACCCCATCATGATTTAAATATGGATATCATGGAGCCTGATCGTAAATGAAATCTATCGTCATGTTACTTTTGGCAGCATCCGCAATTTCAATTCTAGGTTCAACCGGAGTTGCATTTGCTCAAGAAGATGGTGCATCTAATGGCGACTCTATGAAACTCTTAGGTGCTGGTTTAGCATTTGGTATTGCAGCCGGTGGAGCAGGAATAGGTCTTGGTCAAGTAGGTGCAGCAGGTCTTGCAGTCATTAGTGAGAACCCCGCTTTACAATCAAAGGTATTCATCTTCGTAGGTATGGTCGAATCAATCGCAATCTACGGTATAGTTATGATGTTTATCATCTTAGGACAATAGTCCAAACTACATATTTTTCAAATTTTTAGATTTTTAATTTAATTATATTTTAGCTTAGTTACATCCAAAACTCTTGCACAATATCTGCATTTAAGAATTCTTCCTCCCTTGTCAATTACATCCATCACTGACTCTATGTGTTCAGTACTGTTTGTAATGCAATCAGGGTTTGAGCATCTGAAAATTCTGTCAATCTCATTAGGTAATGCGACTCTTCTCTTTTCAACAAGCTTGTATTCTTTTATCATGTTAATTGTTGCCGTTGGAGCAATTACTGCGAGTTTGTTGGTATCATCATCTTTTAGAAATTTGTTTTCAACTTTGATAATGTCTTTTTTCTTAAATTTACCACTTGGAACATTCAAGGCTATGGTAATAAGACTGCCATCTTTACCATCAATTCTTAATGCATTAAGAACCTGAAGACCTTTTCCTTCGTCTATATGGTCAATTACAGTACCTTCCTTTATTCGTCGAACCATAAGGTCGGACTGTTCCATCAGAATACTTTGTATAGTCACCTGTATATATTATTGAAAGAATGAACGAGTTCTACCAAAAAGATATCTTTTCAATTAAGGACTATACCAAAGAACAACTCGAAACTATCTTTACATATACTGATAAAATCATGCAACTAAGCTTATCTGAAAGAAGAGAAATTTGTAAAGGTAAAATTTTGGGATATCTGTTTTATGAGCCAAGTACCAGAACTCGTCTAAGCTTTGAATCTGCTATGGCATCCATTGGTGGAAATTCTTTAGGAATCTCTGATATTACATCTTCATCAACTCAAAAAGGTGAAAGTCTTGCAGATACTGTTAGAATAATGTCGATTTATTCTGACGTACTTGTATTGCGTCATCCTTTGGATGGTTCAAGTAGATTCGCTGCAGAAATTTCTGATAAACCGGTAATCAATGCAGGTAGTGGGACTGAAGAACATCCAACTCAAGCAATTCAAGATTTATTCACAATAAAAAAAGAAAAGAAAAAGATTGATGGATTAAAAATAGGAATTGTAGGTGACTTAAAGTATGGGCGTACAGTATACTCTCTATTACATGGACTAGGAAATTATGATGTTGATGTAAATCTTATTTCTCCAGAATCATTACGAATAAGGTCTGATTCAACCTATGAAATAAAAAGGAAGTTAGACTTTACTGAAACTACTGATATCGAAGAACATCTAGATGAACTGGATGTTCTCTATGTTACAAGAATTCAAAAAGAGAGATTCCCCGATGAAGAAGAATATCTAAAAGTCAAAGGAAGTTATGTTGTAGGATTAGACATGCTAAAACGAATGAAAGATGATGCAATAATTTTACATCCACTACCAAGAATAGATGAAATTTCAGCTGATGTCGATAAAACAAAAAATGCTAAATATTTTGAGCAAGCTGAATATGGAAAATACACTCGTTCTGCTCTATTAGGTATGATTCTAAATGAAAATAGCTTTTAGAAAATCCGTATTCCATATATCTAGAGACATTTTAATATCACTAGTTGATTGAAACTAAAATTATTCCAATTTTTCCACTAGATTTGGTACTATTCCCAAGACAAGAATTACCACTTCGTATTTTTGAGCCTAGATACAAGCAACTAGTTGATGATTGTATGATTGGTGATGGTCAATTTGGAGTATGCTTGATTGATGAAAATAATTCTGTCAATGGTTGGAATTCTCCTAAACTAGTGGGTACTATTGCTAAAATTTTAAAATGTGAAGATGTAGAACTAGATGGATTACAATTACACATTGAAACTCTTGGAAGAAATTCATTTAAAATTAAAAGAATTATTCCACCATCAATTACTCAACCTACAAATTATGATCCACTATCAGTAGAAAGACACCAAGAAATTTCTGAATTACATGAAAAAATTGGAACAGAAGAAAAAATGTATATTCAAGCTGAAGTTGAAATGATTCCTGAAATAGATGAGAACATTACACTTAAAAAATGGGAATCATTAATTGAATTATGGAAAAAGAAAATCATTAAACAAGCTTTACCTCAAATTGTTGATGCACATTCCTTAGATCATGTTTTGGAACAATACTATCTTAACACCGATACACCAACAGTTGATTACATTTACTCATTGTCTGCATTGGGTGCCAAGAATCCAAATGAACTTCAACCTATTTTGGAGGCGACATCTATGGATGAATTAATTAAACGAGTTGAAGGATTATTGATAGTGTAATGATGTCTTTGAAAAATTTTGGAATATTTGTAATTGTTACAAGTTTGTTATTTCCTGCAAGTATTGTTTATGGACATGGATTTGGTATTGATACAATATCTTCAGTTAATGTACAGGGAAAAGAATTATCCATTTCAGTAGAAATGCCAATGTATTTTGAAAATCAACAGGATCAGATTACAATCACTGCAACTGAAAATGAAACCAAAGAAAATGCAAAAAATGTTACTTTTCTCATTGGACTATACCATAAAGATGAAATGATTTTCAGAAATTATTTCTTTGCAGAAGATGGTGTTTTACCAATTATTATTACCCCAACTGAAGATGCTGAAATAACAATTCATGGCGAACAAGACTCTTTGCTTGGCGCTTGGCATGGAACTGAATCAAATCCGATAGAAATTTCAGGACCTTTGTTTGTTACAGGTGGTTTATACAATTTTGAGATTGAAATAAGGACAATTGATGAGCCTACTAACATCATAGAGAATTCTGGCATCTACAATGCAGATTTGAGCCTGATTGAGACTGTCTCTTTTATTGAACAAGATGTTGAAAACAATGATGTTGAATTTCGCTCAAAGTCTTATTTTGATACCATATCTAATTTTAATTACAATTCTGATACAAAAGAAGTCACATTTGAGATGCCATTTGACTGGAGTGAAAAACAAATGTCTCATGTACCTGTTGTTCATATAGAGACTCATTTTCCAAAAGAATTTGTAGAATTTTTATCTCCAAGCTATTCTGGATATGTAAATGGAATTGAATTATTCAAATCATCGGTATCAGTTGATGATTATACGGAAGATGATGAAAGAATAGTTCATCTTGTCTTGTTACAAGATCATTTACGATTTTTGAAAAATGAAATGAAAAAATCTGATAAACCCCTGCCTGATAATATGTCATTTACATTATCTACTAGTACTAACATTGCATTTCCTTTAGAAGCTTACACAAAAAGTGAAGATTTTAAAATTAATTTATCCTGGGATCCATTAAATGTAGAACCTGGAGTTGATACTATTTTTATTTTTACAATCAGAGATGGAAGAACAAATGAACCTCTGAGAAGCTCTGATTACACATTTGTGATCATCCAAAATGACCAAGAAATTTATCGTGTATCTGGAATGGCACAAGTTGGTGGGGAATATGAAAAATTCACATTCTCTGAAGAACAAACTGGCCCGACAATAATTAAATTTGAAAATATTAGAAATACAGGACAAGAAACTGAATTTGCTCTAGTTGTTGTACCTGAATTTGAAAGTATTGCAATACTTGTATTGGTAATTTCTATAGTTGGAATAATTGGAATTAGTAAGAAATATCAGATTTTTTCTCTTACCTAAGTAATTTTATCTAAAATTAATTAATTTTTTAGCCTCAAAAAACCAATTTATAATTATATACAAATTCCTAATGTCCACAAAATTGTATTAATTGCAAATATTCATACAAGAAATTTATCATTAAAGGCCATGAATTTGGGGAATGGATTCAGAACAATGTCTGCATTTTCAGTTAAATGCTTGATTCATAAATATATTAATTCTAGGTGTATAGGGCAAAAATCCCGGATCTGATTCACATGTTTCTATATCTAAAAACCAGTAAAATCAAACGATTCTTAATTTGTTGAATTATTTGGTTTTTTGTTAGATGTTTTTGAACTCTACATTACAATTGTAAAGTAATTTCCAATTTACTTTCGAATGAATTTTTATGTCTTTATAATTACATTCAACTAGAATAAATGAAAATTATACTTGGCATAACAATTGGAATAATTTTAATTGGCATTGTGGGAGTGTCATATCTACAAAATAATTTAGATAAAAAATCTGAAACAATATTTTTTACACTACAAGGTGATAACAGTGTAAATTCATTCCCAAATGAGAATAATTGGATTGCAGGTGAAAGAATGACATATATCTCTACAATTAAAAACGGTCTTTTGGTACTTGCAACTAGTAGTGCAAGTGATACTGTTTTTGCATTTAATGGAGAAACAGGAGAATCTATAGATACATTTCATGTTGGAAAAACACCAAAAGGTGTTAAAATCCGTCATGATGGTAATTTTGCATTTGTAGCAAATGAGGGATCTGATTCAATTTCTGTAATTGATCTTGTACTGGGAAAAGTCCACACCGAAATTCCAGTTGGTAAGACTCCTCATAATATAATTTTTAATGCTTCAAATGAACTTGCATTTGTTACATTACAAGGTGAGGATAAAATAGCAATAATAGATGCAAAGAAATTTGAATTAATCTCCACAATCAATGTAAAAGGAATTCCACATAATTTGGACATATCTCCTGATGGCAAATTACTGTATGTTACACGCATTGCAACAAATGACGTTGCAGTTGTGAATTTAGAAAATCAACAAATTATTGCAGAAATTCCTGTAAGCGCTGGCCATCATGGAATAGATGTTTCTCCTGATGGTAATAGAGCATATGTTTCAGGAATTGCAGATAATGTCATTACTGTTATTGATACACAGTCATTTGATGTAATTGATCAAATCAAGGTAGGAAACGGTCCTCATGGGCTAAGAACTAGTTATGATGGTTCTATTCTTTATGTTGCAGTAACCCAGACAAATGAAATTATAGAAATTGATACAGAAACATTAGAAATTATAAATTCTGTAAAAACAGGAAATACTCCATTTTGGATTGCAATATCGGGTAATACCTAAGATAATGAAGATAGTAATTGGTACAGTTGTAATTAATCACAAATTTTCGTTTTTTCCACATCCATATTCAATAATTCTTTACAATTGTAAAGTCATGCAATTAAATAACTTGTAATTTTATTTTGATAATATTGGAAGACTCTGAATCAAATTTTTTTGAACCTGAAAAAATTCTAATAAAAAAATCCACCTTTAATTTGATAGTGATTGGAATTGTTGTAGCCTCCATTGCTTCTGCATTTTTAGGAGGCTATATGTTGGGATCACAATCTGAGTCATCAGAAATTATAATCAATGAAATAGATAACAATCAATCTAATTTACAAAAATCTATTTCAAATTCACAACAATCTGGTTCTAAAATAATTCGAAATATTTCTTTAGATGATGACCCTTTGAAGGGAAATCCTGATGCACCTATTACTATTGTTGAATTTTCAGATTTTCAATGTCCTTTCTGTTGGAGATTTTATACTCAAACTTTGCCTTTAATTGAACAAAATTATATGTCCACAGGAAAAGTGAATTTTGTATATAGAGACTTTCCAATTACAAGCATTCATCCAAATGCAGTATCTGCTGCACTTGCTGGAGAATGTGCAGATGATCAAGGAAAATTTTGGGAAATGCATAATATGATTTTTGAAAATCAAAAAACTTGGCAGGATTTAGAAATTTTACAGTCTATCAATCTTTTCAAGCAATATGCAAATGAAATTGGCCTGAATACTGATGAATTTGATTTATGTGTAGATTCTGGAAAGTATCTTGACGAAATAAATAATGATCTTACTGATGGTCGTAATTATGGCGTAACTGGAACTCCTGGATTCTTTGTTGGTAATGAAAAAATTGGATTTACCAAACTAATTGGAGCACAACCTTTTTCCTCATTTCAGAGTATGATTGACTCTCAATTGAGCCAGATAAAATAATATAGTTTCTTCTGTTCAAAGTATTTCCACAAATATTCTTAGATGAGAATACTGGTAAGATACATGATTATCATTCCCACAACAAAACCTGAAGCGACAGCTCCGCTTGAAAGATTTTTGTCACCTTCTTCTCGTATCCATTTTAAAATTGTAATTATTACTTGAAATATTGCACCTGCCCCAATTGATAGAAAAACAACAGATGTAAATGGAGAATACACAAACCCTCCAACCCATGCACCAAAAATAGCAGGAGCACCAGCAATCATTCCCATAACTGCTAATTTTCCAATGACTCTTTTTTCTCTGGACATTGGAGAAGCTATTGCTATTCCTTCAGTGGTATTGTGTAATGCAAACCCAACAATCAAAAATGTACTAAATGCAATAGATCCAAGACCAACAGCTGCTCCTATTGCAAGTCCTTCGCCAAAATTATGTAATCCAATACCAATAGATATCATTAAAGCAATTGCAACAGGTTTTGTAATTCTTGATGATTTTGCTCTATTGACTAATT
Organism: archaeon; assembly: GCA_024276695.1. Classification (GTDB taxonomy): domain Archaea; phylum Thermoproteota; class Nitrososphaeria; order Nitrososphaerales; family Nitrosopumilaceae; genus Nitrosopumilus. The sequence continues at coordinate 151,027 of JAJRWR010000014.1, forward strand.
TTTCACCTAAAAAATATAATCCGAGAAATGAAGTCATTAAAACTGTAGCAATAAGTAAAACTCCATTAAAACTGTCTGCAAGACTTTCTTTAGAAACTTCTAGTGCTTCTTCAACTGAATCTATTCCTAAGAACAATAAAAGTCCTGCAGTTAAAGCCAAAAAGAAATGATATTTTTGTTTACTAATTCTTTTGATAAATGGAAGCCACAACAAACCAATCATTACAGGTATTATTCCAACATACGTTCCAATTATCGCAAAAAAGATCATAAGATCAAAAGTTGGTTCTAATGCGAAAGCTGCAGCTTCAACCTCTTTTTCAAATCTGACTCCATCTCCAATAGTTATTCCAACTCGATATGGTTCAGATTCATTCCATTCAAAAGGAATTCTCACTAGAGCCGTTTCATATCGCTGTAAATATCTATCAGGTTCAACTGCTGCAGGTTGTATTCTATCATTAATGTCTGCCATTGCAATTTCAACTGGAATGGGACCTGTGTTTCTAACGGTAACTTGAATTTCAGAATTTATGAAATCAATTCTTTCCATAGTTATTTCAGGTAATGGAACACCCAAATCCAAAAGTTCAGAGCCCGGACCAAAGATGTACACCATCAATATTATGAGAAATAGGAATGGAATTATCCCACTTACAATTAATTTTATTTTTGATGACTTGTTACTAAGTTCCATATTCTTCAGACTCTTTGTTATCCTTGTTTTCATTTACCATGAATATTCCAACCCAACCTTTTTCTGAAAACTCGACTTTGTGAGCATGGAACAAATATTTGCCTGTATACTTGTATTCAAATTCCATAATGCCTCTCTCAGTTTGAGATAGAGTAATCATGTCAGTGTAAAATGATGGTACAAGATCAGTTCCTGTTGGATAATACTTGTACAAATTTCCATGGAGATGTAAATTATTGATAGGATCAAATTCAACCATGTTGACAACATAAACTCGAATTAATTCATCAGCATTAATCTGGATTGGATTACGTTGATAGTAAAAAGGAATAGTGTTTGCAGCATAAAAATTATTTTCAGTGTCAAAATCAGTATCCAAACCATTTAGAACCATCACCATTTCATCAGCAGGTGGACGTTCTTCTTTAGGATCTACAATAAAGACTCCATAAAGGCCGCGAACAATATGCTCTTCAAGTGGCATTACATGACAATGATATGGATGTACTCCTGCAGGACCTGCTTCAAATTCATATACAAACTGTCCACCGTTTCCTCCTACAGGTTCAAAGACTCCATCCATTTCAGCTGGATGAATTCCATGAAAATGCATGGTGTGTTCTTTCTCTCCATTATTGATGAATTTGATTCGTACAATATCTCCCTCCGTTGCTCTAATTGTTGGTCCTGGAACAGTTCCATTAAAAGTCCACACATTATAGAAAATACCTGGAGAAACTTCCATGATTTTATCATCATTTGCAATAATTGTAAACTCCCTTAGAGTTGTACCATCATCTAATTGTGAAATTCGCCCATAGTTAAAATCTCTCAAATATTCCATTGGATCAAATTCTACAGTTGCACTGGCATACAGTGGATCCAGTACCTCGCCAGTAGTTGTTACTATCACTCCACTATTGGTAACAAATGTTTTTTCTTCTTGTTGAGCACCAATTTCTTCTGAAAATACCATAAAAAGTGACACAATTGTTACAATGGGAATTAAAAATATCATCACAAGTCTAGAACGAGATTTTATCATTATTGTCATTTGAAATGTACATAAAAACAATATAAAGTTAGCCTAGGCTAACTTTGTTAGCATAATGCAACTTTGTTAGCATCATACAAATTTAAAAAATTCTAGGTATAAAAGAACTAAAAAATACAAAATACGATAATTATGTATTTATTTTATTAAATAGAGCAAGTATATTTGGTTTTGATCTTAGAAAAATTATGAATTTTCTTAACTGTTTCATTGTTTTGAATTCAAGTAATGCTCTATTCCTTCTACATCTTGATTTATAATTGAACTATCCACTCTAATAATCTCTAAAAATTCTAAAAGATCACTGTGTTTTGACGTATACCGTTTGAAATGTTCTTCTCTTTAAGAGTAAGTATTAATCCAAATATTTTGAATATTCCAAATAACAATCGGCATCAAATTTATGAAGCATTTTGGTAACGTTGGGAGGGCAAATATTCATGTGGATTGAAATATTTGTAGATGTTACATATTCTTTTAGTTCAACTAATTCAAAAATTACTTTAAGATAATCTTCTATCCTTATTGTAAACTTGAATCTTTTTCATTATGAACTTTTTTTAATTGATTTAAGCCGTCTGTTTTCTTTCCCATGCTTTGCTATCTGACGTATCTATCTCTTTCATTACAAATTTTTAAATGATAGTTTTTTATTTTTTATCTAATTTAATTTATTAAATATGTTAACTTCAATTTGAAAGAAACAAAGAATATTTTACAATTGTAATGTGATATCATTAAGTATATAATTCCATTTTCTAAAATATGTTGAATTTTAAACAAATAGATGCATTGTAATCATAACAAAGTGATAAAAAAATGAATAAATTAAAAATTATGAACAATTCTTTTTCAAGGCACCTGTTAATTGGTATTCTGGCAGTTTCAGTAACGCTAGTTTTTTGGATTGCACACTATGAATGGAGTGAAGATATGAGATTATGGCGTGCGTTAGGGGATTCAGGATATTTTTTATTATTCATTACCCTGATTTTAGGCCCACTTGGTAAATTATGGCCACGTCTGAATTCTTTACTTTCATGGAGAAGAGAAGCTGGAATATGGTTTGCAATATTGGCAATTACTCATGGACTTTTAATTGCAAATGGATGGGCAAATTGGGATGTTGCAAGATTTTTTGGCTATGAGTTTGTTCCACAGCTAAATAGAATTGTTAGGATGGAGCCCGGATTTGGATTAGCAAACTTGATAGGTTTTGTAGCTATATTGTGGATTGTAGTTCTTGCACTTACTTCCTCAGACAAGGCTATGAAATGGTTAGGTGCATCATCTTGGAAGTGGTTGCATACAGGTTCAAATATTGTGTTTTATCTCACTGCAATTCATACAGCTTATTTTCTTTTTATACATTATACAGAATCATTCCACAAATCAGTTCCTCCGCAAAGCATATTCATAATTCCATTTATTATTATGAGTGTTATTGTTTTAGTTTTACAAATAGCATCATATATTAAAGTTGTAAAATCAAAAAACAAATATCTTAAACAAAAATAATTCTTTATAGTTTTGATTCAAAATAAAAAAATATTATTTTTAAGTGTTTTTCCATACATTTTTGAAAAATGCAACCCATGTAAATACAACTATAATCAAAAGCCCAATTTTTACTGAAGTACTTTCACTAAACCAAATTTTTGATTCTTCTTGTGAAAATATGGAATCTTCATTGAAAAAAGGTTGACTCGTAACAGGATTTATCATTGCTTCTACTGGAGAAAAATTATCCGTAAGAATAGGAATAGAATCAGTTCTCATTCCTGTTTTATAATAATTTTCTAAATATTTTGTATTTATTAACAAATTATTTGCATTGTTTTGTATAGACAGATTTTCAAGTTCAGATTTATTCAATTGTTCATTGTTATACGTAGCTACAAAAATTAAATTTTGTACAATATTCAGATTACTTTCAGCAGTGGTAAAAACATAAACAGTTGGAAATAAACTATTCATTGTTTTGTATACGGAACTAGGCAAAGTAGAGGTATCCCCTTCAAGCGAACCTATCATGTTTGAAATAACTACACCATCAGGCTGAAGATGTTCTTGTAAAATTTGAAAATATTCTTGAGTTAGCAAATGAAATGGAACATAGTCTGTAGCAAAAGCGTCTAAAATTATTAAATCATATTTGTCATCAGAATTCATTAAAAAAATTCTTGCATCTTCATTAAAAATTTGTAATCTGGAATTATCTTTTAATGAAAAATATGTCTTTGCTACATCTATAACCTGAGAATCAATTTCTACAACATCTATGATGGCATCAGGATATGTATCTAAGAAGTTTTTTGGACCTGAAAAACCACCGCCTCCTACAAACAAAATTTTTTCAAGAGAGGAATTAAATATTTGTCCCAAATGAAAATAATTGGTATATGTTAAAGTTAGATCACTTGGATTATCTTTATCCATTTGACTATGTCTCATACCATTAAGATATAGAGTTCTTTTATTATCGGAATCTACAACATCTAGATGACTATACTCCGTTTCTGTTTCAATAATTACAGTCCCAGTATGTGGCATTAATCCTGTAATTATTGAAGATGAGGGAGTGAACAAAATCAAGATTACCGCAATTGTTAGTATTTTAGGCCAATTTTTTAATCCTAACAAAGAGACAACCATCAACGTAATTCCTAATCCAAAAAGAACAATTCTTACTTCAATAGTCGGGATTAAAATGAAAATTGTCAAAAATGTTCCAAAGATACTACCTACAGTAGATATAGAATACAAAGTTCCCGAAACATTTCCAACCTGATGAAGTGTCACGGTGCCAAGTTTGATCACATATGGTGAAACAAATCCCAATAAGGTAGTTGGAAAGAAAACCAAAACAAAAGTTGCAAATAATGAAGAAAATTGATTTTGAGGTAAATCATTTAATGTGAAATTCAATATTGCAGGTGCAATAAATGGTACAAATACAATGTATAATCCAGCTGTAAATACAACCGAACAAATTTTTCTAAATTTAGGATCTCTATCTGAAATCTTACCACCAAGAAAATATCCGAGACTTAAACCTGTCAAAATTAAACCTATCAAACTACCCCACGTGTATGTAGAACTACCAAAAACAGGTGTAAGAATACGACTTATGATTAACTCCATAGACATCACAACAGCACCAGACCCAAATGCTAACAAACAAAGATGAAAAAAATTTCCACGAACAAGATTTAGTTGTTTTAAGATCATACCAAAATCCATGAATCATTATTATTTTTTAAAATTAACTTTGGTTGAATTTTTTTCATGTTTTTTGTATCTTGAATTTTCTTTTTACTTGTTCCCACATAAAAATTGTAAAAAATAAATATCAAACATCAATGCTTTACAAATGATTAATTTGATACGATAATTATCAATATTTTACATTTGTAAAGTCATTAGAATCTTTGTCAAGTAATGATAAATACAGATCTATTTGTAATTTGTAGCACACATGTTAAAAAATAGATGGTCAGCTACACTAATTTTTGTAGGAGTTGTTTTAGGATCTTTACAAGTTGGAATTATGTATGATTGTTCAACACAAGGAAAAAATTTTGGTATTTTACAATGTCTTGAAATCGTTGATAATCCGTCATACATCCAAGAGATTACAATATTATCTATACAAACTAAATTCTACAATTTTAATTGATGTTGAAATTGCAGATGATCTTCAAGAACAAATCACGGGGTTAATGTTTAGACAAAATTTAGGATACTATGAAGGTATGTTGTTTGTATATGATACTGAAAAGAAACGTTCGTTTTGGATGAAAAATACTTTGATTTCGTTAGATATGTTGTTTGTAGATGCCAATAATAGAATAATTGACATAAAAGAAAACATCCAACCCTGTGTAATTGAAATCTGTCCAAACTATACTTCTAAGAGTCCTGCAAAATATGTCTTAGAAGTCAATGCAGGATTTACCCTGATGAATAATATTAAAGTTGGAAATTTAATAACATGAAATTCTAAAATATAAAAATAATTCATTTTTTTACAGGGTTTCTTATCCTGTTTCCCAATTTGGTAAATATCCATAGTTTATGACATTAAAATAATTACATCAATATTTCAATACATTTGTAAATTGAAAGCTATAATAAGTTCAAAAACTATTTTTTATCTTGAAACCATTAATTGTGATAATCTTATTCATAGTTATAGGATTTGTAGTATACAGTGTTTTTCTAACTCAATCTAATGTTTCCGAAGTTACAATTAGTAAAAATTTTGGAACTATTACCACATCACTAGGATCTCCATTTTTAGGCTCATCACAAGCTCCTATCACAATAATTGAATTTGGAAATTATCAATGTATAGATTGTAAAAAATGGTTCCAAGAAACTAGACCTACAATAATAACTAATTATGTAAATCAAGGAAAAGTTAACATGATCTTTATCGATGCACAGCTTACAAAAAATATTCCACTTGCTTCATTTGCATCATATTGTGCAAATGAACAAGAAAAATATTGGAATTTTCATGATATGTTGTTTCAAAATCCTATAGATAGTGAAATAAATAATCAACTTCTTACACAATATGCTATAGAACTTGGAATGAATATAGATTCATTTGAAAAATGTTTGGATTCTAAAAAATATGAAAAAAAAGTAAAATATAGTACATATGAAGCAAAAAAGAATGGTATTAACAGACTTCCAACATTCATAATAATAGATTCTAATGGAAATTATGAAAAAATTTCTAATATTCAATCTTTCTCCGTATTTGAAGAAAAGATAAATTCATTACAAAAATGATTTTACAATTCTGCCCAGCCTCGTTCAATTAACTTATTTACTGTTATTTGTTTCACGCAAGCAGGACTGTTATCGGTATTTTTGAATACTAATTGCATATTCTCTTTACATACAACATCTTGTGAATCTATTCCATTCTTAGTTTGTTTAAGTGGAGAGGTTATAGAGTAGATTATATTTTCATCACTTTTTTCTGTATTGTTATCATTCATGTTATTTTCCAATATCTCTTTGGATTCATCTGTAATTTGTTTAACAATAAATTCAAAAATTAAAGTTTCTGTGTCATTTGTTATTAAACTAAGCTTGTATTTTCCTGGGAGTTCATTATAAAAAAAAGTCTGAGTAATTTGCCATTCACTATGTGATGTTGAAGGTGCAATTCCAGTTTCTTTAGTAGCGGTCTTCCAGAGAAGATTATCTCTATATACTTTAATTGTATCAGGAATTGTTCCATTTCCACCAATCCCATAAAATGTTCCCAAATCTACAAGAGATAATTTTGTATTAGGATCTGTAATGATTCCGATGGAACTATCCATAACACTAAAAATCTTTATAGATTGAACTCTAAATGTTTCATCACATACAACATCTTTTGTTATATTCATAATAATACATTCTTGTGCAAAAGATTGTCCAATTCCAATCATGATTAAAAATAATGTAAATACTAACCAAACTAAACTCACAAATCTAACTTTTTGTTAAGACCATCATAAGTATTCTCTTATGTCTCAAACAAAAGATTGATACATTTCATTATGATGCTAAAATTTCCCAAATCTGATTTCTATGTATATTTTTAAGTCAAAAATATTTTTTTTGATGATATTCTTGCTTGAATTTACAATTGTAAAGTCTAGATAATAAATACGCAGAGGAGTTAAAACATGTATGCCTCACGAATTAGATGATATTGACATCGGCATAGTGACATCTCTTCAAGAAGACGGAAGAAAGTCATTTAGACAAATTTCTCGAGAATTAAACATCAGTACTCCTACAATACAGGCAAGATATCAAAGACTAGTAAATATAGGATTAATCAAATCAATCTCACCCATAATTGATTCTACCAATGTAATTGATGAACAAAAAAAACAAATCGAAATTTATGATTGTGGTGGATCTCACGATGTAGATTTGAAGTCAGGTATGTCTGTAAAAATAAAATGTGATTTATGTGATGGTATGGTTGGAGACAAACCACATGTATTAAAATTTGCAAATTTTGAGAGATTTTTTTGTTGTAATACGTGTAAAACTCAATATAAAGAAAAAAACAGAGGACGGATTCAATCGATAATGGATAAAGCCAAAGAAACATAATTTTACAAATGTAAAATACTATTGTTATTTATCTCCCAATTCATAATCAATATGTATCAGATTGTCTTATTCAAATAGATCAAAGATTTTACTTGGAGGAGTGGTTTTTTCTGTTGTTTTGTTATCCGTGGCTTCATTGGTCATACTGCCCCCTGTATTAGCTCAAGACAACTCCTACTCCTCTGAGAATCTTCAAACAACAAATGAATTCCAATCATCAGAACAAACCTACTCATTAACTGAACTTTTTGACCGTTCTGAATTAGGTGTGGTAAGTATCACTGTAACAAAAACCTCTGATCATGGTGATTCAACTAGTGTTGGTTCTGGTTTTGTATTTGACAAAGAAGGCCACATTATTACAAATAATCATGTTGTAGATAACACAAAAAAAATATCTGTAACTTTTATTGATGGAACTTCATATCGTGCAGAAATTATAGGAAATGATCCTGATGCCGATATAGCGGTAATCAAAGTAGATGTGATCCCTGACAAATTGTATCCTTTACCAATAGGTAATTCTTCTACTCTTAAGGTTGGAGAACAAATTGCTGCAATTGGCAATCCCTTTGGATTATCAGGTTCCATGACTTCAGGAATTGTAAGTCAATTGGGGAGATTATTACCAACAGGCGTAGGATACTCTATTCCAGATGTTATTCAAACTGACACTGCTATTAATCCTGGGAATTCAGGAGGTCCACTGCTTAACATGCAAGGACAAGTTGTTGGAATTAATACTGCAATTTATTCAAACGATGGTAGTTTTTCAGGCGTAGGATTTTCAATTCCCTCAAATATTGTTTTAAAAATTGTGCCAACTCTAATTCAAGAGGGAGGATATCAACATCCATGGATTGGAATTTCAAGTGCAAACATAACACCTGATCTTGCTGAAGTGTTAAATCTTGAAGATGCAAAAGGTGTTTTAATAATGACTGTAGTAAAAGATAGTCCGGCTGCAAAGGCTGGTTTAAGAGGCTCATCACAAACTGCTGTTACAGATGATGTTGAATATACCATAGGTGGTGATATTTTGTTATCTGTCGATGGAAAAGAAATTAGAAAAATAGATGATATATTGACTCATTTACAAAGAGAAAAAATTGTAGGTGATACTTTGAATCTCCAAATTCTAAGAGATGGAAAATTAATTAACATTAAGTTGACCCTTGAAGGACGACCTGAATCCTAAAATATAATTTAAAAAATACTTTACAATTAATATTAAATTTTTTCTGACTTATCTTAATTTTTCTTCTAGTTCATGTTTTTTTGGAATTCCAGTAAATTCTAATTTCTCATCAATTACGATTCCTAGTGCCATGAAAATTGGATATTTCTCCAAGTATTCTGATTTTTTAGTAATATCGATTAGATCATAGGATATATTCATATCATCTAGCATTTTTTCAACGACCATACAATTTCCACAAGATGGTGTTGTCAAAATTTCTATCTTATGTTTCATTTTCAAATTGTTCTGGATTTTTTTCAAATGCCCATCTACAACTAGCACAGCAAAATCGATATTCTTTTCCGTTGTGAGAAAAAGAGTCTCCTTTTTCTCCAACTTCCATTCCACATACAGGATCTTTCATACATTCACCTTTCTTATTCTACGAATAGAACGTACAAAAATTGGACTAAGTATTAGCACAGCTAACAAGACGGTGTAAAATGTATTAAATTTTGTGTCATCAATATGTCCATGATCATGTTCTTCCATCTCAAATTCTGATGGAATTGGGGTCATTTCAATTAATTGATTCCAGCCTTGATGAATGAATGTTTCCTCATACCATTCATGACCTTCTGGAAGTCCATTGATAATCAAAAATGCACCAATAATTATTAACATCCACCCTGATGCTCGCTCAATTGATTCTCTTTTCACTGTAAGACTTTTTGTTGCATTAATTCCAATTACTGCAAGCACTGACATCAAAATCAAAGGGATTGCTCTTCCTACTCCATGTACAACTCCTAATGAGGCACCTATCTCAATACTGCCAGTGCCTGCAATGTAAATTAAAAGCCAATAAAATAATGGATTGGGACATCCAACACCTGCGTTACCTAATAACAATCCCATGAAAAATGATTTTGTATACTCACCACGTTTTTGAATAAATTTAGGAGTACCAGAATATGAAGGCATTTTCAAAGAAATTATATTTAATTGTGATAATCCAAAAACAAAAGCTGCTATTCCTGCAATCAAAAACATTATTGTCGATACTTGATCAAGGGATGCACTTTGACCAATTGCAGCTATTATAATACCATAAGATGCAATCGTTATTGTTAACCCTAAACCAAAAAGTAATGCCATGGTTAATCCTTTCTTGTATCCCTTTCCCATACTTAGTGGAACAATAATGAAAACAAGTGGTAGAGTGCATGGTAAAACAATCATAGATAAACCTGCAACATATGCAATTACAAGCCATGAAAGATATGTTGTATGCTCTTGACCATCAACTACAGATGTTTCAAGAGCAAATACTGCACCAACAAAAATAAGAGAAAATAATACAAAAGAAATCAACACCATTGATTTTTTTGCTAATACTTGAGAAGACATATTATGTATCAAATCATTATTTCATACTTAACTATTAGACTTTACAAATGAAAAGCTGAATACTTAATCTTTAACAACTATAGGGTTGCAAATTTTACAAATCTAAGAGCGCTTCTTAGTCAGAAATAAAATTCCCGTAACCAGTCCAACACCGGCTGCCATGTAAAACGGCATCAGTGCAAATTTGTTCTTTCCAGGATCCCCTGACAAAAACTCTACCGTCATGCTTCCAGAGTTCACTGATGGCTCATCAGTAGAGCCCTCCAGTCCGTGAACTGAATACGAGTCAACTGCAAACTTTCCTATATCCAGATTTGTTACTACAATTCTTGCACCGTTATTTACAGTCAGCCCCGCTCTGTCTGTATAGGATATGATGGACTTTGCCTCAGGATACCAGCCCCTGTCCAGATTCCTATGAACCACAACGTATCCCTCTTTTGGGGTTTGGACTGCCACCCAAAACTTGTTCTCAGGGCCTGATCCCATTCCCACTTCAATGAATTCGTTTTTTGTCTCCTGATCATACAACCTTAAAACTGCATTTCCTCCTAAATTTGCATATGACAAATTGTTGTCAATGGTTACCTGCCAGCTAACCGCATGGACATCATCCAAAGTTGTGATTGGCGCTTCCCTCAGTACGGTGTTGAATTCATCTGAGGGAATTTCCAGAGTCTCGATGATTAATGACGGATTGTTTGTTTCCTGAGCAAACGCTGGAGATGTAATTCCTGCAAGTAAAATTATTGCAAAGACATACTTCACAAGCTGGGATGAATATGATTGAATAAAAATCTAATCAACAAATGGCTTTTTACAAGTATA
>JAJRWR010000015.1 GCA_024276695.1 archaeon
GATTTTATTGTATTCCATTGTTTGTCTGTTAGTTCGGTAAACTGCATGAAATGATTTGGGATGTGTGATAGTTAGATCCAAATGATCTTCAATTGTTCACTAAATGATTAGTATTGGGACAAGTTGAATGTAACATGGATAGGATGCAATATAAAAAATATCAGCTTCTGATGGAAATGGATCACCTTGCCAAACATGGTCATATAGTTGCCATATTTGTTCAGCAATAAACCAAAATGTAGCACCCAAAGCAAAAATTGCAAATGCCTTTGCATGAGAATTTTTTTGCCTATGTAATTTTACTGCAATAAAGGTAGCAAAAACTGCCATCAATCCTGGAAGAATTACATACACAGAAATTGAAATCCACATAAATTGTTCATCATCAAGAAATGGTCTTAATTGATAGAGGAGGGTAAACCCCACCAGAGTGGCAATCAAGTAAATAAAGATTCGATTATTATCAATCAATTTTGATTTTACAATGATATCACTCAAAACTCAATTCTCCTAATTTCATGTATGTTCCAGGGTTGAAACATATACATTTTCATATAATTTCAATTGCATTTTTTCTTAAAATTTGTTGATAAAAATGATAGATAATGAGGAATATGTTATAATCAATACGAACGTATTCTTTAATAATAATATATGATAATATTATCTGGGCATGAGAGGAACAATTCTAGTTGTAGAGGATGATGTAGATTTAACTGAAATTTACAAAGAGATTTTAGAAATGCATGAGTTTGATGTAGAGACTGCAACAAACGGTAGAGATGGAGTAAAAAAATTCATAGAATTCAAACCATATCTAGTAATCATGGATGATGATTTACTTGCTCTGGCTAAAAAATATAATCAAATCAGAGTAAAATAATAATTTCATTCAAAAAAATATCAATTTTAGAAAATTATTCTAAAATTGAAAAGCGGGTCTAAAGGGATTCGGACCCTTGACAACCGGATTAAGAGTCCGGTGCGCTACCTGGCTGCGCCATAGACCCACCAAAATAGATAAGCCCAGAGTTGTTATTAATCTTAAGATCTTAAAATAAATGAAAATTTTTAGTTTTGTGCTTTAGCTTCAATTTCATTGTATTTTTCAATGATTGCCGTAAGTGCAGTTGAAACTGGAACATCGTTCATCTTTTTCTTTTCGGCTAGAAGTTTTTGGTATGCATCTAATGTAATGTACACTGGAATCGAACCATTTCCTTCAAGTAATCCTCTAACGTTGTATAGAGCAGTCTCCATTCCTTTCTCAGCAGATTTTGCAAACTTTGCTTTATCCAAAATTGCTCCTAGAGGACCAAATGGCATATCATAGTCTACTGACATGGTTACTCTTGTAAGATTATTACCCAATGCTTTGAATTCGTTGGTAATTTGCCAGTTCTTGAAAGGACCTTCAATTTGCTTGGCAGTGATTTTCTCGTTTCTAATGAATTCAGTTGTTTCACAATCCCACTCTAAACGTTTACCGCTAAAGTCACCGATAATTCTAAAGGTTGTTCCAACACCCATTCCTTCTTTGATGTCCATAGGTACGACTGTCATGCCTACTGTATCATTTTTGATTTGATCAGAAACATGTTCTGGTCTTGCAAAGTAGGTGAAAACATTCTCTACAGGCGTTTTAATATCGATTGATTTTGTTACAAGGGTCAACGATTGAGTTTCTTGCCAATAAGGATTTAAAGGTTTTGAAGATTTTCCTTGATAAATTGACTTACAATATATTTATCGGGTTGCCATGAAAAAGTGAATGGTTAAAAAGCGATCAATTTTTTTGATCTTTGTTTTGGTATTTTCAGCATATGCAGGATTTGATTCAGCATATGCCCATTCTATGTTCAATTCTGCTGAGCAGTCATATGGAGGATATAGAGTTCAGGTGGGTACAGATCCAGAATTTCCACAAATTGGTGAACCATCTCAATTCAAGATCAAGGTAACTAAAGGATTAGACTATGAAGAAGTTGACAATTTTACAATGGGAATCAGAGTATTTTATAATGATCAACAGGTAGATGCAATTCCTCCAACACCAGTAGATGGTACTCACTGGGATTTTGATTATGTTTGGAGGAACACTGGAATTCACATTGTAAAAGTTGACTTGTATGATATGGAAGGAACCCATGGAATTCTAACTTATACGTTTAACATGGGAACTCAAAATCCATTTGGCATAGTATTTCTTGGAGCAATTACTACTGGTGCTTTCGTGTTTGTAGGAGTTATGTTATATATCTATTTACCAAAAATATTAAAAAAATCTAAACAGTGATTGATTTAGAAGATTTTGAAATTCTAAAAGCAAATAATACAGTTAACAGGACCATAGCAAATAACCATATTCCAATTCCCAAGTGAATGGCAACTAATACTGCATGAAGTTTTGTATCAATTACCAAGGCACCAAGGGTAATTTGTGTAATTACCAATGCAGTTGCAAGAGAGCTTGTAATTTTTATTTTCAAGTCAGAATTTTTGTTTATCAAACTTGCAACCATAGTTGAAATTACCAATACGCCGGTGGTTGCAGCCGTGGTTCTATGAATCCATTCAATAAGATATTCTTCAGAAGGTGCTACTCCGTTAGGACATAAAGGCCATTCAGGACAAGTCAATCCAAGTCCTGCAGCTGAAATATAACCACCAATAAACATCAATGAATACAAAACAATCAATGTTGTTAACGCAAGATATTGAATTGCCAATTTTTTCTATATTAGTTTACGGTAATGCTACCAGTCATCCAAGGATGAACCATACAAAAGTAAGGGTATTCACCAGATTCATCAAGAGTTACAGAGAATGTGCCTCCTGCCATAAACAAGCTACTATCAAAGATTCCATCAGGACCATCTGCGGGTGTTCCACTTGTTACAGTATGAGCTGCCGAGTCATCATTTGACCAAGTAATTTCTTCACCTACTGAAACTGAGACATTAAATGGGACATAACAAGAGTTTGTTTCATCACATCCAGGGACACTAGATCCTTCTGGGAGAGATATTACTCCATCATATGCTACGGGTTCTGAAACTTCTTCCATTACCTCTGGTTCTGAAACTTCTTCCATTACCTCTGGTTCTGAAACTTCTTCCATTACCTCTGGTTCTGAAACTTCTTCCATTACCTCTGGTTCTGAAATATTTCCAACAATGATTTTACCAACCATTCCTTGGTCTCTGTGACCTGGAACTGTACAAATGTAATAATAAACACCTTCTTCACCTGCGATAAATTCAGAAGAACCACTTTCACCGGGTTTTAGAGGATTTGATGCAGTTGTAACTTCACTACCTGCAATAATTCCTCCAAAGCCTTCATCATCGCGAGTTACACCAAATGCGTGAAATGATCTTCCATCATTGATTACATCAAAAACGACTTTGTCTCCAACTTCCATATTGATTGTTGGATTATGATTTGGCTCTCCAGGTAACGCATTAAATGCCAAAGTCCTAAAATCAGAGGATTCAATAAATGAAAGGGATGACATGATGGTTGTACCAGTGTATATTGCTACATCAGTAGCATCAGAGTCTCCTGCCATCATTGCTACAACTGGTGCTGGCTGTGAAATCCAGTAATCCCACATTGAAAAGAAGATTACTCCACCAACAATACAGATACCTAGCATGATAACCATCATTTTTCCAGTTCTAGCTGGAGTTGTCCTGTAAACTTGGGAATTATCGTGACTCATTTCATATATCTCCTAATGTGATGGGTTCTTTGCCTCAAATGGATAATAGTATTTCCCACCGACACCGAATGGGTCTTCGGTATTTGCAAGTTTTCCTTTTCCGGAACTGTAAATCATGTTTGCTAAGAAGATTGCCATACTGATACCAATTATCATTGCACCTACTGTTGCAATCTGGTTCATAGCAATCCACTCTGGGATTGGAGGATAATCGAAAATTCTTCTTGGCATTCCATACAAGCCAAGTACGTGTTGTGTAAAGAATACTAGTACAGTACCTACAAAGGACATGATAAAGTGAACCTTACCTAAAGTTTCATTATACATTCTTCCCGTTACATATGGGAACATATAGTATAGGAAACCAATCGAACCAAATGCGATTGTACCCATCACAAAGAGATGAAAATGTCCAACTACCCAGTATGTATCGTGTGTTGTAAAGTCTAATGGCATAGCGGCATTTGCAACACCACCTGCACCTGCAGAGAAGAATAATGCAATACCACCAACTGACCACATCATTGGTGTCAAGAATTTGATTCTACCATTCCACATTGTTGCAATAAAGTTGAATACGTGCATGGCAGATGCTGGAACGGCTGCAAGGGTCCCTACCATGAATACAGTTTTTTCAGTAAATGACATTCCGGTTGCATACATGTGATGTGCCCATGATGAGAAACCGACAATAGATAGCAAAACAAATGCAAAGATACCAGAGTTATAGCTGTAAATTGGTTTTCTTGAAAACCTTGGAATGATTTCATACATCATACCAATTGCTGGAATTACCAACACATACACTTCAGGATGGAATGTAAACCAGAACAAGTGTGCATATGCGATTGGATCTCCACCCATCGCAGGATTAAAGAATCCACTTACACCAAGTCTATCAGTTAGTAACATCAAGAGCGCTGCTGCAAATGTTGGAATTGCAACAAGAATAATCAATGATGAGGATAAGAAAGACCATGCCAATAATGGGACTTGCCCAATTGACATGTCTGGATGTTTACATTTGAGAATTGTAACAATAAAGTTGATTGCACCCAATACAGACGAGATACCCAGAATCTTTAATCCAAATATCCACATGTCAGCTGCCGGACCTGGAGCGCTGATAATAGAGTATGGTGGCGTTGCATACCAAGTAAAGTCTGCAAATCCTAACCAGATAAGTGCTCCACCTGGAGGAATCATCCAAAATGCGATTGCGTTGAGTTTTGGATATGCCATGTCTTTGTATCGAACCATAATTGGAACATAATAGTTACCAACTGCAGATGCAAATGGAATGATGAACAAGAAAATTAGTGTTGTACCGTGGACTGTGAAAATTCTGTTGAAGGTCATTGCATCACCAATTATTTGTGCACCGGGCAAGAACAACTCTGCTCTAATTACAAGAGCCAAGGATCCACCTAAGAACAAGAATGCTAATGATGTAATTAGGTATAGTAAACCAACATCGGTGTGATGTGTTGAGAACATTATTTGCCAGATTGGACGTGGCTTTTGTAATTCTAGGACCATCAGATAATCTCCTCAGCGTAAATCAATGAAAGTTGTGATAAAAGCGTTGTCAAGTTGATGCTTCCTCCACAATTAAAGTTCCACGCATATTATAGTGAATTAAACCGCAAAATTCTCTGCATTGTATATCATAAGTTCCTACTTCAGTTGGAGCAAACCATACTGTGTTTACTCTACCAGGAATTGCATCCATCAAAACAACATAATCATGAATGTTAAAAGAATGGTTAACGTCTTTAGATACTATTTCAAGTTTGTAAGCTTTTCCGACTTCAACGTATAGATCACCAATTGTTTTTGTACCATCTTCATATTCAAAAGTCCAGAACCATTGTTGACCGGTTACAATAATTGTTTCAGCATCTTCTGGAACATGTTCAACAAGTCTTTCTGCGTCCCATGCTTCTGCTCCCACCCAAACCATGATAGCTACAATTACGCCGATGTAAATCCATTCAGGCCAATTAGAGTGTCCGCCCATTATTACCAGTCCGTGCCCTCATATGGAGTTGGTTTTGCTTGTGGATGGGATTCTCTAAATCTCCAACATTGCCAAATCATAGTTCCAGATACTACTGCACCGACAGTAAATCCGACTGTCATTAATCTATAAAATAAATTCCAAATAACCACTCTACGGTCGAGATATTCTCCAGGTTCGTCACCTGCAGCAAATGCCAAGTCCACAGCTGGAATTACCATCAAAACTGCCAATACTAAGAATAACCCAACGAATTTCTTCATAGTGATTGAATGACGTGGCCTATAATTTCTATTTAAGGGTTTTCAAGATTATTAGCTACCAACCCTGATCGAATCGAGATGGATGCATTACATTAAGTCCGGAAAGAGAGAATTTTTGTTCTTTTTCCCTAAAGATGTTAAGAGATGCATTTGCAATGATTAATTCAAAGAGATTGGTAGGAGATAAATCAACAATGGTTGAAAGCATTGCCTTGATTGGATCCATATGAGTCACTAGAACGACATTTTCATCAGGATGCTTTTCAGTTACATGTGAAACGATTCCCAAGATCCGTTTTTTGACTTGATCAAAAGTCTCTACACCGCTATGAGCAATTTCTAATTCACCATTGTAAAATTTCATAAAGACATTTCCATGACTGGTGAAAATTTTATCATATGGCATTCCAGTAAATTTTCCCATGTCAAGTTCGATTAATCTATCATCAATTGTAACATCAATCGAGTTATGTTTTCCAACAATTTCAGCAGTATGTTTTGCTCTTTGGATGGGACTAGAATAAATTGCTGACACATTCATGTGTTCAAGCAGTTTTGCAGTATGTTCTGCTTGTTTAATACCAGTTTCAGTTAGTGGAACTCCTTCTGTTCGTCCAGCTAGAATTCTTTCAGTATTATTTTTTGCCTGTCCATGTCTGAGGAAGATAATCTGTCCCAATTTGATCGATTTTCAAATAGAGATAATAATAACATTGTCAGATAGATAATCATGAAAATTGGAATTATTGGCGGAACAGGTGGAATGGGCAAAGGGTTTGCTTTGAGATGGTCACAAAACAATGATGTGATTGTTGGCTCTAGAGATGCTGCACGAGCATCAAAATCAGCTGTAGAATATACAAACTTGGCAAAAGAAGCATTTGGAGAAATAAAGGGATCAATTGCAGGAAATGACAATGTTTCCGTTGCAAAAGAAAGCGATGTTTTGATTTTATCAATTCCATATGAGAATATTGATTCTGTATGTTCAGGAATTTTATCAAAAGTTAAAGACAGTTGTGTTGTTGTATCACCAATTGTTCCAATGACAAAAACAGATGTCGGATTTGAGTGCGTTTCAATCAAAGATAACAAGCCATTCTCATACAAGCTTGTCTCAGAACACATGAAAGACAAATCAAAACTTGTTTCAGCATTTCATGTAATTTCTGAAAAAAAACTAGTCAACCCTACAATGGATCTGGATTATGACATCTTTGTTTGTGGAGATGATAAAGAATCAATTGCTGTAATTAATGGCTTGATTAATGAAATCAAGGGATTAAGATCAATATACCTGGGGCCAATTGAATTGTCATATCTTGCAGAAATGTCTACACCACTTCTACTTAATGCAATGATTAGAAACAAGATAAAGAATCCAGGCATCAAGATTATCTAAATCTCATTTATCATGAGTGAAGAGCATTATAGACGGGGCAGAAATTGGTTTTCTGCAATTGGCGTACTTTTTTGTGTGATGGGCGGAATTGTTCTGATTCAGCAGTTATTGATATGGGGAATTGATTTTGTGGAGGAGTTTTTGTTTAATGGTGAGTTTACAAATGAAAAAGTCTCTGTAGCAATGATAGGGTTTGGCATTTTTATGATAACATTGGGGTTTAGAAAGCATGAACAAAAGAGATGAGTTTCTAAAGGGGCAGAAAATATTACATTTAGCAACTATGGATAAAAGTAAAACTCCGCACATTTCGCCCGTTTGGTACAGGTATAGTAGTAAAAAATTCTACATTGGAACAAATACCAGTAGACAAAAAGTAAAAAATCTAAAAAGAAACAACAGAGTTTCATTTTGTGTAGACGTTGGGATTAGTGCACCTAACATCTATGGAGTGATGGGGCAAGGAAATGCCAATCTGGTTTTTGGAAATGCCAAAGTAAAATCAATTGCAAAGAAGATTCTTTTGAGATATTTCAAGTCTTTAGGGGACAAATCTGCAAAAGAGTTGCTAGATGATACTGACTGCATTATTGAGATAATTCCGGATAGAATGACAGTCTGGAATTACTGAGTAACAAACTCTTGAATCTTGTTCATTGCTGAATCTAGCACTTTTAGATCAGGAAGATAGACTAGTCTGAAATGTCCACTTCCGTATTGTTCTCCAAATCCAGAACCGTGAACAGTTAGTACACCCTTTTGCTCCAATAGTTTTGTTACAAATTCTTTGTCTGTTCCAAATCGATTGTCCTCAATTTTTGGAAATGCATAGAATGCACCTTTTGGGGTTGGGCATGACAAACCGTGCATTTCATTTAGTCGTTTGATAACAAAGTCTCTGTGTTTTTTCATTTCTGAAACAAAGTTACTGATGTAATCTTGAGGTCCACGAAGGGATTCCAAAGCAGCATACTGCACAGGAAGACTGGTTGCAATCCTAACTCTGGCTAGTTTTGGAAGATGCTCACGCAATTGTTCAAGTTATGGTGATTGATTAAACGCAATGTATCCTATTCTCCAGCCAGACATCAGATGTACTTTGGAGAAACCATTGAGAACAATTACAGGTGAATCCCTTGCTACTTTGCCAATTCCGACAAATTTTTCATCAAAAATTATTTGATCATAAATCTCATCGCAAATAATGTAGAGGTTATGCTGATTTGCAATGTCTACTAGTTCTTTGAGAGCTTTTTCATTAAACACGACACCAGTAGGATTGTTTGGGCTGATTAGACAAATGGCTACAGTCTTTGATGTAATTTTTGATTTTATATCATCAATGTCAGGAGTGGAATTGTTCAAGTCTACTGCAAACTCTACAGGAATTCCGCCGTGCAATCTAACGTATGAAGCGTATGGAGGATAGTAAGGTCCTGGAAGTAGTACCTCGTCACCTTCCTCAACAATAGATGAAATTACCATATCAAGTCCTTCAGAGACTCCATTTGTCACTAGAATTTCATCAGCTGTAATTGAAAGTCCTTTGGCATTTTCTTTTTTAGCAATTTCTTGTCTTAACTCCAAGAGACCTTCAGATGAAGAATAAAAATTATTGCCGTTGTTTACTGCGTCAATCAAAGCTTGTTTTACATTATCAGGGGGCTGAAAGCCAAACTGGACTGGATCACCAATGTTGAGATAATCAACTTGCATCCCTTTTTGTTCTACTTTTCTGGCAGCTAGAACGATATCTCTGATTGCATATTCGACTCCAACTACTTTTTTTGATACCTTCAAAGCATCTAGACAGATATTTAGGCCCGTTAAAATCTTACTTGTTTGGACTCGTTGCACAGTCTGGATAGTGCGAGCGGCTTCGAACCGCTAGGTCGAGGGATCGAAGCCCTCCGAGCCCTTTAGATTATCTTATTAAGTAAATAATTTCTCAGCATGATGAAATGAAGGTATCACCATTCAAACTTGGATTAGCATTAGTTGTTATAGGAATAGTTTGGACGGCGTTTATTTTTGATGAGACTGAAAAAAAATACGATTCGATTATTCTAAAAGAGTCAAGTTCTTTTGAAGTAAAATTAGAATTTTTAGGTGCAGATATTGGGTATTTCAAATTATACATGCCTGAATTCTCAGGAGGAGAGGTATTTGTTCAGATTTTAGACACAAAAGAAAATGTAATTCAAGAACAAATGGTTCAGACAAAAATGTCAGTTGGATATTTTGATTTTGATAAAGACGGCATACACACAATGAAAATTACAAACGTTGCAAAAAATCCAATCAACATACAAACAGAGTTTGGCAATACAAACTCTCAGAAAATGTATCCATCAGGAGTAATGATATTTGCTGGTGCTGTTATTGTTATGATAATGTCATATTTGAAAATAAAAAATTACAAGATAGAGCAACCAGAGGAAAATATCTCATAAATTTGAATACATTGAATTGTATGCCCAAAAAATAACACTAGACTAAAAATCAGCCAAGTACTAAAAAATAAAAACGCTACAATTGAGAATGGTAAAAATAATTTGAGTCTGGTATGTTCTCTGTTTTTTAATATCAATACAGCACCCAATGATGCAAGTACTAGTCCTAATTCCAA
Organism: archaeon; assembly: GCA_024276695.1. Taxonomy (GTDB): domain Archaea; phylum Thermoproteota; class Nitrososphaeria; order Nitrososphaerales; family Nitrosopumilaceae; genus Nitrosopumilus. Next base: position 10,039 of record JAJRWR010000015.1, read on the forward strand.
TGGTTGATGAGACCATGAAACCAATCCATCAATTCCAAAAACATCATGAGATAAAGAATCTCCAAAGCCTGAAACAATCTGTAAGACAGATCCTGCAATGACTAGTTTGATTCCAGTTTTTAGCGAACCGTGAACTGATCTTCTAACTATTAGAATGCTGCCCATAATTGCAGCACAAGCAGTCATGGAGACACCAAAGTATACTACAATATGAGATGTACTCCAGAAAAACTCTGGTTCTTTTTGTAGATGTGATATAGCATCCCAAAATCCTGCTGAAACAATAACTATGGGACCAATAACTGCCAAAATTGACACTAGTGATGCTAGAGTGCTGGATTTTGCAAGTGTTGAATTTGAAAGTTTTGTAATTAGTTTCATTTTGTTTCTACGACATAATTGGACTATTTGAAATATTGTAAGGATATCAATTAGAAAAATTCAACGCTGTGGGTAATTTTATGAATTAACTATATTAGATGAAACAATGTGAGAAAAATATGAGTCCGGGAATAGGATTGATGAAGAGACGCCTAGAGAAGGAAAAGGATGCAATAGCACTTGCAATTTCAGGAGTTGCAAAAAAATATGATATAAAGCCTGAAGAAATCAAAACTCTGGAAACAAAGTATCATGATGATGCAGGTGACTGGTATGTTGCACTAGGCTGGGATGAGAAAAAGGCAATCATTCAGATGGATTCAGTGTTAGGTACAATCACAGAGATTAAAGAAATTTAATTGTCAAGTTTATTGCAGATAGCATGACTAGAGCAATTGTACTTGGTGGCTCACGAGGGATAGGGAAGGCAATTTCAGAATCACTGGAAACAATAGGGATTGATGTTTTTGCTGCATCAAAAAAAGACATTGATACATCAAATTTGGATAGCGTAAGAAAATTTTTAGAAAAAAATACTCGAACAGACATTCTTGTTTTAAACACAGGGGGACCTGCTCCTAAACCATTTCATACAATTACTAAAGAGGATTGGATGTTATACCATAATCAGCTATTCTTGGGATTTGTCACCATACTACAAAATATCAAAATCAATAATGGAGGGTATATCTTTTTGATTAGTTCTAACGTAATTAAAGAGCCAAATATGAAGTTGATAATATCATTAGCATATCGTGCAGCTTTTTCTGAAGTTTTCAAGGTGTTAAGCAAAGAATATGCCGAGAAAAATATCAGTTGCATCAACATTGCACCAGGTCCAATAAACACAGACAGAACTAAACAATTAATTGAAAATGTGCAAGAATTTGAAAAAACATTACCTATGAAAAGACTGGGAGAGCCTGAAGAGATTGGGAATTTTGTAAAATCTATAATTGAAAATAAAATAAAGTATCTATCAGGCGTTACGATAAACTTTGATGGTGCAAACTCAAACTATATTTTTTAAAACTATTTTTTAAATTCAACATTTGGTGTGTCTGGTTGACCTGCAATTGCAATCAATCCACCTTCACGCAACTGTTGGAGTAACTGCATTACTTCTTTTTCAACTTGTTTTCTTTGTAATCCTGTTTGTTGAGCAAATACTTCAACTAGTTCGGTTACTTTTTTCTTGCCATTACAAGACTTCCAAAAGTCAACAATTGCCTGATTTACCATGAATCCTTGTTCATGCTCATTTGCCAGTACCATAGAACCATCTTCTTGTTGGACTAGTTTTCCAACTCCTTGTGGTAATGCTGTCTCATAGTTAATTGGTGCTGGAGTATTCATAGCAGCTCCCATGTTTTTGATTTTCAACTTTCCTTCTTCAGTCATCTTATCCATTGTCCATGCAGGTTCCCATACAATGTCTATTTTGACATTATTCACTCCTGGAACTTTTTTGGCAAATCTTGTTGCATCTTCAACCAAAGTCTCATGTAATGGACAGCCTTGTGTAGTCATTGTCATTTTGATGTTAACATCATTATTCTCTGTAACGTCAATTCCATAAATTAATCCCATTTCTACAATGTTTAGAGGAACTTCGGGATCCATACATTGTTTGAGTGAATCCTCGATTGCCTGTGTAGTAACAGTACTCATATTGTAAATGGCAATTTGAAAAACAATAAAAACTTTCTAATTATTAGCTTGAAATAATTTTGAGATAGATTCTTCATATGGTGCTGTAACCACGCCTTTTTCGGTAATAATTCCTGAAATTAGTTCAGGTGGAGTCATATCAAATGCTGGATTTATGATGTTGATATCATCAGGTGCAGTCTTTTTCTCACCAATTCCTGTAACCTCAGAGCCCTTACGCATCTCAATTATTACATCTTCAGCCTTTGTTTTCAAATCAATTGTAGATAATGGAGCTGCTACATAAAATGGAATTCCATGTTGTTTTGCCATTGTTGCTACCTGATATGTTCCAATTTTGTTGAACACATGGCCAGTCTTTACAATTCTATCAGCTCCTACCACAACTTTGTTTACCAATCCATTTGCCATGGAATAGCCAACGGCAGTATCTGGAATTAAACTGACATCAAATCCATCATGTTTTAGCTCAAACGCTGTCAAACGTGAACCTTGCTGGATTGGTCTGGTTTCAGTGGCTATGACTTTGACATTTTTTCCACTCTCTCTTGTTGCTCGAATTACACCAAGTGCTGTTCCGTATGCAACAGTAGCTAGTGCACCTGCATTGCAATGAGTCATGATAGTGTCATTGTCATCAAAAAGAACTGAACCGTTCTTTCCCATGGCTTTGTTAATTTCGATATCCTCATCTGCCATTTTTTTGGCAGTAGAAATTACTAGTTCTCTAATTTGTTCAACTGAATCTCCAGTTTTAGCTACTGTCATGATTTTTTCCAATCCCCAGCCAAGATTTATAGCAGTAGGTCTAGTTTCGAACAGAATTTGTTTTGCTTTTTCAAGATCAGAAATTAATTCATTTCTTGAAGTAGCTTTACTTTGTAAAACAGCCAAAGATAATCCAAATGTGCCAGATACTCCAATTGCAGGAGCACCTCTAACAATTAATGTTTTAATTGCATGTGCTACTTGTTGAAAATCGTCATATTCTACAAAAACTAGTTTATTTGGTAGTTTAGTTTGATCAATCATTACAACTTTATTATTTTTCCATTCGACTGTTCTTAATGATGAATTAATCTTTAGGTATTGTTCATCCATTAAATAATGAAAATAATGAGTATATTTTAAATCAATCTCAATTATTCATCAGACATATATTTTCCATTAAGAATTAACATATACTTGTTAGATCTTAATTTACTTCAAAAATATGATTCAAATGGAATGTACAAAGTATATGATATTTGGCCACAAATTGCACGTCAACAATATGAAACAAATGTGGATTTTATCGATTTCGGAGGAATTTCTCACATAGTTTTTGCAGGTATGGGAGGTTCTGGTGCTATAGGAGATATTTTTTCAGCAATTTTATCTAAAACTGACATTCATGTGGATATAGTCAAAGGTTATTTGTTACCTAAAACAGTTAATTCAAAAAGTTTAGTCATAGTTACAAGTATTTCAGGTAATACAGAAGAAAGTCTAACTGTTCTTAGAGAAGCAATAAAAATAAAAGCAAAAGTTATTGCATTTTCAGATGATGGAAAAATGCAAAAAATTTGTGAAGAAAATAGATTAGAATATAAAAGAATTCCAATGATTCACTCTCCAAGAGCTTCATTTCCTACATTTTTATTTTCAATGCTTCGTGTTCTAGAGTCATTTTTACCAATTGATAAAAAAGAGATTATTGATTCATTAGATGAATTAGAAAAACAGAAAGAAAGAATTTCATCAATAAATCTATCTAAAGGAAATCCAGCAATTAACTTAGCAACATCTATATCAGGAATTCCTTTAATTTATTATCCATGGGGATTGCAATCAGCAGCAATAAGATTTAAAAATTCTTTACAAGAAAATTCAAAAATGCATGTAATTACAGAAGATATAATAGAAGCATGTCATAATGGTATTGTGTCATGGGACAAACCATCAATAGTTAAACCAATTTTAATTCAAGGTACAGATGATTATATCAAAACTAAAGAAAGATGGAAGATTCTAAAAGAATTTTTTAATGAGAAAAATATTGAATTTGATGAAGTAGTATCTGTTAATGGAAATATTCTTTCAAAATTAATTAATTTAATTTATTTATTTGATTATTCATCAATTTATAGAGCCGTTTTATCTGAAATCAATCCTACACCAGTATCGCCAATCGATTATGTTAAAAGAAAACTTCATTAAATAAATTAGGAGATTTGTTTTTCTAGCCAAAACATTTTAAGATTGTAATCATTCTGCTCAAATATTTTTTTGCTGCTTTCATTGTCCTTCACTACCAAAGCAACTAGTTTCGATATTCCAAGTTCTTTTGCTTTTATTTCTACTAATTGTAAAGCTTTTGAAGCAATACCCATATTTTGATAATCTTTTTTTATCATAATTCCCACATCGTTTTCTAATATTCGTATATATCCTACACTATTATCATCCAACGTGATGATCCAATGATGAAATTTGGAATTTATGGATTGTCTTTTCATATACTCATAATGTTCAGTTTTTTCTAAAGGTATATTTTGTTTGTAAAAAAACTCAAACGAAGAGTTACGTAAATCTAAAATAAAATCCCAATCATTATTATCAATATCTCGTAAAGCAATTTTTTCCAAGTAATTCCGTTGTATTTTTAATACCCTACTATTTAATTTCAATTAATATTGATTTCAACTTGTAAATATTGAAAAATGACACTATGACTATAAAAATTTCAGGTGTGCCCATAGGAGATAAATTTCCAAGTTATGTAATAGCTGAAGCAGGTATTAACCATAATGGAAATTTAAAAATAGCAAAACAATTAATTCGTAAAGCAAAATCTTCTGGTGCAAATGCAATAAAGTTTCAAACTTTCAAATCTTCGGATATTGCATTAAAAGTTTCTCCATTTTATAAAATTCTACAAAAGTTAGAATTAAGTGGAGAAGATTTTGGAGAATTATCAGATTGTGCAAAATCCAACAATATCACTTTTCTATCAACTCCATTTAGTTTTGAGGCTGTAGATTTACTAGAAAATCTTAATGTGCCAGCATTTAAAATTGCATCAGGAGATCTAACACACATTCCATTAATAGAATATGTTGCAAGAAAAAAGAAACCCATTATAATTTCAACAGGAATGGCAACACTAAATGAAATTAAATCTACAATAAAGACAATAGAATCTATAAAAAATAAAAAGATCTTGATTATGCATAGTGTGTCAGGATATCCAACACCAGAAAATGAAGTAAATTTGAAAGTAATTCTAAATCTTAAAAAAATATTTAGGTATCCCATAGGATTTTCAGATAATGGGAATGATAACACGGTTCCATTAATTGCAGTTGCATTAGGAGGTAAAATTATTGAGAAACATTTTACAATAAATAAAAAAATGAAAGGTCCTGATCACAGAATATCCGCAGAACCTAAACAATTTAAAGAGATGGTTAAACAAATAAGAAAAATAGAAGGAATGATGGGAGATGGAGAGAAAATCTGTCAACCATCTGAATTAAAAAATAGGATTGAAGCAAGACGTTCAATAATTACAAAAATCCCTATTAAAAAAAATTCTAAAATTATAAAAGAGATGATAGCAACAAAAAGACCAGCAACAGGAATAGAGCCTAAATTTTATTTTAATATTATAGGGAAAAAAATTAAAAAGAATTTGTCAGCAGAAAAACCAATAAAATGGGACGACATAAAATAAAAAAATAGGAGAATATTTTGAAGTCTAAGCAAAATATTTTATTTAGATTTTCAGGAGGAAAAGCAAAAAATAGAGAATTAGGTTTTGGACATGTCTACAGATGTTTAAGTTTAGCAGAATCTCTAAAAGAACATAATTTATTTTTTTTAATTGAAGATTATGGAGGAGTTAAAAGAATAATTAAAGATGCAGGATTTATCCAAATTTTTAAGTTATCTAAAAACATTGATGATGAATATGATATTAAAAAAACAATTGAAATAATAAAAAAAAAATCTATTGACAAAGTGATTGTTGATAAATATAAAATTAAATTAACATACTTAAGAAAAATTAAAAAAAAATCAAAGGTAATTGTGATATCGGATCTAAAAAGAATAAATTTTCCTGTAGATTTGGTTGTGAATGGATTTATAGGTTTAAAAGAATCATTGAAGAAAAATCAATACAGTACACCAGTATTAGCAGGAATAAAATATCAAATTATCGATAAAAAATTTCATTCAACACTAAAATCAAATAAATCATATGGTCTAGTTACATCATTTGGTGGATTTGATGAACATGGAATTTCAAATATGGTAATTGATGAGATAATAAAATTAAAGCCAAATTTTAAAACAAAAATTATTCTTGGTCCTGGAACAAAAAATAAGCAAAAAATTTCAAGTGAACAAAAAAAAAATCTTACGATTATTCAGAAAACAGATAATATACAAAAGGAAATATCTACAGCTAAAGTAGGATTATGCTCAGGAGGATTAACAAGTTATGAATTTGCTTCACAAAAAATTCCTTTTGGTATTATTTGTCAAGAAAAACATCAATTACAGACGGCAAATGAATGGGAAAAAAGAGGAATTGCAACAAATTTAGGATTAATTGATGATAAAATAAATCAAAAGATAAAGCGATTTTTGGAGGATATCAATGATAAAAAAAGAAATAACATAATTAAGAAATATTGTGATGGAAAAGGTTCTCAAAGAGTAGCTGAAAAAATTTTAGAGTTAAAGTAGAATTTATTTTAAATTGGATACTACATATTCAACTTGTTTTAATGTCATTTTTGGAAAAATTGGAAGACATAATATTTGATCTTTAAGCTTTTCAGCATTAAAAAATTTCTTTCTTGCTGAAGAATTATTTTTGTAATAAGACATCTTATGCAATGGATAATATTGAACACTAGTTCCAATTCCTTTGGAAGCAAGTTTTGTAAATAATTCATCTCTAGACATATTGAAATCTTTTTCAATTTTTATTGTATAAAGATGATAAATATGATTTCTATTTGATTTTTTCTTAGGTATAGTTATACCATTAATTTTGTTAATAAGTTTGTCATAGTGAGTTGCAATTTTGATTCTCATATTGTTTATAGAATTAATTCTTGCAATTTGTGAAACACCTAAAGCTGATCTAATTTCATCAAGTCGATAATTATATCCTAAATCAGTGATATCATATTTCCATTTAGATTTTTTCTCTCTATCTTTAGCTTGAATGTTCATTCCTTTTGATCTTAATGATCTAATTTTCAGATCTAATTTTGCAGAATTTGTTGTAACCATACCGCCTTCTGCAGTAGTAATTACCTTTGTAGCATAGAAACTAAAACAACCAAGAATTCCCAGACTTCCACAAAAATGATTTTTGTAAGTAGAGCCTAATGAGTGTGCACAATCCTCAACTAAAAATAATTTATGTTCTTTACATATTTTTAAAATTTCTGACATGTCACATGCTTGTCCACCATAATGAACGGGGATTACTGCTTTAGTTTTTTTAGAAATTTTTTTCTTTATTTCTTTAATTGAAATATTAAATGTGTCACTATCAATATCAGCAAAAATTGGTTTTGCACCACAATATAATACTGAATTTGCAGTTGCAGCAAAAGTAAATGTAGGTACGATCACTTCATCTCCTGGACCAATACCCAATGCTTGTAATGATAAATGCAATCCCTGTGTTGCACTACCTACACCTATGGAATAATTTGTTTGAAGATATTTATTAAATTTTGATTCAAATTCTTTTAAAAAAGGGCCATTTGTAAGCCATCTATTCAATAATGCTTTTGAAACATTCTTTCTATCATTATTGTTAATCCAAGGTACAAAATAAGGCACTTTCATCTTATAAGATTTCAAAATTCATCGTTTCTTTAAAATAATGATTCATAATATAATACTAAAACTATCATAATAGTGGATTATATATTATAAGGTCATTACGAATTTAGATGAGAGCAGACAGAAATTGACAAATGTGAAAGAAACAAAAAAAAGTAATTCAGCATTAAAAAACAAATTAAAAAATAAAACAGTGCTTATTACTGGAGGGGCTGGAAGTATAGGCTCAGAATTAACTAAAAAATTATTAGAATATCCAGTTAAAGCAATACGTGTTTTAGATATAGATGAATATGCACTTTTTAGATTAGGAAGATCGGTAAAAGATTCTCGAATTAGATTGTTACTTGGCAGCATATTAGATAAAGATAGATTAGATTTGGCTGGAAATAAAACAGATGTAATTATTCATACTGCTGCAATAAAAAATATTGAAATTTCTGAATATAATCCAATTGAAACAATTGATGTAAATATTAATGGAACAGTAAATATACTTAAAATGATTATCAAGCAAGAACCAACATTATTTCTTAATATTAGTACTGACAAGGCTACAGAACCATCAACATTATATGGAACAACAAAACAGTTAGGTGAAAGATTAACAAGTTGGGCAGGTATGCATATTCCTAAAACGAAATCTGCAACAATTAGATTTGGAAATGTAGTTGAAACACGAGGAAATGTTTTTGAAATTTGGGATAATGAATTAAAAAATGACTTACCGTTGTCCATTACAGATCCAATAATGGAAAGGTATTTTTTTCATATAGATGAAGCAATTAATTTTATTTTAGAATGTATGTTATTAGCTGACAAAGGTGAAATTTTTGTACCAAATATGAAATTGCAAAATGTGAAAAAATTAGCCTCAAAAATTTCAAAAAAGCATAAAATAATTGGTAAAAGACAAGGAGAAAAAATTAAAGAAGTGTTAATTTCCAAGCAAGAAGAAAAAATAGCAAAAAAATCTCAAAAAATGTGGATTATACCTTCACAAAATCTAATTACTTGAATTATTTTGTAAAAATTTTTGAATTATGTCCATGCTGTAAAAATCGTATATGTTTTATAAAATCAGAGTTCCAAATAAATGAATTAGAAAAGTAATTCATTTTAAGAATAAAACTTAATCTATTAAGAATTTTTTTTATGAAGAAGTATTCAAGTCTTTTAGAATTTATTATAGATAGTTCATTATGATTCAAATATTCATTAATAAAAAAAACAATATTATTTTTGATATCTGAAATCTTCTTGGTATTATGTGTAGAAAAACGATAACTTGTAAAAGCAATATCTTCCAATATGTTACCTTTTCTCATTGAACCAAAGTCCAAAATTACTGAAACTCTTCTATTATGATAAATAATATTTTTAGGGTGAAGATCATTATGAATTAATTGTTTAGAATTTCTTTCAAAACTTTTATTTTCATTCTCTAATTTTTTATGTTCAAAGATAATTTTAACAATGAAATCCTTATTATTCAAAAAAAGTCTATCAAAAGGTGTGGTTGATTTTTTGTTTTTTATGATTTTTAAAATTAATTTTATCTCATCATTTTGAAGTATTTTGTAAGAATTTTGGAAAATACGAAAATTATAAGGAATAGAATTATGAGAGAGGGTTTTATGTAATATGGCAAATTCTTTGGCGGTCTCTTTAAATTCTTGTTTAGTACCTGAAAATAAATTTCCTTCATAATATTTTGTCAAATAAATAGAATTTTTTGAATATGTATTTTGATTGTTTGTTATTGGTTTGGGTACTTTTGCATTATTTTTAGAACAGTAATTTAAAATATTACACATTGAATTAATTTTTTCTGATTGTGAACCATCAGTGATTTTATGCAAAACGAATTTTGAGGTTTTTGTAGAAATTAAATAGTTTATACTGTTAATGTTATTATGATCTAATAACTGAATATTATGAATTTTTTTAAGATGGGAATAATTTACTTTAAGAAAATTTTCAGTTTCTTTAAACTTATTCATGGTAATAATTTAATTTTATTCATTGTTAAACATATTCCATTTAAGAGATGTACCTTTAGGAATATCAAATAATGTAATTTTGTTAATAATTTCAAATCCTTGAGAAACAGGAATTCCTAAATCACCTGGTCTTCTGAATTCTAATAAATTTTCAGTAATTTGATCACCCTTTTTTATATCATTTTTAGCAACTAAACTTCTCCTAGTATCATCAGATACACGAGATTCAAAAATAATATCAGGATCACCTAGAGCACTTTCTACGGCTCTCAAATTTTTTACAAACTTTTCAAGTTCATCTAGTTCTAATGACATATAGTGTTCTACATAATTTAGTGTTTTATCACTAGTGATTGTTTTCTCAATCATTTTTGCCCCTAATGCAACTGCTGCATAATTCATAATTCCTCCAACTGAATGATCTGCAAAACCAACAGGGAAATCATATTTTTTTTGTATTCCATGAATAGCTTTTAGATGAACACCTGCATTTTCTGAAGGATATCCAGAAGGACAGTGCATAATAATAATTTGAGAATTTCCATTATCTTCACAGATTTTTACATCTTTTTCAACATCCGAAAATTTTTCTCTACCATCAAGTATTATAGGTAAATTGGTTTTTGCTATTTTATCAATCAAAAGAACATTGTTGATATCTCCTTTACTAACTTTAATTGCATCAATTTTAATTTCTTTTAAAAAATCTATGGTTTCTGGAAAATAAGGAGCTGTAATAAAAAGAATATTTTGAGATTTTGAATAATCGACTAATTCTTTCCATTCTTCTTTAGTAAGTTCTCTTCTTTTTAGAGCATCATATACTAATTCTTGTTGCTTACCTTCAGAAGTATCATAATTTACTTTAAGATCTTTTTTCCCCATCATTCTATCTGCATCTCCAGGAAGAAAAGTTTGAAATTTTATTGCATCCGCACCAGATTCAGCTGAAATTTTAATCATTTTTTTAGCTTCATCAATACTTTGGAATGTACCTCCAGGTTCTAATGATATTAAACATGGGGAATTTTCATCTATAATTTTATCTCCAATAGTAACTTTTTTCATTTTTTTCTCCACCATTATTTAACATTATTTTATTATAATATTTCATTATATCTTTTAATGTAAAAAAGTGATTATTTGAGTATATACTTTCAAAAATATTTGAAAGCATTTCGAAATCTTGTGGAGTGTCAATTGTAAGAGCAATTTTAGAAAGATCTTTATCATGAATAAAATCATAATTTTTAATATTTTTGTCAGAAAGGAGATATTTTGTAGGTGGAATTTCTGTTTTTAAAAAAACAGTATTTTTGAAATTATATAATGTATTTTTCCATGCTAATTGTAATGCTTTAGTAGTGAAAATTTCAAAATTTAATCCTAGAGGATAAGTTTTGATACGATTATTGCTCAAAATATCATAATCACCCTTAGTAAAAAGTTTAAGTCCTTTATTTATCAAATCATAGTCAGTGAAGGGATTATCTGCGGTGATACGAATAATATTTTCAGATGGAAAATATAATGAGGCATTATAAAATCTATCTAAAAGATTAATTTCATTTCCACAAAAATAGTCTAGATGTATTCTTTTACATTCCTCAATAATATTTTTGTTTTTTATTTCAGAACCAGTGATTAAAATGATTTTTTTGATATTTTTTACCTTAAACATTCTTTCAAATAAGATTTGAATAATAGTTTTATTACATAATTTTTTTAAAACTTTTCCATGTAATCTGGTAGATCCTTCACGTGCTTGAATATATAGATTAGTAGACATTCTAGTAATTAACTTGAAGGCAATATTTTTTCTGAATTTTGTTTGTATTGATTAATTTTTTTAACATGTTCCTTACTTAAAATTTCAAATTCTTTTTTATGTTTTTCTAAAAAATTTTTCATATCTAATTCAGTTACATTACTTTTTGCAGAATTATAGTTATTAAAAAACAAATTAAAATCACGTCTCAATTTTTGTAAATCAAAATCAAAAGAATGTTTTTCAACAAAATTAATATAATTATTCAGTGATTTAGTGTCAACTACAGTATTCAATGATTGTTTTATAATTTCCGGTAATTCCTCAATATTATAAATCCGTTTTACATTAGGAAGATAAGCATAGCTAACATCAGCAAAAGCAATTACAGGTTTTCCTAATAAAATTGCTTCAACACCAGTAGTACCATTTACAGTAACTACAGCATTAGAATTTTTGATTAAATCTTCAGATTTAACAGAAGGGTGAATAAGAGTGACATTAGGTAAATCAAGAATTTTTTTATAAAATGAAATTTCTCTCCATGCTTTTAATTCCATCATAGGATGTTCTTTTACATATAATTTGTATTCAATTGGTATAGATTTTGCAATATTTGATATTAATTCTATTTGATTAGTATAGAAGGGAGTAACTACAAGAAGTTGACGTTCAGGTTCAACATGAAGAGGGAAATATAAAAAAGGTTGATTTTTTTCAATATTTTTTAAAAATTTATTGTTAATGAAATTATCTCGGATTTTCTTTTTTAAAAAAATAAATTGCGTGATTAATTTAAACCAAGATTTTCCATGATGTGCATAATAATTTTGGACTTCATTTTGAGAAAGTAATTTTAAATTATAAAAATAATTACTTAGTTTTTTAATAAAAGATATTTTAGAGGCAGAAATTAATGGAGTCATAGTTTTTAGAGCATTGTAATTTTTTACATATTCATGAATTTCTACATTTGTTCTCTCTTTATTCTCAAGGTTAAGATTTTCAGAAAAATCGTCAATTATTTCATAATTCTGGTAAATTGTCCATTTTGATGCAAATCTAGTAGGACCCAACATTAGAATTTTAATTCCTTTATTACCACACATTGTATGTAGAAGATTACTTTGATGAGAATCAACTAATTTAATGATCAAATAATCTGGTTTGACTTCATCAAGTATTTTATCAAACAATTTACTTTCTTGTTCAAGCAAATTAAGGATTTCTTTATATGTAAATTTATGAAACTTGTTGTAAGAAAGAAAAAATCTTTCAGAGTAAGCAATTGACCATAGATTTATGTTATATTTTGATTCAAATTTTTTTAAAAAATCATTATCTGGTTCTTGAGATTTGACGGATATAAAATCACGATAAAACCAAGTTTTTTTAAACTTGATTAATTTTTGATTTACAAAAAATGGTTTTGTGAAATAGTCAATATCAACAATGGAATAAAGATCACAATCATAATTTTCTTTAAAAAATTTAGCAATTCCAAAATGAGTCCATTCTGCATCAAACAAACATAGAATTTTGTCTTTCATATCCGGTTGAAAACTTATATCTTCTTTAAATATTTAGTTTAAGACAACAATTGAATAAACTAAAAATTCTTAGCTTGATCAAATTATTTCATGAAATCAACAAATTTATCAAAAAATTCAAAAGCCGTAAATTTGTCATATTGAATGAATAAAAATGTCAGGAATTAGAGTAACATATTCTGGGCTTATTTCGTTTGGAGTAGGTATTCTCACTATCATTACAGGATTAGTTTTTACAATAATCGTTACAAGACAATTATCAGTTGAAGAATTAGGTACTTGGACTTTAGTTGGTGGACTAATTGTCTATATTCTAATTGCCGAACCGGTAATTTCTTATTGGACAACTAGAGAGATTGCGAGAAAAGAAAAATCAGGAAGAACTGCTATTTTTTCAAGTGGTTTTTTATCTATGATTGGAATGATAACATATGTAATTATTGTTTTGATAGTAAGTGAAAATACTGAAGTTGATAATATTATTCTTCTTTTCGCAGTAATATTAATTCCTGTGACATTTTTACATCGTACCTTATCAGCAATAAATTTTGGATGGAAACCACATGTTGTCAGTTATGGACATCTTGTTTTTGAAATAACTAAGATTCCATTAGGATTACTACTTGTTTATTTTTTAGAACTAGGTGTGATGGGTGCAATTTTAACCACCACATTTTCACATATTTTTAGTATTGTTATCTTGTTAGTTTATGCAAGAGAAAAATTAACAAAAACATTTGAGGTAAGATTTTTAAAAAAATGGATGAGATTATTTTGGATTTCATTATATCCAGGAATTACTAATTTTATCACCAAGTCAGATATTCTTGTTTTTACTTTAATTACAGATTCGGTAATAGGGTTAGCATACTATACTGCATCATTATCTGTAAGTTCCCTTGTTAAAGAATCTGGAGCAATATCTAGAGCAATTTATCCTAAATTATTAAGTGAAAATAAAAAGGAAATTTTGCAGGAAAATTTAACACGATTTTTTTATTTTGCAATACCACTTACTGCAATATCATTCACATTTATGAAAGGAGGTTTATTTGCATTAAACCCAATTTATGAAATTGCAACTACTGTAGTTATTTTTCTAACTTTGAGAACTGCATTAATGACATTTTCATCCATTATACAACCTGCTTTGACAGGTATAGAAAAAGTAGATATGAATGAAAAAGCCACATTTAGAGATTATTTTAATAGTAAATTGTTTCATATTCCAACAATCAATATAATTAGATCAATAGTATACATTACTTCTTTAATTATTGGATTTTTATTTATTGCAACTAACTCACAATTAGAAGTAGTAATTCTTTGGTCAATAATATCATTTATTGTTGAAATTCCTTTTAGTATATACATAATCATTCTTGTCCAAAAAAATTTCCCTTTAAAAATTAATTATCAAAGTATTTTAAAATACATTATAGTTAGCATAATTGTATTTGGTACAACATATTTTATTACAGAAGAATATCTTGAATACGAAATTAGTATTTTCAAATTTTTGCCTAATTTATTAATTTTTGTAATATTATCTATTGTTGGATATCTTTCGATTACATATTTTATTGATTCTAGAACTAAAAATTTAATGAAATCCATTATTAATGAAATTAGAAAAAATAAATAAATTAATTTAATGATTTTTCTAATTTTTTTGCTAAATTATTCCAATCGAAATTCTCATGAATGTGTTTTGAAAATTCTTTTCCCATTTGTTCTTGTAAGTCTTTTGATTTTAAAAGAGTTTTTAATGATTCCGAAAATTCATCAGGGTTTGAAGGAGTTGCTAAAAATCCATGTTCATTATGTTTTACTAATTTTTCAGTTTCTGAGACTCTAGTTGCTACAACTGGCTTTCCACATGCCCCATACTCTAACAATTTTACTGGATGAGCAGCAGCATAATATGGTTCATCTGGAAATGAATCGATGCAGATATCAGCACAAAGTAAGAATTTTGGAATTTCTTCATGTGGTTTTTTACCTAAAAAGACAAAAAATTTGCTTAACCCTTTTTCCATAACACGTTTTTCCCAATTATCTTTTGAACGATTTGGATCTCTATGATCACCTAGAATTATGTATTTTGTGTCAGGAAATTCAGCAATCACATTGTTTGCAGAATTTATTATCATATTCAAATCTTGTAAAGCACCAGAAAAAATAATTAGATTTTTTGATTGGAATAATTTACGTAATTCATGAATTTCATCTCCATATTTTGATGGATCAAACATGTCCAAATCTACTCCATTAGGTATGAGATGAATTTTTTCTGCAGTGATCCCTTTATCCAATAAAAATTGTTTTAGATAATCAGTAATCACCACAATTTTATCTGCATTTCTAAAGGAATCCATAGCTAAACGTTTTGGTCTTACATATACATGAAAATCTGCAAAATCAAGTACATGTTTAATTTTTAATTTAGATTTGATTTTCATGGCGTGATATGAAGTTCCAATTCCAGGCATATAAGAATAAACATAATCAATTTTATTTTTTTTCATAATATTTGATGCAAGTTTTTTAATTGAAAATTGACATAAAAGATAATTAACATATTTTCCTATTCCTCTTTTCCCACTAAATGGTGTGAAGGGTGGTGGATGAATTTCATAAACATTAAGAGAGTTTTCTTGAAAATTTGAAATTGATTGTTTTTTCTTTTCTGGTCGGATCACAAAAATTGTTACTTTATGACCTCTATCAGAAAATGCTTTCATAAGTGAAAAAACTCTAGTATAATCACCCCATTTTTGTGAAAGATCTACATTGCACAATACAAGTATATTTAATTCAAGTCACCTATTGTTTTGCCCAATCACAAGTCATTTTTATTCCGTCACTTATGCTTGTTTTAGGCTCATATCCAAGAAGTTTTTTTGCTTTTAAGATATCCATTTTTCTTCTTATTATATGATCAAAACTACGTCTTGGACTAAAAATAATTTTTGAATTACTATTGGTATGTTTGATAATTTGTTTTGCAATTAAAGAGATTTTAGTTTCTTTTCCAGTTCCTAAATTGAACACTTCATTTTTACCATTAGATTTAGTTCCTGCTAAAATAATACCATTTACAACATCATCAACATATGTAAAGTCTCGAGTTTCATTTCCAGTACCAGTAATAATTAGATTTTTGTTAGATAGTGCTGCTTTTATAAAATTAGGAATTACATTACGAAATTTTCCAGATGGATCATATGGTCCATACGAATTAGATAGTCGAACTATGGTATAATCCATAGAATATGATTCATGTATTGCGTTACAATAAAATTCACCAGAAAGTTTGCTAGCAGCATATGGAGTAGATGGTTTTGGAAAGGAATTTTCTTTTTTTGTCACAAAATTACTTTGTCCATATAAAGAAGATGATGATGTATAAACAAATCTTTTAACATCGTGTTTTGCAGATTCTAAAAGAATTTTCAGAGTACCTTCTACATTAACACGTAAATCCTCAAGTGGATCATGTACAGACATTTCATTGGCAAATCTAGCTGCCAAGTGAAAAACAATATCAAATTTCTTAGAAAATATTTTTTGAAGAATTTTAGAATTTGTTATATCTCCTTTTATTATTCTAAGATTTTTATAATTTTTTAGATTACCTTTAGTACTTTGAGAAAAATCATCTAATACGGTAACTTTTGCATCTAATTTCAATAGTCTCATTACTAGATTACATCCAACTGCTCCATTTCCACCAGTCACCAAAACTCTTTTTTTTAATAGTGTCAACTGTCAATCTCCCGGATTTTAAACAAATTTGAGGTTCCAAGATAACCCTCAGAAAGGTAAATCATATCTAGATTTTCAATATTGGTAGAATTAAAAATTCGTTTCGTATCAACAATTATTGGTTTTTTAATCATTGACTTGAATATAGAGGGATTAATTTTTCTAAATTCATCATGATCTGCCATAATTACTAAAGCATCACATTTTTGGATATTTTCTTCATCTAAATTATAGATTTTTTCTGCACCAAAAGTTTCATCAGTTAATGGATCATAAACTAAGATAGAGCACTGTTTTTGCTGTAGATCATGGATTATTTCTTTAGATGGAGAAAATCTAGTATCACTTACATTTCCTTTGTATGCAGTTCCAAGAATCATTATTGTTGAATTGGTTAAAGATTTTCTTTGAGATTTTAATGCATTTGTTACAAGTTTAGAAATATGAAGTGGCATTAAATCATTAATTTTTCTAGATTCGATAATGATTTTAGATTCAATTTTATCACCATTAGCTGAATTCAATAAAAGATATGGATCTTTGGGTAAACATGGTCCTCCAACTCCAGGTCCTGCCATATGCAAATTTACACGAGGGTGTGAATTACAAACCGTGACAAGTTCAGCAAAATCAGCCCCATATTTTTCACAGATTAAACTGATTTCGTTAGCAAAAGCTATGTTAACATCCCTATAGGAATTTTCTACTAATTTTGATAATTCTGCAACTTTTGAATTTGTTACAAAAATTTGAGAATTAACCATATTTTGGTACAGAGATTTTGCAAGATTACCAGATTGCTCATCCTCATTGCCAATAATTCTAGGAGTTCCTTGAATTTCAGAAAAAGCTAGACTGGGAGAAAGTCTTTCAGGAGCATAAGCTGCCCAAAAATCACTTCCCAATGAAGCATTCTTTGTAATTATAGGCAATACAAAATCTTTGAATGTACCAGGTGGAATAGAACTTTCTATAATAACAAGCTTTCTTTTTAAATTTAATTCACTCAATGATATTAAAGCATTTTTTAAAAATGATAGATTTGGAGTAATATCAATTATCGGAGTAGCAACACATACAATAACAATATCAGAATTTTCTACACATTCTTTTAATGAATTATTTGGTTCAAATTTTTTAGTTTCAATTGTTTGTGAAATTAGTTCTTTAATTCCTTCTTCTTCAAATGGTGATTGCTTATTAGATAATGATTTTAGTATTAACTCATTAATGTCATATCCATATACTTTGTAGCCTTGTTTTGCAAAAATTAATGCAGTAGGTAATCCTACTTGACCTAATCCTACGACACAGATGTTTGCTTGAAAATTTTGAATTTTTCCAAGTAATTGCTCATATGACATTATTTTAGAAATAATTTTTGTCTAAATATAATATATGGTAAACAAAATTGATCTAAATTTTTTTTTTTAAAATTTCAATGATTTTTTTGCTTGTTTTTCCACTTCCATATGGATTTTTTGACAGTTTTAATGGATTGTTAAAGTTTTTACGGATAGAACTAGCGATTTTGGAGGAATTCACGCCTATCATTTCTGCAAAACCAGTTTCAACTGCTTCTATTCTTTCTGTAGATGTTCTTAAAACTAGAACTTTTTTGCGTATTGGTGGAGCAGTAGATTCTTCTTGTATTCCACCAGAATCAGATACAATAAGATTACATTTTCTCATAAGATATAACATATCAAAATATCCAACAGGGGGTAAAATTGTGATATTTTTTGAATTTGTAATTTTTGAAAATAGTCCAAATAGCTTTAATTTTTTTAATGTTCTTGGATGTAATGGAAAAACAATTTTTGTATTAGAATTAATCAAACCGTTTATTATACCTGATAGTATATTTTTATCATCTACATTTTCTCCCCTGTGAAGAGTTAACAATACAAAATCATCAAAATCATCTGAAATGGTTTTTGTTTTTTCAACATTTTTTATATTTTCACAAACTGCATCAATAGAAGTATTTCCTGTAACAAAAATTTTTCCATGAACATTTTCTTTTGTCAGTATGGTTTTGTTGAGTTTAGTCGGAGCAAACAAAAATTCAGATATATGATCAACTGCAACTCGATTATGTTCTTCAGGCATTCTCCAATCATAGCTTCGTAATCCTGCTTCAACATGAGATACAGGTATACTGCATTTGATAGAGGATATTGCCGAGGATAAGACAGTGTTAGTATCTCCTTGTACAACTACAGTGTCAGGATTAATTTTTGTGAAAATTTTTGCTAACTTTATCATCATCTCTCCAATTTGAGTAGCTCGATCAGTAGTTGTATTTTGAAGTTTTGTTAGTTTTATTTTATAGTCAAGATTTTGGATTCCTAATTGATTGATGAATTGTAAACTCATTTCATAATCATAATGTTGACCAGTAAAAATTACTGTAGATGAACTTTTGGGTAGTTTTTTAATTATTGGAGCTAGTTTAATTATTTCAGGTCTAGTTCCCATTACTATAGCTATTTTCATGAATTTCTAATAGTTCTTTAATTTACTACTATATCTTTATTATTAAAAAGAATTATTGATTTTAAATAAATTTTTTAATTAGTTAAGGTTTTATTGAAAATTCAGTTTCCAAATATTTTATAAATTTCTTTTTAAAATTTTTTTTATCATACTGCATTATAGATTCGTTTAGAGATTCAAGAATATAATCAAATTTTCCTGAAAGTGCTTCAGTTAGTTTTTTAGTAGCGTCAGGAACATCATCAGGCGTATATCTTAGTTGTTCATATGGAACAGTTTCTTTATGAGCTGAATCGTTAGGAACAATAGGTATACAATTTGCAGCAATAGCCTCAATGATTGAAATTCCAAATGTTTCAGGCGAAGAATGAAAATAGATTTTAGAATTTTTTAAATTTTGGATAACTTCATTTCGGGTTATATTTTTTAAAAGATTAATTTTTGAACTGTTTTTTTGTCCATTAATTTTTGACAGAATTTTATTAAAATACAATTCATTAGATTTTGTTTTAGTATTACCAACTAAATAATATTCTGTATCAATATTTTTAATTACAGTTAAAGCAAACTCAAGATTTTTTTCTTGTGAAAATCGTGAAACAGTAATAATCTGTTGTTTTTTAGGAGGAAAGTCATTTTTGAATTCAGATAAATCTACTGGTGGATATATTATAGATGAATTTTTTTTATATTTACTTTTAATTGAGTTATGTGTAAATTCTGAATTTGTTATAAGATGAATTTTTTTATTTTTAATCATTTTTTCAAAATTTTTACTAAATTCAAGATATGGTTTGTAGTAAATTGCCCATAATCCTTTGTATTTTGTTATATTTTTTTCAAGTTCATTTTGAAAATCACTATGACAATATACAATTAGATGTTTTGTAAGATCAGGGGGTTCTGTTAAACCACCCGATGTTTGAATAATTATATCATTTTTTTCGGCTTTTTTTATAATATTTTTTTCAGAATATCTCTGATACAATCCAAACAAGGATAAAGAAAATGGTAAAATGCTTTTGATTTTTATTCCATTAATCAGAATTGAGGGTTTTGAAAATGTGTATAATGTAATTTTATGATTTTTTTCTTTTAGTGATTCTATTATTGATAAAAGTGTTTTTTCAGTACCGCCCCCACCGCCTACAAAACCATGAACAATTCCAATATTCATAATATAGAAAATGAAAATAAGGTTTTAAGGTATTGGATTAAATTTTACATTGTTGCCTGAGCAGCATCATGGAACATCTGACTCTTTGCACAGCCAGCAGCAAGCTCATCACCTGCTCCACGTCTCATTAGTCCACGATACAGACCGTCTTCTAGTTTGACGCCTTCGCGTTCTTCCCATTCC
>JAJRWR010000016.1 GCA_024276695.1 archaeon
AATTCCAAATTGTATGGTTCTTCCTTGGAATTGCAAATCTCGCATCTGTTTTTCTTTTCCTGCATTGACTTGTTCTTTGGTTTTGTTACTATCTCGTTTATCCATCCCTCAATTTCATCAATTGTATCTAGAGTGTCGTCTCTGAGTTTACCGATGCAAAATCCCATCAAGGTCTGCAAACTGATAGTTTTGTTTACAAGAGATGTTTCAAAATTAGTCATTTTGTATTGTACACCTCATAAAATTCTGGCTCTTCAATTCTCTGATTGATTTTAATTATTTTATCAGGATTGGTTTCGAATCGATGCAACTTTCCTTTACTATCCTTTACCTTCTTGTTTCTGAATTGTTTTAGTTTTGTTTTGTCTCCAGTGTTCAAGAATTGTTTGACCGCATTGTGGTATCGTCCAACAACTGATGCTGTCCTGGAATCTCTAATCTCTATACTCTTTTCTTTGCCGTCAGTGTTGATTCTCATCACTCTTTTGATTCTATCCCATCTCTTTACAGATGGTTTTCCATTTACTTTCTTGAAACCGTTTGTATGTTTTATGACATTATTTACAGTAATGTCGTTGTCGTTTGCTACTTGTGGCAGCGTCTTGGTTTTGCTGTTACGCAATTCACTAATCACTGCAAGTGATTTTTCACGCAACAACTTTTGCCTTGGAGATAATTTTCTCCATGGCCTTTTGTGTAATGGCTGGGCCGTCATAGTGAGGGCCTCCATTTTCCGAAAATCTTTCGGTTTAGGTCATTCTGTGATGAATGACATTTTGGACACCTAATTCTGTAATTTGGTGTACCCTTGGTGTATGTCCAACAATATTGGCAGTTAATGCAAACAACAGCAAATTGTGTGATTTTCTTGGTCATCAATAATAAAGAGTCAAAAACACAAGACTGGAATTTCATCCTCACAAAATTAATCACGATTCCATAATGATTGATGGCCATACTGGAAACATCACATTTGAGGCAATGAGATGGTTGATGAAATACAACATCAATTTGACTCTACTAAATTGAAATGGTCAGTTAGTAGCAAACGTAATGCCAGAGCAGCCAAAATCAGGCAAATTACGCATAAAACAGTACCAAAAGTACCTTGATGGTATAGATAGATTTGAGATTGCACTGAAAATCGTACAATGTAAGGTAGAACAATCTTTGAACTTGTTGGAAGAATTATCCAAATTCTATGAATCTGTAGATTCTACCAAGATTAGAAAATCAGCAGAAAAGGAAGATTTGTTTTTGTTGGATATAATGAAAAACAGTGAGAAACAGGATATTTCAAAATCAATCAAACAGCTGATGACATATGAAGGAAGAATTGCAGGAATTTATCTTGAGAATCTGACAAAAATATTCAATAAATTAAATCCAGAGTTTCATTTCACTGGAAGAAAGAACAAAACAAACTCTAGAAACTATAATGCATCAGATGAAATTAACGCTTTGTTAAATTATGGTTATGCCATATTGGAATCAGAGATTAGAAAATCAATTAATTCAGTTGGTCTTGATTATTCCATTGGATTTTTGCATGAGATTAATCAGAGCAGGACATCGTTGGTTTATGACATTCAGGAATTATTTAGATAGCTCATTGATGTATCCGTAATTCAATTACTGGAAGAAAAGAAGATCAAGAAATCTGATTTTATAATTACAGAAAATTATCATACTAGATTAGGAGAAAATGTTGCTAAATTACTTATTGAGAAGATAAATTCAAACTTTAATGCCAGATATAATTACAAGAATGGAAAGAACTATTCTTATCAGATCATACTTCAAGATAATCTCCAACAGTTATCTAATTTTATTGTAGATAAAAAGAAAGAATTTGAATTTGTTATTCCTAAAATAAAATTAAACAGAAATGACAATTTAAAATTGAGAGAAAAGATTTTGAATATGACTTATGAGAGAAAAAGATTGGGAATTAACAAATCTACCTTATGGTACATCAAAAAGAATTTGTTAGAAGATAAAACAACGAAGATTTATGAAAAAATACTATTAAAAATAGGACACTGAAAATTTTGTAACTTTATCTGATAGTGAATAAGATGAATTACGACATTAAATAAAGTACAAATCCAAATTATAGTTATATTGTAAATATATGTATGACGAGTAATGAAAAAAATGACACATGAGTATCTAAAAAAGAATGATGTGGATTGTTATTTAGATTTGTTATCTTCAAAATATTATATGGGAACAATTCTATCTGAAAAAAAACAAAACATTTTTTTGAAAATTGATCAAAATCCAGATCATATTATTTATGTGGTAAAAAAAGAGGATGAACTTGTAGGAACAGCGACTTTATTGATAATGTCCAATAAACTAAAAAATGTAGGCAAGATTGATGACATGGTTGTATCCCAAGAAATTGATGACATACTTGAAGTAAAAAAACTCCTTGTTGTATCCCTAGTAAAAATTGCTCATTCAAAAGATTGTGAAAAAATAACGATAAAAGAAATTGATGACATGCAATTATTTTGTGATAATTTAGGAGTGATCAAAAATAAAGACATAGTAATAAACGATAATAAAGAATATTATTGATACTCCGTAGCACAGGTGAAAATTATTAGTTATAACACCCAACTAATCATGATCAAATCGCATTTCATTATGTGCTTGCTCAAAACCTATTTTTTCATAAAAAAGAATCTTGTCATCTTTACAATTTAAAATAGTTTTATAACAATTATTTTCTTTTGCAATATCTAATAACTTACATAAAATAGATTTAGATGCTCCTTGACCTTCAAATCCTTTACGAGTCACTACATCTTCAATATGACCTATATTCCTTCCTTCATGAATAAATTTATTTTCTATTAAGAGCGTTATAGTACTAAAAACCCCATGTTCATTAACTGCAACATAAGTGAAATGATTAGAATTTTGTTCAATCTGAGAAAACACAGAACTAGCTTTTTCAAAATCCAGATCATGGTTGGATTCCAAATTATCTGGCTTTCGTAAATTATCTAATGTTTTCAAGAATCCATTATATAGATCCTCTTTTCTCAAAGGTCTAACCTCATACTTAGTAGACATATATGCGTTCCAAATTTTTGCCTTAATAAATTATTTTTTTGTGAATAATTTTATCTATAACAATTTAATACTTTCAAATTAGTAACTAATGAAAATGATGCAAATTTTATTAAAAAATCATTCTTGTAAGATAAAGTTAAACGTAACAATAACATCAATTGATAAGGTTCATGCCATCAATCAATTATGTTGTAATATGAAGAACAAAATTTCTTTAGATAATGGACTATTTAGAATATGCCAGAATTAACCGCTACTCCTATCAATGATCATTTTCCGTTTATTATTGCAATAATTATTGTAATTTCATATGTGCTGTTACTTGGCATTGCGTTAAACAGTTATGGTTTGGATGGGATTGAGCGATTAAGTGCAATTTATAGTGGTTTTGTTGCAGCCGTACTGGGATATTATTTTGGTCAAAAACCAGTTCAAACTCTAACCAATAAGGTAGAAGAAGAAACCACATTGAAAAATAAAATTAGAGAGGAATTAATGAGTAATGTAGAAGAATTTAAAAATACACAAGAAGAACTTATAATTAAACAAAAAGAGGAAATAGAGACATATGTACAAAATGAAAAAACAATTCAGGAACTAAGAGAAGAAATTAAAAGGTTAAAAACTAAAAAGAAAAATGAACAGTAATGAATGATTTACAAACAGAAGAATTCAAGAAAATTTTAGAAAATATTCCACTGATGGGCGGCAAACTTGCATTGAAAAAGGATGTAGTGGATCAAATCAATTTATTATTAAATAAACTAGATCCTGAAGATAGGAAAAAAATGCAAGATCGATTAATGCATATGATTGAGATTCTAAACAAAAATTCTGAAGATTTAGAAAATCTAAAACAAAAGCAAAAAAATTTATTTACAAATGTATAGGAACGGTTTGGTCATATTCCTCTTTTCATCCATTCTCTAGCATGATCAATGTTCCGCAATATCCTGACTTTATGATTAATCATAGCGGAACCAAAAACAACTTGTAAATCTGGATAATGTGATTCTTCAACAGAATCGACAAAAAATAGCATATCATCACATCTACCTAACAATGTCTCTGTAGCTATTCCAATATACCCTCCTTTAGAACCATCAGTATACAAATGAAGTTTTTTTGAAATGTTTGGAATCTTATTCAACAAATTTCCCAATTCATTTTCAGATTCCGTAGAAAGAATCTTTCCATATTGAGATAATTCTAATTCATGTTCAAGGACAAAATGATACATTTTTTCTTTACTTGCTTCATCATAAATCAACGCAATAACAGGTTCAGAATTTTGATGGATTCTTCTTTCATCCTCTGGCGAAACTACAATACGTTCAGCACAACATTCTTCATTCTTAGATGTCGGAATTCCATCTCCACTTTGTAAACATAGAGTTCGTAAAGGAACAGATTGTGGGTTCATTTTTGCATGCAATATTTCATAGAGTTTACTAAACTAATTCCTGAAAAGTATCAATTTCATTCCAGAAATCAATCCTCAATTAGGATATCCAAAAATCGTGCAACTAACATCATCAATGCATTACTCAATTATGGATACTCTGTACTAGCTTTGCAGACTATTGTTGTGGTCACTCTCAGAGTTTTCTTGAAGGTAACCGTTAGTCTTTCTCTTACTTACTCGCCATAATGCTCTGTTTGCAGTTTTATCTCCAAAGTTTTGTCGTAAATTCTTCATTAAACTTGTTCTAACTCTACCAAATCTTTCAATGTCATCCATTATTTGCTCTTCACAGTCCAAATTACCGTCAATGGTTCTTGTTTCTTCTTCTAAACTCTCTTCTTCTCTTGTATTATCCCAGAATCTTCTCATATTATTTGGTGCATGGACATGATATTTGTCTAATTTCCAAGTTTAAGAAAAGACAAAGTTTCAACCATTACTTTAATTTGTTCCATCACAAGATCTTGAAGATGTAATACCCTTTGAGTCAGATCATCAATCTGTATTTTCAATTCTATATTTTCTTTTTCGAGTACGGTATTTTTTTGCATAAGAATTTCAATTTCCGTTTGAAAATTATCATCTACAATCTTATCATCATTTCTTATGTCATCATCATTTCTTATGTCATCATCATTTCTTATGTCATCATCATTTCTTATGTCATCATCATTTCTTATGTCATCATCATTTCTTATGTCATCATCATTTCTTATGTCATCATCATTTCTTAT
>JAJRWR010000017.1 GCA_024276695.1 archaeon
AAGGTATTTCGAGGTTTTTAACAATGATTTCTTTGATGATGTTATCTGCGTGTTTACCTTGACAAAGTCCAAAACAGAAAGCGATCCTCTAATTTTCCCAAATCCATTTGTTGGAAGAATGTGATTTGAGCCTAGAATATAGTCACTTGCAGATGAAGGAGTGTTATTTCCAATCAGAATCAGTCCAGATGAGGTGATTTTTGAGGATATTGATTCAGGATTTTTAGTCATTATTTGCAAGTGTTCAGGAGCCAAAATATTTGCTAGTTTAATCATATCAGAATTTGTTTTGCATATTCCAATAAATCCATTATTTTTCAGACTAAATTTAGCAATTTTTCCTCTCTGGATTTTTGGAATTAATTCTGAAATAATTTTGTTCACGGACGTTGCAAGTTTTTTAGATGTTGTAATCAAATAACAAAAAGTATCATCGCTATGTTCTGCTTGAGAAATCAAATCCAGTGCGACAAATTTTGGATTTGCGGAGTTGTCTGCCATAATTCCTAATTCAGTAGGACCTGCAAGCATGTCAATCCCAGTTTGATCACTGACCAAAGATTTTGCAGTTGTTACAAATGCACCACCAGGACCTACAATTTTGTCAACTTTGGGGATAGACTTTGTACCATAAGATAGTGCTGCAATAGATTGTACACCTCCTGTTTTGTAAATCTCATCAGATCCACAAATATCAGCAGATACAATTGTTAATGGATCAATTTTCCCATCAGAGTTTGGCGGGGATACAACCACAACTCTTTTGACTCCTGCAATTTTAGCTGGAACCACAGACATTATAACTGAACTTGGATATTTTGCCAGTCCACCAGGAACATAACATCCTACACTTTGAAGCGGTATGAATTTTTTTATAATTTTTATTCCATCTTGATTAATTGTTTTATTTTTTAGCAATGATTTGACAGTAGATTCTGTTTTGCCAAGCTTTACTTTTGCTAATTGTAACGCATCAAGTTCAATTTTTGAGATCTTGGAATATGCGTGTTTTATTTCATTTTGAGATAAACGTAATGAAGAGATGTTTGCTTTGCTAAATTTTTTTTCATATTTTTTAATTGCAGCATCGCCATTTTTTTTAACATCTTTTAGAATGGATTCGACTATAGTTTTGTTATTTTGAGGCTGTTTTGGGATAATTCTTGCTGCAAACTTTTCGACATTAGATACCTTGATTATTCTCATCAATTTTCTTCGTCACGCTTTATCTCCTCAAGTTCAAGTATTTGTCGTGGTTCATGAACTACAAGTCCCTGAGCAATCTTCCTTAATTTAGGGATGAGTTTGTGGAATTCTTCTTTTTTGATGACTGTATTTACTCCAAACCATCCCTCTTCGCTTAGTGGACTTATTGTAGGTTTTTTCAGAGAAGGCATCTGTGTCAAAAGTTTTTTCAGATTTTTTTCTTCAACATTCAGGTAAATGTGTAAGAATTTTCTGCCATGAACTGCACCTCTCATTAAAGTGACAATATCAAATATTTTTTCACGTTTTTTAGGATCTCTTAGTGATTTTTTATTTACAATCAAATGTGCAGTGGAAGTAAGAACTTCATCAACAATTTTGAGTTTATTTTGTTTTAGGGTTGTACCTGTTTCTGTTACATCCATTATCGCATCAACATCCTCAGGAGGTTTTGCTTCAGTTGCACCAAAGGACAAATGAATTTGAACATTTTTGTTGTTTCCCAATCTTACCCAAGGGGTTACAATCAAAGGATCTTTTGAACCGTGATATTTTTTGTAAGATTTTGATTGCTTTAGAAATTTTGAGGCAGTTGTAAGATATTCAGATGAAATTCTAAGTGTTTTTTTCTTTTTACCATAATCTGCAATCATTTCATCAAGATTTTTGTAACGGTATTTGTCAGGAAAAGCAATTACTAGTCTAATTTTACCATATTCTAAATCCAGTATCGGTTCGACATCAGAATTTGTTTCCCCCATCCAATCCTTGCCAGTAATTCCCACATCATACAATCCTTCTGCAACTAATGTTGGGATTTCTTGAGGGCGAAGCATTTTAACAACAATGCTTGTGTCATCCAGATAAACTCGATAAGTTCTACTTTTTCTATTTACTCTAGTCCAGGATTTTTCCAATAGTTTGAATGTGGCATCCTCTAGACTTCCTTTTGGAATAGCAAATTTTACTTCAGACATTTTTAATATTTTCATTTTTTAGGTATATAATCTCATGTTTAAATTTGCCCAAGTAATTCTTTAGCTCTATCAAGTGAAATTTTCTTTTCTTCAATCATTTTTCGAACAATATCATCAATTTGTTCAGATGTAGCACCTGCAGCAGCTGCCAAATTTCTTGCGTGAAGACGCATGTGTCCTTTTTGAATTCCTTCAGTAGCAAGTGCTCTAATGGCACTATAATTTTGGGCTAAACCAGTGGCAGTCATTACACATGCTAGTTCTTGCGCAGATGATGCTCCCAAAATTTTTGTACAAACTTTGGCTACAGGATGAACGTTTGCAATTCCTCCCACAATGCCTACAGAAAGTGGGATTTCCAAAGTTCCAACTAAATTTCCATCATCATCCTTACTCCATTTACTCAAAGAACGGTATTTTCCAGATTGTGCTGCATATGCATTTGCTGCAGCTTCAATGGCTCTACTATCTTGACCAACAGCATTTGCAACAGCTATAGTTCCATTCATTATACCTTTGTTATGAGTAACAGCTCTATACACATCATTATCAGCAAATTCAAACGCAGAGATGATATTATCGACAACTTGTTTGCCACCAACTGCTTCCTTTTCAAATACAGCTTTCGCTTTAGCTATTCGTCTAGTAGAATAATTAGATAAAATACGAAGCAATGCTTTACCGCCAGTGATTTTTTCAATTAAAGGCGAAATAGCCTCACACATGGTATTAGTTACATTAGCACCCATTGCATCACCCACATCTATTAGCAATTCGACAATGAGCATTTTTCCAGATGGCGTATCAATTTCTTTGCATGAAACTTCTTTTGCACCTTTTCCCATTTTAGATAAAGTATTACTTTTAGAATTTGCAAGTTGGATAAGTTCATTTGAAGAGTTTTTAATTTGAGAAACAGCTGAAGGTATGTCAACATCTAACATCTGTATTTGTCCAATACTAAACGATTCATCTGCAGAAACTTCAAAACCGCCTTTAATTCGTGCAATTTTAGCTCCCTTTGATGCTGCAGCAATCACGGATGGTTCTTCAATAACCATAGGAACAACATAATCTTTGCCATTTATCTTGAAATTTGTTGCAACACCCAACGGAAGCGAAAATGTTCCAATAGCATTCTCTATCATTTTATCTGCTTTGTCAAAAGAAATTCCTCCGTTATCATTTTGCAAAATCTCCAAGTCTTCATCTGAAAGATTTGCAAAGTTTGCAACTATGTCTAATCTATCTTTTCTAGATTTTTCAAAAAATTTGGAAATTGATGAATCTGTCATTTTATTTCAATATCCTCAGTAGTTTATCATCCATACTGTCTGGAAAACCTTTTCCATCAGTATTTGAGGTAATCACATAAAGACTTCCATCTTGACCTTCAACCACATCACGTACACGTCCTATACCACTAAGAATTGATTTTTGAGAACTCAATCCCTCTTCAAAATCTAATTGGTATAGATTTGCTGCTCGCATAGATGCCATGACAAA
Organism: archaeon; assembly: GCA_024276695.1. Classification (GTDB taxonomy): domain Archaea; phylum Thermoproteota; class Nitrososphaeria; order Nitrososphaerales; family Nitrosopumilaceae; genus Nitrosopumilus. Next base: position 3,690 of record JAJRWR010000017.1, read on the forward strand.
TGAAGATTCAAAATCTAAGGAGTCTCCAGAATAAAATAATATCCCACCAGGCTCTATACTTGGATCATAGCAAAGAATGGCATCTTGAAAATCTTCATTACCAGAACACTGTTGTTCAGGCCAACCATAGTTTTTTCCTGCTTGAATCAGATTAATTTCATCATTTTTTTCTGGTCCAAATTCTGCTACAAACATATTTCCATCATCATCCCAAGTCATTCCTTGAGGATTCCTATGTCCCAATGAATAGATTGGCGAGTTAGGAAATGGATTATCATATGGAATTGAGCCGTCATCATTTAATCTTAAAATTTTTCCAGACAAAGAGTTAAGATCTTGTGGAAGATGTGATGCATCAGAAACAGTTCCAGTACCTACATACAATTTTTCATCAGGTCCAAATTTTATAAAACCACCATTTGTAAATGAAGATGCTGGAATGTAATCTAGGATAGTTTCTGCATCAACTAGTTTGTTTTCAAATTCAGTGATTCTCAAGATCTTATTCCATAAATTTCCATCCTCATCATATGTCAAAAATACATACAGATAGTGATTGTTTGAAAAATTTGGATGTAGTGTTATTCCTAACAGTCCACCATCAAACACATCAGCAGTACGCAGTGTAGCTAATGGCGATTCTAGCAAAGTATTATTTTGAATTACTCTAATCGTTCCATCTTTTTCTGTAACAAAAATTCTATCATCAGAAATTGCAATGGCTCTAGGTTTGTTGAGATTTTTAGCTAGAATAGTTACAAAGTCAGATTTGGAATTTGAATTTGGTTCAGGTAATGGAATTGGATCAGTTGGAGATGTTAAAACAAATACAGAAAATACTACTGCAACAACAATTGCAGCGATTTGTATTTTTTTATCCATGAAAAGACAATCTTTTCAAATCCTATTAATTACTTTCAAGAATTTGATAAAGCGTATATACGGCTCAACTTCATTTATGTTCAGCGGGGTGGGGAAGCCAGGTCATCCCGGCGGGCTCATAACCCGCAGTTCAACAGTTCAAATCTGTTCCCCGCTACTTTTCATATACACAAAACCATGAAAGCGAATTATCAAATTTTGTGGATTTGTTGACAGTCCCAATTCTCTGTAATGGTCTACTCAGATGTCTATGAGCAGATATTTCTGGGAGATATAGTTGATTTTTTATTTTTCTTGAATTTTTAATAGTAGTTTTTCTAGAAGCTTTTGCTCCGCATCGAATACACTGAAATCCCTGATCTTTACCTTTGGATTTCATTTTTTTATTGCATTTTTTGCATTCAGGATTTGATAATGTAGTATTTTCTACAAGAGAAAGTACATCAAGAAATTCTAGATTAATTATTCGAGGGAAGTTTTTTGAAGCTTTTCTAACCCCACCGCCTACACATATTTTGTCTCCTTTTAACAAATTTGATGCAACAGTAGTTATGCCAGTTGGTTTGTAAACTGCACACCAAAATTCATGATTTTTAGAAATAATTTTGAAAAAGACATGACCGCCTTTCATAATTTTTGGCATATTAGATACAACTCCAGTAATTTTTCCAGATGCATACGGTTTCATATTTTCAAAATTTAATTCATTTTTCAAATGATCTCCAGTTCCCTGATTTGATTTAAAAATCATGTAACCATCTAGTTTTTCAGCTGTTTTTAGAATTTTAGTGGCATAAACTAAAGAATCTACATTTTCTCCTCGCACACCATAAAAAACAGGATCAGGTCCACGGGGAGTAATTAGAATTCTTCCTTTCTTAGTATCAAAACTGTTAAACGTGTTAGGGAAAGTTTTTTCCTGCATATCTTTTACACTTTTGCTAGAAATTTTTCTTTCCTTTCCAAATTTTGGTTTTTTACGATAACTCAATAGCTCTAACGTATGATCATGAAAATCATATCCTATAGCACCAATTGCACCAACTAACCCTTGGCCATTACCTTGATAGTGAACTTCAAGGTTATTTTTTTTAGCAAATTTTTTTGCATTATTTCGATTAATTAGTTGCCATAAAGCCAATTTACTAAATTTAGTGAATTCAGATGGAATGGAATCACTTTCAAAAAATACCAGTCCAGGGTTTGCACCATTTTTTGTATCAGAATATTGTTCAACAAGATTTTTGATTTGGTTTTTTATTTTAGAGGGATTTTTTGTCTTAATCTTCATAGAGACGGCTCCATTTCCTCGTGTTTTCCATGGAATGTTAGGATTGAATCTGACTAGTCTGGGAAAATCTAAAAATTCTGTTTTTTGTTTTTGTAGCAAACCAACAATTTTGTAAGCAAGAAAGGTGGTACACATTCCTATAGGTGAATCAGTATCGTCAAATCCAACATTAAGAGTGATTTCTTTTTCCATGACTTGTTTTAATTAATCAGACATTTTTAGTTGTTGTAAGCTTCAGTTGATTTAAATTAATAACATACCGTTCCAAGCTGAATTGATCATAATAGATGAAGCGAGAATTTTCAAAGAAATAGAAGAAAAGAAACCAGCATCAGTTTCATTAAATGGTCCAGATGGCATGTTGCCTCAGGTTCAAGATATGGCAATTAAAATTTCAAAAAAATACGAAATCCCAGCATATGTTTTAGCAGACACAACATGGGGAACTTGTGATTTGAATACAACTGGTTCAAAAATATTAGGAGCGGAAATTCAATTCAACATTGGACATACGATTAACACAGAGTCATTAGAGAAAAATTTAGTTTTAATTGATGCTTTTGATGATGTTAAGTTTGACAGTGTTGCAGAGAAATGCACAAATCTCTTAAAAGGAAAATTAATTTCTCTAGTTACAGATAGTCAACATTTGCATCAAATGGATAAAGTTGAAAAAATTTTAACAAAAAACGGGATTAAAGTAAAAATTGGAAAGGGGAAAGGGCAACTAAATGATGGTCAAGTATTTGGATGTGAATTTTATCCCGCAACAGAATTAAAAAAAGAAGTAGACGCCTACGTATTTTTAGGACAAAGCAATTTTCATGCCGCAGGTATTGCATTATCAACAAATTTACCAACATTTGTTTTAGATCCTTATTTCAATGAAATAAGAGAAGTAACAGAATTTGCACGTACTCTAAAAAAGAAAGCATCTCTAGCAATATTTAAAGCAGCAGAAGCAAAATCATTTGGAATAATTATTGGATTAAAAGAAGGGCAATTATCCAAAGTATTTGGCTTAAAATTTAAAAAAGAATTAGAAAAAGAAGGGAAAAAAGTTCAATTATTTGCACTTACAGATATTACAAATGAGAGATTAAACAATCTTAGAGGAATTGATGCATTTATTCAAGTTGCGTGCCCAAGAATTTCCACAGATAATCAATTTGACAAGCCGTTATTGTCTACACCGCAGGCTAATGCACTTCTAAAAGTTTTACGAAAAGAAAGCATTGATGAATATTTAGAAATTCCACATTGGTTATAGTTACAATACTAATTTTTTGAATCTAGGGTTATCTAACAATTTTTCAAATATTTTTGATTTTTTTGCTTTGATTTTATATTGTATTCCTTGAGAAATTGCACGCTCAAGAAGATCTAATGCTTCATCATATTTGGACAACATTGCAAAGTTGCAGGACTTGTCAAACAAAATATCTCCATTGTCAGGATAATCATTTAGGATTTGATTACAACACAAAATGGATTCATCAAAATTTTCCATAGAAAATAAAATTCGTTCTTTATGATACAGGGCAATGTTGTACTTTGGATTGTTCTTTAAGATACTATTACAAATAGATAGCGCGTCATCAAAATTTCCCTGTTTACGAAAGGATGAGATTTTGTTAACTAAAACAGATAGATCATCTGGAGAAATTTCTAGAGCAGCATCATAGCACTTCATGGCATTATCAAAGTCTTTTAGTTTGCTTAGAGCATATCCTTTATTGTTAAGTGAACTCAAATGTTGTGAGTTTTCATCTAGAATTTTATCATAATATGTAATTGCTTCTTGCAGTTTTCCTTGTAAAAATAATCTATTACCTTCATCTAAAATTGAGTTTATTCTTGGATCTTCCACAGTAATCAAGATCCAGGTTTGATTAAGATTTTTCCAAACAATCCTTTGCCTTTGAGCATTTTTGTGTGAGCTATAGCAGCTTCTTCCAGAGAATATACTGAATCAATTATAGATTTTATTTTGCCTTGTGATATCCAATACATGCCTTGTTCTAATTCAGATCTAGTTCCCTGAGTTGAGCCTAAAATATTGATACCTTTAAAGAAAATATGGCGTAAATCAGTTTTGGCATCATATCCAGTAGTTGCACCAGTTGTAACTATTGTTCCACCATAATTTAGTAAAGTTAATTCTTTATTCCAGTGAGATCCACCAATATGTTCAAAAATTATATCCACTCCACTAACATCCCCCAAGGGTTTTGGAATTTTTTTTGCAATTGAACGTACTTCTTTATGCCAATCTTCTTTTCTGTGATCTACTGCATAATCAGCTCCGAGTTCCAATAGCTTATCTAATTTATCAGGACTTGCAGTAGCTATTACAGTGCAACCAAAAAGTTTTGCGATTTGAATTCCATAATTGCCAACTCCAGAACTGCCACCCATTATCAAAACAATTTGTCCAGGTTGGATTTTTGCTCGACCTACTAACATATGCCATGACGTCAACAAAGTCATTGATGCAGCAGCTGCTTCATCGTATGAAACACCTTCCGGAATTTTAACGACATTAACTTCTGGAAGGTGTGTAAATTCACAGTAACCTCCCCATAGCGGACCTGTTTCAAAACCCCATATGGTTCGCTCTCTACAATCAAATTCCCTACCATCAGTGCACGCTTTACAAACTCGACAAGACATGTTCCCATGTGATACAACTCTATCTCCAACTTTGATATTTTTAACATCACATCCAATTGCTGTTACATCACCAGCAGCATCAGTGCCAGATATGTGAGGCAGTGGAATTGCCAATGGTTTGCCTCTCATCCCCCAAATATCGTCATAGTTTAGAGCGGCTGTTTTTACTTTGATTATAACTTCATTAGATTTTGGTTCAGGTATTGGAATTTCTTTAATTTTCAAGATTTTAGAAAAATCATCATCGTCAGTATATTGATCATATACTAGAGCTTTCATGATTTCCATCTAATTTTTGAAGATATATGATTTATCAAGATCATTCAAACCACAAACAATTATAATCATAAAAGCAAAATTCTCAATATGTCTGAAAACGCAATATTTCCAGGTGACAAAATAGCATCTATTGAAGAATATGAGGCAGGAAATAATGCTTTTGACGATGGAGATATGGTAAGGGCAGCAACAGTTGGAGAAAAAGACATTGACAAGACATCACGAATCGTCAACGTAAAGCATCCAAAACTTCTATCAATTCCAAAAGTGGCAGATATCATTATTGGAACAGTTGTTGCAGTAATGTCATCCATGATTGCAGTTTCAATTGATTACATCAATGGAAAACCAACAACATCTAAAGTAGAATGTGTTTGTGGAACAAGGAATTTGAGGATAAGAAATGTTGCACTAGTTAATGACATTGTTACATTAAAAATTCTAAATCACCTTAATGGTACTATTCATGCATCAATTAGTGAACCAAGTTTAGGAATTTTATTTACCAAATGTAGAAAATGTGGAGGAAAAGTTGTTCCAATGCGCGATGCAATAAAATGCACAGATTGTGCATGGATTGATGAGAGAAAACTTTCTTCAAACTTTGGAAATAGTGATTTCGTAAATTTAAGAGGATAATAGATGATACGTGTTTCGTTCCAAGGTGAACGAGGGGCTTATAGTGAAGCTGCAGCAAGATCATTTTTCAATGAACAGATCGAAACGATCCCTCTGACAACATTTGCCGAAGTATTAGAAAACACTACCAATGAAAAAACACAATATGCTGTTTTGCCAGTAGAAAATTCTCTAGAAGGAAGTGTTGGTGAAAGTTATGATTTGTTATATTCAACATCTCTAAATGCAACAGGCGAAATTTATCATAGAATCGAACATTGTTTAATTGGAACTGGCAATATTGATCAAATTGATACAGTCTATTCACATCCACAAGCTTTAGGCCAATGCAGAAAGTTCATTGAAGAGCATAACATGAAAACAATTCCTGCATATGATACAGCAGGAAGTGTAAAAATAGTCAAAGAGATAAACAAAGAAAATTGTGCATGTATTGCCAGCAAAGAGGCAGCAAAAAGATATGAAGTGCCAATCATCTTAGACAATATTGCAAATAATCTGAACAACTATACCAGATTTTTGATTCTATCAAAAACAGACAATTCTGAGACAGGTAATGACAAAACATCAATAATATTTTCAATAAAACACGAACCAGGCTCGTTATTTAGAATAATTGAGAATTTCCACAGAAACAATGTAAACCTAACAAAGATAGAATCAAGACCAACAAAAGCAAATACTTGGGAATATAATTTCTATGTAGATTTTGAAGGACATCAAAATAACCCTAAAATTTCTGAAATGTTAAAAAGAATAAAACAAGAAACTCTGTTTATGAAAGTTTTAGGATCCTATCCTTCAGCGAAATTGAGCTAAAATCCTTTAGGTTTTCTCAGAGTAAAGCCCATACTAAATCCAATGATTACAACTCCTGATGTAATTACCATAAGATCAAAAGTAAATCCAATTGGATTAGGAGTTTGTTTGGTTATTGCTGTAATTTCTAAATCAGAGCTTCCTGTATTTTGAATTTGAATTTTTGTTTCACCGTCTTTTAGATGAACCCAGTCTAAAGTTAATTCTTTTTTGTACGAAGTGTTTGGAATTTGTAATCCATCTCCAGGACTTTGAAGTTTGAGATCAAAGGCATCGCCAATAATGGTCAAAGATTGAGGTGCATGATTAGGTGCAGGAATTCTTAAAGTGGTTGAATCACCTTCGACTATAGTAAAAATTTCAGTTACATCTACGGTAGGTCCCAAATTAGAAAATAAAGAATAACCCCCAAGTGCAAGAATTACACTTCCAACTACCAATCCAATAATAGTTCGTTTAGAAAGCATAATTGAATAATTCTAGATACTGTTTAAAAAATTATCTACAATGTGGATCTAATCTCTATTACTCTGCATTCCATCTAGCATCGTCTTTCATATTTTTGGCAAATGAATCTCAGTTAAAATTAGATGATTATTTGTTGAGCCCAAATACGTCTGAAAATACCAAAAAAAGAAGAATTTTAGATATTTCACATACAGAACTTCCAAAATATCTCCTAAAGGTATCAGGACATGATGATTTTAAGAAAAATCTTTCAGAAAGTCTAGAAATCTTAATGGAATTACGTGAACTTCATTCGTATGGGCCTTATCTGCAATTACTAAAGGATTATGATGAAAGTGAAAAAAATATTGGATTTTCTTACAAATTTGTTTTACAAAAAGAACACTTCAATCTAAAAGATAAACAAAGAACTGATGACAAACCACTATTTACTGAAACATATCGAATTTGTGAAATACAATATAAAAAAATTGAACAGTTAATCAGCAATTATTATGATATTTTTGTGGAGAGAAAACCTAGATTTGAAAAATATCAATCAGGGCTTTTAGCTTATGTAATACCTCCGTTAATTCCTAATGTTTTATCTCCATTATCAGATAAATCAATTCTAAAAGAAGTAGAAAAGAAAATGGAAGTCTTATCTGAAATGTTAGGAAAAGATGAAAAGAAAATGTACAATCAAGGTAAAAAACGAAATGCTGAACCACAGAGAAAATCTCTTGAGAAAGGTGAGGTTCTAACAGAAATTAGATTAGGATTATCTAAAAAATATACAATTAGATCTGACTAAAATCATTAATCATGGAGAATACAGAATAAGGGAAGGAATAATCACAATGTATGTCCACATTTTTACAAGTATACCAACAAGCTCAATTAGATTTCCAGCAACTTTGCTCTAAAATAAGAGATCTAAACTTGAAAGCAAATTATCCAGCAACTGACAAAAGACATGGGGCACTTCAATCACTAATGAAAATTTGTATGTGGAAATTGATGGACATTAAGAGTTTTCAAAACTATGGAATTGAACATACTTCAATTCTAATAACTACTTTTAATCTAAATAGACATGATGCGCTTCAATTTGCCAATTCCACTGATATTCTATTACGAGTATCTTTTCTTACATTGTTCATGTTTCAAACAGAAAATTTGCTAAGAATGATTCTGGATAATCTAGATGTGAATGGAACTAGTAACAAATACTATAATATTTGTAAAGATGTTTTACAGGTTACTCATCCCAATAATTTACAAGAAAAACACGATATTTTACAGGTCACAGCATATTTGCGTAACTGCCTTCACAATAGTGGGGCTCATACAAATCAATCAAAATCATTTACAATTGGGAATGTAACTTATGATTTTGTACAAAATCAGATGTTTTCTCATGCTGCATGGTCAGATATTATTATCATGGTTAATGAATTAGTGGATGTTGTTGATGAAATTATTTCTGATTCAAATGTAAAAGCATTAAGCATACTAAGATAATATTGCAATTTCAATTAACCGACTCTTACAAAATAGTATAATTGAATTTGAAAGTTTAAGTATCTACATCAAAGAAACATCATGAGGCTGACTTTCTGCAAATCCAGCTCTTGACATTTTGATAAATTCTGCATTTTCTTGCATTTGTGGAATTGTGTGGGCTCCACAATAACTCAGACCAGAACGTACTCCACCTGTTAATTGTTTTAAAATATCAGTAACAGTTCCTTTGTAAGGAACCATTGCCTCCACTCCTTCTGCAACATAATCATTAAGATCATCATCAAGGGATATCGAGCCTGTTTCTTTTGATTTTCTACCAATTGATGCAGCTAGTGATGCCATTCCCCTATACACTTTGAATCGTTTTCCATTTTTAGTCAGAACGGTACCAGGAGACTCGTCAGTTCCTCCAAGCATACTGCCCACCATTACTGAAGAAGCACCAGAAGCTAATGCTTTAGTGGCATCACCGGATGTCCGGGTTCCGCCATCAGAAATTATAGGAATTCCATGATCATTGCCAATTTTTGCACAGTCCATTACTGCAGTTAACTGAGGTACACCAGAGCCAGTAATTACCCTAGTAATACAAATCGAACCAGAACCTACACCGACTTTAACAGCATCAACCCCAGCTTTAATCAAATCTTCGGCTCCTTGAGCAGTTGCGATATTTCCTGCAATTAATTCACAGTTTGGAAATGCTTTTTTGATATTTCTGATTGTACTCATTGCATTTTCACTATGTCCATGAGCAATGTCAACTACAAGAACATCAGCACCTGCTTCTAAAAGAGATTCGCTTCTTTCTAAAAAGTCACCTTTCACTCCAACTGCTGCACCAACTAATGGTCTACCTTTCTTATCTTTAGATGCATTTGGAAAATCAGCATTATTTGTAATATCCTTGCTTGTAATCAGACCTTTGACAATTCCAGAATCATCAACTATTGGTAGTTTTTCAATTCTATGTTTATGTAAGATTTCTTTAGATTCATTTAATGTAACACCTAATTTCGCTGTTACAACATCTTTAGTCATTACATCTTGGATTTTATTGTCTCTATTTGCAAACAGTAAATCTCGCTCAGTTACAATTCCTATTAATTTAGAATTAGAATCAACAACTAATAATCCAGAGATTTCTTTGTCTTCTGCATAATCAAGTGCTTCTTCAATAGATTTGTCTGGAGATATAGAATATGGGTTTTCAATCATTACACTGCCTGATCGTTTGACTTTGAGAACCTCATTTGCTTGTTCTCTGATTGTCAAAAATCTATGAATAATTCCTATGCCTCCTGCACGAGCCATAGCTCCTGCCATAGAAGATTCAGTTACAGTATCCATATTTGCACTCACAAAAGGAATGTTAATTGATAAATTTCGAGATAATTTGGTAGTTAAGTCTGTCTGACTTCTACTAGTAATATCTGAATATTTGGGTACGAGAAGAACGTCATCAAAAGTTAATCCTTCTTTGAATTCCAATGAAACCTTGTTAAGAAAGTAAAATATTGATTATAAGCCTTTGTGTTGTGTGGATAGTTTAGAGGCGATCGTTATCGCATCTTTGGTTGCATCCACGTTATGAGTACGAACGATATCAGCCCCATTCATAACAGAAACAGTTTCTGCGGCAATCGATCCAAATAATCGATCCTTTGGATTTTCTTTTCCTAAGATTTTTCCTATAAATGATTTGTTAGAAACTGAGATTAGAATAGGAAAAGTTTGTTTTATCGAACTTAGACTTTTCAATATAGATAGATCCCTTTCTAGCCAGTCTGATTTGATTTTTGTAAAAAATGGACCTTTACCAGTTTTTCTAAAAAATCCAATAGCAGGATCTAAAACGATTTTTTGGTTAGATATGTTGGATTTTTTTGCTATTTGCAAGCTATCTCTAAGTAGTTTCTTGGCAAGGATTACAGGATTTCCAACTGCAATTTTTGGAGAAAATGCACATAAAATTAGAGATGGAGAAAATTTGGATACGACTTCTTGCATTTTTTCATCATATTTTAATCCAGAAATATCATTGATTATTTCAACTCCATATTCTAAAGCATCAGTTGCAACTTTTGCTCTACAAGTATCAACAGATATTGGAAGATTTGTAGAGTTTTGTATAATCTTAACTGCATCAATAATTCTTTTTGATTCAGTTTTTTCTGAAATCATTGTAGATAGATACGGCGCAGTGGACATACCACCGACATCAATAAAATCTGCTCCCTGATTTTCCATCAATTTAACAGTATTTTTTATATTCGTTTTACTAGTATTAACAGACTTTTTGTAAAATGATTCAGGACTAGTATTCAAAATTCCCATGATTCGTACAGGATTCTTTCCACCTACACCCACATTCGCAATTTTTGCCACATGGTTTATCAAATCTAATACAATTTGAGTGATATGATGATTTCAGGTTGGAAAAAGAGATACTCTAAGATTTTAAAGGACTTCGGATATAGTGAAAAAAAAGATACAGAATCTGCTATTCTTTTGAATTCAATTTTGAAAAAATCTGATGTCAATAAGAAAATCATAAGTTTAGTTAAAGGAAAAACAGTTTTTGTTATTGGTTCAGGCCCTTCTTTGTCGATGGCAATACCAAAATTAAAAAAATACAAAAAAATTATAAAAATTGCTGCAGATAGTTCAATTAAACCACTTGTAGAAAATGGAATCATTCCAGATATTGTTGTTACAGATTTGGATGGGGATGAAAACACATTAAAAGAAATTGGAAAAACAAATTCCATTTTTGTAGTACATGCACATGGAGATAATGCAAGACGATTGGAATTTGTAAAAGAATTCAAAAATTGTATGGGAACAACACAGTCAATTCCTTTTAGTAAAATTGAAAACTTTGGAGGATTTACAGATGGAGACAGGGGGGTTTTTCTAGCAAATCATTTTCAAGCAAAAAAAGTTATTTTGTTTGGTATGGATTTTGGAAAACAAATAGGTAAATTTTCAAAAACTAAAAAATCTGAAAGGAAAATAAAATTAATGAAATTAAAACAAGGAAAATCTCTTTTGGAATGGCTATCCACCTTTACAAAATTGGAATTATTTACCACATCAAAGTCGATTAAAGGATTTGAAAAAATATCATATAAGGAACTGGATATCATAATTACCTAGAATGCATTTAATACCCATTCCTCATTAATCAAATTATGAAATTCTCAGAAGAGCAAGTAAAAGAAATTGTTGCTTTGAAGGAAAATTTGATCGAGCAAATTGACAAGCATCAAGAAGGCATAGAAATGCTTGAGAAAAATATCAGTGTTTTAGATTTGTTCTTAAAAGACTCTAGTTTTACGAAAGCTTCTCAGTTAGGAATTAGGGAGGAAGTAGAGTCTAAACCAGAGATTATAGAAAAGCCTGTAGAAAATTCAATTCCAATTAAGAGAGTCAATGATGGCAAAATAATTGCCAATGCATTTGTTACACCAGATCAAGTTTCCATAGTTTTAGATAATGAAATTGTGATTAATGCAGACACGCCACCTTTCAAGTCATTCTTCTTAGACAGAATAATTGGAGAAATGAAAAAGAAAGATATTGTAGAAGCAGAGAATGGAAAAATCCAAAAAGAGTCGGTAATTGATTATATTGTTAATAAAAACGGGGCAGACATTAGAGAAATCATAATTAAAAACTATAGGCAAAAAGAAAGAGTAAATGAGTTAATCAATACAGCTGGATGGTCATTAACCCGAATGCTAGAAAATGTAAACAAGTGATAATATGGATAAAATTGTAGTTTTAGATTTTGGATCACAATATAGTCATTTAATTTGTAGAAGAATTCGAGAGTTTTCTGTCTATGCAGAACTAGTTCCTTATGATATTAGTTATGATGAATTACAAAAACTAAACCCTACAGGAATAATTTTCTCAGGTGGTCCATCGAGTGTTTATAGTTCAGACGCACCTATTCCAGAAAATAAAATTTTTGATATGAATTTACCATTACTTGGAATTTGTTATGGTCATCAATTGATTATTAACAAGTATGGAGGAAAAGTGAAAAGAGCAAACAAAGAATATGGCTCATCATTACTAACAATTGATGATGATGAAGATCTTTTAAACGGAGTCGGTGAATCGGTTAGGGCATGGATGAGTCATGGTGATGAGGCAGAACAAATTCCAGAGGGTTTCAAAGTAATAGGTCATACTGAAAGTGCAAAAGCAGCTGCAATTGCATCAGAAGAGAAATCAATCTATGGAATTCAATTTCATCCTGAAGTAGTACATACAGAACAAGGCACAGAAATTCTGAAGAATTTTGTTTTGAAAGTTTGTGGTGCAAAACAAGATTGGACTATGGAAGGTTTTATCGACACTGCTGTTGAAAAAATCTCAAAGATTGAAGGAAACGTACTCTGTGGAGTTAGTGGAGGTATAGATTCTACTGTTGTTGCATTACTTATTCACAAAGCAATAGGGGATAGGCTAAAGTGTGTTTTTGTTGATAATGGTTTGTTGCGATTAAATGAAGAAAAAGAGATTGAGGAAATGTTCAAAGATAATTTCAAAGTAGATTTTACAGCTGTGAATGCGGCTGATGCATTTCTTGGGAAACTCAAAGGAATAGAAGAGCCTGAGAGAAAAAGGAAAATTGTAGGAGAAGAATTTGTTCAAGCATTCACTAAATTTGCTGAAGGAAATGGTCCATTCAAATGGTTAGCTCAAGGAACACTATATCCAGATGTTATTGAAAGTGGAGTATCAAAAGGACCTGCTGCAGTTATAAAATCCCATCACAATGTGGGAGGATTACCAGAATGGCTTGATTTAGAGATTTTAGAGCCATTAAGGGATTTGTACAAAGATGAAGTAAGAAAAATTGCAAAAATTCTTCAAGTTCCAGAAAATCTTTTCATGAGACATCCATTTCCAGGTCCAGGTTTGTCAGTCAGGATAATTGGAGAAGTTACTCCAACAAAGCTAGAGATTTGTAAAGTAGCCAGTAAAATTGTCGAAGATGAGTTGATTGAGGCTGGTTTGTATGAAAAAGTATGGCAGGCATACGCAGCAGTGGGAGATGACAGAGCAGTTGGAGTTGTTGGAGATGAACGCAGATATGGAAATATTGTAATGATTAGAGTTGTAGATTCAGTTGATGCAATGACTGCAGATTGGACAAGATTACCACATGGATTATTAGAAAAGATGAGTAACAGGATAACAAATGAAATTGAAGACGTTACTTGGGTTACATATGCCATATCAAGCAAACCACCAGCAACCATAGAGCCGCAGTAGTGATAAGATTGGAATACGAAAAAATTTGTGAGCAGATTCTAAAATGTGATAAGAATGTTCGATATGTGGGAATTTATGATTTCGGAGAATTGTATGATAGAATGCGTCCGGGATTGAAGAGCCATTTATCAAGAGAAGAAACTGAGATATCCTTATCTCAGGCAGTTTACAGATGGTCAACACGTAAAAAAACTGCAGACAAAATTGGAAAACCAATTTATTCATTAACAAAATATGGGAAAATTTACAGGGTAACTATTCCAATTGGAGGTGCCGGATTGATTCTCGCTAGTATTGAATTAGATTCGGAAGTAAGCATGATCGTAGAAAAAATTATAACAATTAAAAACCAATATTCTTCGTAATTTATGATTAGTATGGATTTTCATGTTTTTGACACATACGTAAAAGCAAAAGATGGACACATAATGCATTTTGATGTAGTAACTGACAATAGCGAAGTAGAAAAAGCAATTTTGTTTGCAAAAGAATGGCTAAAGTCAATTGGGGAAGAATCATCCACTGTTACTACAAAAGAATGCAAGTTTTGTCACACACAATCCGTTCCAGAAGATATGGAGATTGAAATAATGACAGATGGGTATTCAATTTCAAAGATGGAAGGATGTCCAAATTAAAGCATACAGGCACCAAAAACACCTGCAGAATCACCTAATTTGTTTTTCAGAATGGGTGTATCAATTAAATCTGAGAATACTTTGTTGTAAACGGATTCTTTTCCCTCAGTGTATAAAAAATCAATATTTGACAAACCACCACCTAAGACAATAGCATCAGGATCTAGGATATCAATGACATTTGCAAGACCAAATCCAAAATTTTCTAAAAATTCATCTTTCCATTTCATTCCAATTTCATTATCAATATTACTAAGAATTTCAGGTAAAGATGAAGATTTTCCTGTTAATTTAGTCCATTGATTTTCAAGTGATGGACCGCTAATGTAAGTCTCCACACATCCAGTTTTTCCACAATAACACGGATTACCATTACGATGTAATGTATGATGTCCCCATTCACCACCAATGTTTGTTCTTCCAGGATAGAGTTTTTTATTAATTACAATTCCACCTCCTACCCCAGTGCCAATAATTACACCAAAAACTAAATCAAAATCAATTGCAGCGCCTAACGTTGCTTCAGCCATTGCAAAACAATTAGCATCATTTTCTATAGAGATTTTTTTTCCAAGTTTATTTTCTAAATCTTCTTTTATAGATTTCCCAATCAAGCATTGAGTATTGCTATTTTTTATTAATCCAGTCTGTTTAGAAATTGCACCAGGAGTACAAATTCCTAATGAGAAATCAGAAATATTTTCAGATATTTCCAAGACTAGAGATGAAATAGAATTTAGGATTTGTTGATAATCATTTTGTGGGGTTGTAATTCTTTTTCTCTCTATGACATTAAGAGTTTCATCTAGAAGAATAGCTTCAGTTTTGGTTCCACCTAAATCAACACCAAGCTTGTACAACAATAATTATCAAAAAGTAAAACGCTTAAGCTTTAACTAAAATTTTAGCCTGCTGGAGGCATGCCACCGCCACCTGGAGCTCCAGATATAGCAATAACATCATCAATTCTAAGAATCATACATGCAGCTTCAGTTGCAGATTTGATAATCTGTTCTTTAACTACAATTGGCTCTACGACATTAATTGCCATCATATCAGATATTTTCATATTTTTAGCATCAATTCCAGTCCATTTTTGACCTTGATTTTGTTTTGCTCTAAGATTAGCCATAGTATCAATTGGATCCATTCCCGCATTCTCAGCAATTGTTAGTGGAATTGTTTCTAATGCTTCTGCATATTTCTTAATTGCAAGTTGTTCTCTTCCATCAAAATTATCAGCCCAATCTTTGAGTAATGAGGCTGCAAATGCTTCAGGTGCACCTCCTCCAGCAACAATTGCTGGTTTTTCAATTACATCTTTTACAACCATTAACGAATCATGTATTGAACGATCAACTTCATCAATCACTCTTTGTGTTCCACCACGAATTAGCATTGTAATTGATTGCGGATGTTTACATCCTTCAATGAAAACCCATTTGTCAGATTCAACTTTCTTTTGTTGAGCTAAATCTGCACTTCCAAGATCATTTTCTGATAGGTCATCAAGATTACTAATGACACGTCCGCCTGTAGCTTTGGAAAGTTTAATCATATCACTTTCTTTGACACGACGTACTGCCATAATACCATATTTTGCAAGATAATGTTGTGAAATGTCATCAATTCCTTTTTGACAAATTAGGACATTGGCTCCTACGTCATGTAATTTATCAACCATTGTTTTTAGCATTCTATTTTCTTCCTCTAAGAACATCTGCATTTGGGTTGGGTCAGTAATTCTAATTTCTGAACTAAGTTCAGTTTTTTCAATTTCTAATGCTGAATTAAGTAATGCGATTTTTGCTTTCTCAATTTTTGTAGGCATTCCACTATGAACAATTTCTTTATCCAAAACAATTCCTTTTACAATTTGTGTATCATCAATTGAACCTCCAGCTTTCTTTTCTATTTTGATATTTTCAAGGTCAACAGAATAAGTATCACCTTTCTTTGTTGCAATGCTAAGAATTGCGTCAACTATAATTTTAGAAAGCAATGAACTATCTTCAGAAATTAGTTTTGATTGCATACTTGTTGTGGCAATTTTTAAAAGAGATGCTTTATCATCAGGTTGAATTTTCTTCGCTAAATCGGAGTAAATTTCAAGTGTTTTATCTGCTGCTGCTTGATATCCATCAATAATAGTTGAAGAATGAACATCTTTGTTTAGAAGATCTTCCGCTCTAGCTAATAATGCGCCTCCAAAAATCACAGAAGATGTAGTGCCATCTCCTACTTCGTTATCTACAGTTTTAGAAATTTCAACCATCATTTTAGCGGCTGGATGTTGAACATCAATTTCTTTTAAAATTGTGGCACCATCATTTGTAATAGTAACATCGCCTAAGGAATCAACTAACATTTTATCAAGACCCCTAGGTCCAAGACTGCTTCTAACTAATTGTGCAACCAATTTTGCTGCAGCAATATTGTTTTGTTGAGCATCTTTGCCTTTTTGCTGTAATGCACTCTCTTTGAGAACTAAAACAGGTCCGTTTGGTCCTTGTTGAATTGATGCCATTTAGATTCAGCTTCAATCCACTAAATCCCCCTTTTTAACATTACTTACTTGATCGGCGATATGTAACTACGTTTTTTCACATCAACAATACCACCAGACAGAATTCTAATTGAAGGTAAAGCCAAAAAAGGTAAGAATAAAGGAATCAAATGGGGTCTAGAAAATTTAGAACCTGAATCTATAATTGTATTATTGATTTTTTCAAAATTAGAAGAAACCTTTTCAAAAGAATCAGTTGAAATGATTCCTCCAAGTTGCAATGGTAGAGAAGCAAGAATCTTTCCAGATTTGACTGCAACTAGGCCACCTTGATTCTTAATTAGATGATTAGCTGCAATTGCCATATCAGAATCATTTGAACCAATTACAATCATATCATTTTCATGAAAACTCCAAGTTGAAGCAAAAGCTCCTATATCTGCTCCAAAATTTTCGAGAAAACTAATTGAGTGTCTATTTGTTCCATGAATTCTGTCAAATGCTGCAACTTTCCATATATCAGAATCTAAAGAAGCAAAAACATGACCATCTTTAGAATGAAGTTCAGCTGAACCTAGTTTTGTAATTATTTCAGTTTGCATATAGATGGTATTTGCAATGACATCTTTCTTTTTTGATTTTATAAGAAAATCATTTTTTGAGAAATTTTTTAGTTTTACTGTTTTTTTGATCCAAGGAGAAATTGTTTTCCTTTTGATAGGAGTAACAATTTGTCCATTAGATACTACAAGTTTTCCTCCAACGAAGACTTTGTTTGGTTTGAATGATTTCAAATTATCAAAAATTAGAATGTCTGCTAATTTTCCAGGGGCTATACCGCCAAGATCTTTTCCCATATTGTAATAGTCAAAATTATTCTTTGATGCCATTGTAACTGCATCTATTGGTTTGAGACCAAGTTTGATGGATTCACGTATACAATGATCAATGTGTCCAAATTTAGAAATGTCAAGAGGATCAAGGCCATCAGAACAAAACATCAATCGATTAAGATACGTTCCATGAGATAAAACTCGTGGAATTATTTCTTTCAAATCACGTCTGATAGAACCTTCTCTAATCATTATCCACATTCCAAGACGTAATCTTTCTAAAACTTGATCAAAATTGATTGGCTCATGACAAGATAATACACCAGATGAAACATACGCATTGAGTTTTTTTTCACTTGCACCAGCAGTATGTCCATTAATGATACAATCACATTCAAGCATTGCTGAAAGTGATTTCATAGTTTTTGGCTCACGTAAAGTAACTTTGGTCCACGAAAAAACTTCTCCCATTCCAATAACATGAGGATGCTTTACTGCAGATTTTTCTTGTGATAAGGTTAAGGATTTGCTGTTACTGAATTTTGTATCTACGGGTAAACCCCCTGGAACCATTTGAAAAATTCTAATTGAAAGATCTTCTCCAAGTTTAAGAAATTCTTGAAAACCACGATATCCTGCAACACTAACAATGTCAATTGGATCAGAGAATAGGGATGTGACACCACAAAGTAAAGCCTTTTTTGCAAATTCTGATGGCAATACAAATTGATCAATATGTAAATGGGGATCTGCAAATCCAGGACCAACATATTTTTCCTTTACATCAATTACAGTTGTTTTGGGACCAATGGCGTGTGAAGCATCTGGACCAACATATGCAATTCTATCATTAATAATGGCAATCTGAATTTTTGGAATAATTTCTCTAGTATACACAGATAACAAATTACAATTTTTTAAAATTAGATCGGCTTTTTTGTCACCCATTGCTACAGAATTGAGAAACGAGATCGAATTTGCTAGGCTCGAAGTCACGTCTTTTAATTGGGTTTTGCGCCTATTATAGATTCAATGCTTAAATTACGGTTGAAGAGGTTTTGTTGATATGAACATCCCTAAGGTGATCAGAAAGTATTGTGCAAAATGTAATACACACACTGAGCAAAAGATCTCCATTTACAAAGCTGGAAAAAGACGGGGTTCTGCCGCAGGTGAACGTCGACATGCAGAGCGTAAACAGGGATATGGTGGACAAAAGTTCCCAAAATTAGCAAAACCAGCCAAAGTTACAAAGAAAGTTACTCCCCTTATGACATGTACTGTATGTAAAAAGAAATACAATAAAAAAGGCGTTAGAATTAAGAAATTTGAGTTGGTAGCAGCATGAAGAAAGATCACGTTGAAATTCCAAAACCTTCAAGCAAGTTTCAAAAGGTCAATTGCAATGAGTGTGGTGAATTACAAATAGTTTATTCACATGCATCAACACAAATTGCATGCAATTCATGTGGTAACACTATTTCAGAACCAACTGGTTCTAAAGCACAAATAAATGGTAAAATTTTAGGCAGTGCCGAGTAAATCATAATCCTGTTTTGAATTTAGATTAAAAGCAATTCTCTTATCATCGATGATGAAATAATTTTCAACCAAATTTTCTAGAGAAGAAATTTTTTCTGAATTTATCAAGGAAATTCCGGTGAAATGGCATTTTTTTCCATCAAAATTAACAGAATAGTCAGATTCAAGGCCAAGTGAAGTTAAAAATTTCTCAGTTACAAGTATGCTAGTCCAGATTTTTTTAGGATCAAATTGATTTATGATGTTTTGAATAATTTCTTTGTCCAGCAATGGCAAATCACCAGATGTGACTAAGACTTTATCATGAATATTCTTTAATGCCAAATTAAGATCTTTCACATAACCAATTCCAGGAGTATCAAAAGTTT
The DNA here is from genome assembly GCA_024276695.1 of archaeon. Classification (GTDB taxonomy): domain Archaea; phylum Thermoproteota; class Nitrososphaeria; order Nitrososphaerales; family Nitrosopumilaceae; genus Nitrosopumilus. The sequence continues at coordinate 23,426 of JAJRWR010000017.1, forward strand.
CAACACCATTTTCTTCTAATAATTTTTTTGTTTTAGGAGAATTACAACTAGTAACAGCCAATATTTTTGAAAATGAATTTGAATGTTTTAACGAGTCAACTACATGAAGAATTATTGGTTTTTTATATTCTAGTAATAATTTTTCATTATCTAAGTTCATTCTAGTACCTTTACCACCTGCCATAACAAGACCAATCATATTGAAATAAATACCATCAATGAAGCCAATCGTGTGAATTCGTTAGTGGCTCCAAGTACATCACCAGTAATTCCACCAAAACTACGAGTAGAAAGAGCCAAGAGAAATAAAGTTAATGCAATTGTCATGCCAAGCATTACCAGTCCAGTTGTTTCGCCAATCAAAATAACAGGAATTAACATTATCAAAAATGCTACCGAAAGTTTTTTCTTATCCTTCATAAATTCTATAAATGGAGAATTTGAGCCTAATGATGCAGATTTTCCTAAACTAGCCATCAATACCATTGAAAATTTTGCCAAAATTTCACTAATCAGAATTGCTTTAAACAAATCAAATCCGCTAGTAAGAGAAATAGTGATTATCAATCCAATAAGATACAAAACAATAGTAACAATTCCTGCAGATCCAGTAGAAAGATCTTTCATAGCTTTTAGTTTTTTGTCTTTTGTACCTTTTACCATAAGTCCATCTGCAAAATCAGCCAGACCGTCTGTATGATGTATTCCAGTAACAATTGCAATAGAAGCAACAACTAGCAAACTAACCAATAGTGGCGCTAAGAAAAAAGATAATCCAAAACCTAATGAACCAACTAAAAGCCCAATTGCAATTCCAACAATTGGAAATATGAACATGTATTTTGCAATGTTATCTAAAGTAGCATTTGAAGATGGGAATATTGTTAGAAATGAGAAAACAGAACCAATTTCTTTAAGCATGTACCCACCATCCAACTAATGATAAAATGTAAATTATTGGAATAGTTACCATTCCAAAGAAAAGTATCGATGTAAGCTTCATTATTGAAATTGCAGAATACACATGTTCATTTGTTAATATGATTTCACCATCACCTAATTTGTAATGATTAATTTTTTCAAACTTTGTTTCTAAAGCTCCTGCTAAAGCAGCCATAGGATATCCAGCATTAGGACTTTCAGTTTTTTTACCATCTCTAATCATTATTTTGTATGATTCCTTCCAATTGTTTTGTAAAATAGCAGCTGACATTATCATTACTAATCCTGTGAGTCTAGATGGAATGTAATTTAAAATACTATCACAAGTTGCTGCAAACCAACCAACATTTTTGAAAATATCAGTCTTGTATCCAATCATAGAATCTGCAGTATTTATGACACGATAAACAAATGCACCTGGCAATCCAAAAAGAGCATAATAAAACAGAGGTCCGGTTATTCCATCTACAGTATTTTCACTAATGCTTTCAAGTACACCTGAAAGAATGTGATTTTTGTCTAAATTCTTGGTGTTTCTCTTTACAATCATGGAGAGATTATTTCTAGCCACATCAAGATTTGTCTCATCAATGGATTCCAATATAGATTTTGCATGTTTTTCCATTCCATGAATAGCAATTGTACTTTTTAATAATAATCCACCAATAATTACAGAAATGATGATTGAAACATAGTCAACTGTGATCAAGGAAATTGTAATATTCAATGTAAAAAGTAATAAAATTACCAATCCCGAAGTAATTACAACAACGCAAACGCCCCCAAATTTTTCTATAGTAGAATTTTCATTTTTTGTAATCGGAGTAAGTTTTGCAAGAAAAGTTCCAATCCAAGCTGTTGGATGATATTTATTTTTAGGATCTCCAAACTTAAAATCAAGTAAAAGAGCAAACCCAATTATCACCAGAGATTCAATAATCATTGCAACATTTTCTCGATACCGTTCATTGCAATATTTGATTTGACAGTTTTTGCTAATTTATCTAATTCTTTATCAATTTTTGATATATTTTTTCTAGTCCATTTAATCTCTTTAGGATTGGCATTAAGGGAATCTTCTTCAGGCAAGTCCAATGTCATTAAAGGAATTGTTCCTAAAACAGGTATATTTGTAATATTTTTGAGTTTTTTAAATCCTAGTTTTAGCACATCTAAATCTCCTCTGAATTTGTTAAAGATGAAACCTTTTACCATTTTTTGATATTTTTTTTCAATCAAAGCCATAGTTCCAACAAGACTTGCAAATGATCCACCTTTATCTACATCTGAAATCAATAAGACTGGGGCATTAGCTTTTTGTGCAATTTTCATGTTTGTAATATCAAATTTTTGTAGATTTATTTCAGCAGGAGAACCAGCACCTTCTAAAATAACTAAATCAAAATTTTTTTGTAATATTTTTAGTGATTTTGATGCTATACGAATTCCTTCATTATTTACAAATTTTTCATAGTATTCTTTTGCATGCATTTTCTTGTATCGTTTTCCATTAAGATACACAATACTGTTGTAATTTCCTATGGGTTTAAGTAAAATCGGATTAAGATCAGGTATAATTTTACATCTTGCACCTATAGCCTGAATTGCTTGGGCACGAGATATCTCAAATTCAGACGTAGCATATGCAAAATTTGACATATTTTGAGATTTGAATGGTGCAACACTGTAACCTTTATCAGAAAAAATTCTACAAAGTGCTGCCACTAATGTTGTTTTACCAGCTCCAGATGAGGTACCTTGAATCATTAAAGATTTCATTTTAAATTCTCCAATGCTTTTACAAGTTTTAGATTATCTTTATGTGATTTTACAGCAATTCTAATAAAGTGATTATTTAATCCTCTAAAATTTTTACAATCACGAATTAAAATTTTTTGTTCGAGTAATTTTTTTTGTAATTTTGTTGAATTTTTTTTTGTTTTTATTAGAATAAAATTTGTAGATGAATCATCACAATGAAATCCATCCAATCCATTAATTTTATTTATTAAATAATTTAGTTCTTTTTTAATTATTAAATTTGATTTAGTAAGATGAGATTTATTTTTAAGGGCAGTATTTGCTGCATCTTGAGCTAAAGAATTTACACTCCATGGAATTTTTATTTTTTCTAAAATTTCAATTATTTGTCTTGATGCTACAGCATATCCAATTCGTATTCCAGGTAATGCAAATGATTTTGTTAATGAGCGTAAAACAAAAAGATTGTCATATTTTTTAACATATGGTATTATAGATTCATTTGATTCTGGAACCATTTCAATAAAACATTCGTCAACAAATACAAGTGTTGAAAGTTTTTTTGCTTTTTTAGTTATTTTGAGTAGTTGATTTTTAGGCAAAAGTTTTCCTGTTGGATTGTTAGGATTGCAAATGAATACACATCCATTTTTTGGAATTTGGGAAATAAATGAATCTAGATTTTTAGATAAATTCATTGTTTTAAAATATGATATTTTGCAATTATTGAGTTTGGCGGCTGTTTCATATTCTTGAAAAGTTGGAATTGGGATCAAAACTTTTGTTTTTTTAGATAAAAATGCAAAGCAAAAATTATAAATTATTTCTATTGCTCCATTTCCGACCAAAATATTTGACTTCTCTAACTGGGTATATTTTTTTAGGCTTGAAATTACTGTTGATGAATTAAAATCAGGATAATTTTTAATATTATCAATATTTTTTTTAAGAGTTTTTTTTACCGAGAGTGGAGTTCCAATAGGAGAAATATTTGAGCTAAAATCAATGATTTGAGGATCATGTAAAGTGTGTCTTCCCCCATGAATCACAGGAACATGTCTAATAATGGATAGTTTTGTTCGTATTTTCACAGTTCCAAATAGAATTCGTCGATTTAGTATGTTTTGGTAATCCAGAAAACGATTATTAGTTGAAAGCGATCAATAATTAAATTATGGGTAAGAAAAGAGTAGCAATTATTGGTGTTACAGGTTCTGTTGGTCAGGAATTTGTCCAGTCATTGAATAGCCATCCATGGTTTGAGGTAACTCAAATTGCTGCATCTTCACGTTCTGCAGGGAAAAAGTATCTTAATGCAATCAAAGATGCAAGTGGAATAGTTGCATGGGACGTAGGTGGGGAAATTCCAGAATATATCAAAGAAATGACAGTAAAATCAATTGACGAGTTAGATGTTTCTAAATTAGATTTAGTATTTTCTGCAGTTGAATCAGAAGCTGCTAGAGACATTGAAACTAAAATGGCAAAAGATTTACCAGTAATCTCAACAAGTTCAGCTTATAGATATGAAGAAGATGTACCAATTTTAATTCCAGGTATTAATGATGAACAAATAGAATTACTAGAAATTCAAAAAAAGAACAGAAATTGGAAGGGGTGGATAGCACCGTTACCAAATTGCACTACAACAGGTTTAGCAATTACGTTAAAACCATTACTTGAGAAATATGGAGCAAAAAAAGTTATGATGACTTCAATGCAAGCAATATCGGGTGGTGGGAAATCAGGAGTATCAGCTATGGGCATTACAGATAATATAATTCCATATATCCCAAAAGAAGAAGGAAAAGTAAGATTAGAAACAAGAAAAATTTTAGGTAAACTAAAAGATGGAAAAATTGAAGATGCGGATATTAGAATTAGTTGTACTTGTACCAGAGTACCAGTAATTGATGGGCATACAGAATCTGTTTTTGTTGAGACTACAAAAGAAATTGATCCATCAAAAGCAAAGGACACTTACAATGAATACAATAAAGATATTTCTGTAATGGGATTACCATCAGCGCCAAAGGATTACTATGCATTTCATGAAGATCCTACCAGACCTCAACCAAGAATGGAAAGAACCGTTGGAGACGGAATGACTACCACTATAGGAAGAGTGGAGAAAGAAGAACTATTTGATAATGGTCTGAAATACATGTTATTCTCACACAATAAAAAAATGGGTTCAGCTAAAGGTGCAGTGTTGTTAGCAGAAATGTTATACAAAAAAGGCAAGATTTAGATAATTTTTTGCAATTTTTACAATAATAACTTTATAAGATCCAGAAAACTATATCGACTCAGGTGTTTTAAACGGCAAAAGTTGATGACTTAGATTTACAAATTTTATCAGAGTTATCCAATGATGCTTCAATTTCAGTTCCTCGATTATCAAAAAAAATCAATGTCAACTCATCTGTTGTATATTCAAGAATCAAAAGGTTAGTAAAAAGAAAACTGATTGAGCGTTTCACAATTGTTGTAAATGATGATGAACTTGGCTATAATGTTAAAGCATTAACTGGAATTAATATGGACACAAAAAAACGAGATCACATTATTGAAGAATTATTCAAGATTGATGGGGTTAGAGAAGTCGCTGAAGTTACAGGTAGATTTGATATTCTGGTAACAATGTATTCAAAATCATTAGATCAAATGCATAAAATGGTTTCTGAGCAAATTGGTAGAATCGAAGGAATTCAGTCTTCTGAGTCATTCATTGAAATGAAATCCCGAATGAAAGCAATGCCATATATGCCATCAAAGGATAATGACTGATATTGCAAAAGCAAAAATCTGAATCTAGAGTAGCAGTATATTATGAATTAACAAAGCCAAAAATTTGGTATTTACTTGTTTTTACAGCATTTGGTGCAGCATTAACAGCATCCAATATTTATGATATTGAAATTTCCCCAGCAACATGGCTTTTGATGTTATTTTCAGTTGCAGCCGGTTCAGCTGCTGCAAATACTTTGACAAATTATCATGATAGAGACATTGATGCCATTATGGAAAGAACAAAAGACAGACCTTTACCATCAAAAAGAATTTACCCAGCAGTAAAAGCAAGGAATTTTGGATTAGTATTAGCAGGTATATCATTAGTTTTAGCATTTGGAATTTCTTTTACCACTACACTAGAGCAAGGTGCATGGGCAACTGCTTTCATTGCATTTGGGTTAGTAAATAATATTATAATTTATTCATATGTACTAAAACGAAATTCAAGAACTAATATAATTTTAGGAGGATTATGTGGCGGGTCACCACCAATGATTGGATGGGTAGCTGTCAGTATGTCAGATTTGTGGACTATGGGTCTTGCTATGGCAGGATTAGTGTTTATATGGATTCCAATGCATATTTGGGCTCTAACTTTACATTTCAAAGAAGATTATAACAAAGTAAGTGTTCCAATGTTAACTGCAGTACAATCAGAAAAAACTTCTGCAAGAGCTATTGCACTTTCAACAGTTGTGATGGTGTTATTTTCTATTGCTCCATTTTTCATCACCACTCAAAACGGTGAAGAAATGGTTGGTGTAGTATATCTATGGACAGCAATTGCGTCGGGTGCATTAATGTTGGGATTATCAGCATGGGTTATAGTCAAGCCCATGGAAAAAGCTGCATGGACATTGTTTAAATTTTCTAGTCCATATTTAGCAGTATTATTTATTGCATTAATGGTTGACTCTGCATTATAAAATACTCCCTTTATCATCTAAGTTGTTAAGTTCCTTGGTTATTTCAGAATGATTTTCTATCAAAGTTTTTAATTCATTTTTTAATTGTTCAGAGTTCCAATCTGAAGAAATTAACGATGTTAATTTAGCAACAATTTCCCATTGGAAATTGTTTTGATCATCAATTAATTCTAAAAATCGCTTTCCCTTTTCATCATCATTCATAATTTTTTATCATAAAACAATCATAAAAAGTTAGCATTGGTAATTACATTATTTCAAAGTTTTATTAGCAAATAATAATTATTTTTCATTATGCAATGTAGTATTTCAGAATGTAAACAAAAAGCAGCAGAGACAGTACAAATTAGCTTTCGGGAAACGAGAAGTCTATGCAATAAACACTATAAATTATTCAGTAACAAGGATAGGAAACATATTCCAAAATTTTCTAAAGCATCAAATTCTTAGTAAAAAACCAAGTTGTTATTCAAATTATGAAATTATTGAAAGATTTAACATCTACCATTTTCAAAGTAAAATATGGCAGCCAAGAAGAAAAATGTATCCAAAAAGAAAGTAAAAAAAATAGCTTCTAAACCAAAAAAACAAATTATATCAAAAAAACCCGAGTTCGAAAAAGCATGGAAAGACTACAATTCTGCTTTAGATGGTTGGAAAGAATCTCTTGCACAATGGCAAAAAGCTACAAATGAAACTTTAATGACTTATCATGATGCCTGTCAGAAAGCATTAGAAACAGATGCTGAATTATTAAAAAAAGTTAGTTCAAGTTGGGAAAATACTTGGGAAGAAATTGGTCCAGAATATATCAAACAACAGACAAAAATGATAGAAAATATCTTTAAAGAAACTAACATTGAATCAATAAAAAAATTCAATGGTCAGTGGGAAAAATTTCTTAAAACCTCTGGGGATGACTCAATAGTGGCATATCAAGAAGCTATCAAAAAATTTAATCAAGCATGGCAATCAGGACAAATGTGATGTTATCACATTAGATGAAATTTTTATTTTTTCATTTTTACTATTCGGAAAACTTTGCATTCACATACTGAACAAGATCCCTTAATGGCAGATCTGCCATTTTTCATTATAGTTTCTTCAGGGTTTTTGATAATTCTTTTAGTTTTACACTTAACACAATATACTTCTTGTGAAATTGTTTTTGAAGTTTTTATTTCAGATATATCCGGATGATTAAGTTTATTTTCAATAGCACCAAGTTTTTTATCTTGTTTTCTTAATGTTTGAATAATTTCACGTTCAATATCTACAGATTCTAATTTTTCAATTTCCTTTTCTAATTCCTTAACCTTAGATAATTGCTCAGGAGTAGCTTCTTCCTCTGATTGTGAATATGGAAAATTTTGATGTGAAAGAACATTTTCTAAATCATCTATTTGTTGTTGTAAATCATTTACTTGTGATAATTGCTCAGGAGTAGCTTCTTCTTTTTCTGGTTCTACTGGTTCAGGTGCAAGGTCTAGCTCTTGAGGAAGTTCTTCTGCAGATTCTTTTGGTAGTGAACCTCTAGGGCTAGAAGGTGGTTCTGGTTCTACTGGTTCAGATTTTGATTCTAATTCTTGAATTTGTTTTTCTAATTGTTCTAATCTGTTTAATTGCTCAGGAGTAGCTTCTTCTTTTTCTGGTTCTACGGGTTCAGATTTTGATTCTAATTCTTGAATTGATAAAGATTTTACAAATGAAGATAGAGGTAAATCTCCAAGAAAATCTAATGTTACTTTATTTTTATCAATTCGGATATAAGGACTACCATCAATTGAGAAAGCATGAATTTTATGACCTCTTTTCCAGGAATCTCTTCCACTGTATATTGTAATGTAAAATAATCCATTCTTAATGTCAGAAGCAATTGTTAATCGATCGATAGGTTGCCCTTTAGTAATTCCTTTAGCGGTATCTTGATGCCTAGTTGCAACTGAGATTAAATTTTCAGAATCATAACTAACTTCAGAAATTAAATAATCAGCCCATTTCTTCATCATAAAAAATAATGATTAATTTCTACTAATTAAGCGATGATTTTTTAATTCGAATTATTAAAAAGTAATTTGGTCAAATATCTAAGATTTTCATCAAAATAGGCTCAAAAAATAAGATTATTACTAGTAAATTTTCAATGTTGATAAATGGAAATTTCTATAGAGCCATGGAAAAAGCTGATAATCCATGAAGTAATTGAATACAAATTTGAGGATTGGGTAAAACAAATAGCATTCAGTACAAGATCATCAGGAGGAGGAATTCCCACTATGCAATGGACAAATGGAATTGTTTTCTCTCCAGTAAATTTTCCAACAACTAATTCTACAGTAGATGAACAATTGAAAGGTACTCTACATTGGTCTTCAGTGTCATTTGCAATTAAAGAGAAATTTGAAAAACAGATTGTGAAAGAAAATGCTACAATAAATTTAGTGGATGTTAGTGTAAATGAGATTTTTAAAGAATTAGCTACTAGTTTAAAAACACAATCAAAATATGCTATTTCCGAGCATGGCAATTCCTAATGAATATTGAAAAAGAAATAACAAAATGTGAAATTGCTTTAAAACAAATTAAACAATATGATCCTGATCCATATTATGTTGACTATTTTTTTAATGAATACATGATTTCTGTAAATAATATAATTGAAGGAATTTTTAAAGAAGCAAATATGGATTTTGGATTATTTGTATCAGAACAAATTTCTGAAAAAAAATTTCATGAAAAAGCAAAAATGAAAAATGATGAGGGAGCCATTGAATTTTCAGAATGGTATTTAAAAAAATACATTGAAGAACACAAAAATCCATATCCAGATGTTATTAGTCAAGTACGTGATTTTAAAAATAAATTTAAAAAATTACCTGAAATTAAAATAATGATCAGAGCATCAGTGAGATACAAGGATGATATTAATCAAAAAATTAAAGTAAATTTGAGTAATAAGAAATTAAGATCAAGAGATGAATTAGACATCGAAATAAAAAGACAATTACCAGTTTTTTTACAAGTGATTAATCACAAAAGACATGAAAAAAATGAGCCCAAAATAGAAGAAAATCAGGTTATTGCATCAGCATTCATAGATATTGAAAACCATGAAGATGTTGAAATAGCATATGCAGCAGAAATTTACATTCCTGTTATGAAACGACTAGTAGAAGAATCAAGGAAAAAAATTAAGAAATTAATCAGATAGAAAATTTTCAGAGTTTAATCAGATAATCCAAAAATTGAATGGTTAGTCTTGACTTTGATGATTGGTAGATATGAATAACCATGATCAAAATTATCTGAGAATTCTGGATCTTGTCCTTGATTTCCTTGATATTTAACAAAATGTTTTGTGGGTTCAGAATCTAATTCAACATAATTGAAATTATAGTACACCTCATCCATTTCTAAAGAAGTAATGTAACCAATTATCCAAGACGTTTTGTATACTAATGCATAAAGTGTGAGATTTTGCTCGTCTGGAAATTCTGGATCATATGTTAATCGTGCTAAGCTACCCAAATCTTTTATTTGAATTGGATGGAATTGGTCAGGGAGGTTTTTTGATTTCATCTGTAATGTAGAAATTTTAGATTTCATATGAACGATAGGTGCATAACGAGAATTGGTTTTTGTTGATTCGACAATATCACAAATCTCTTTTCCCGCAGTCACCTGATATGAAACATATCTACCAAACTTTGGCATTGGTGCATAAAAAATCATCAAGGTATTTGCTAATGTTATACTACTTGAAATAATTCTAGAACCATCTAATTCTTGAGAATATACCCTTTTTGGATATTCTCGAAATGCACATGCATATCTTGCTAAATCATCAAAACTAGATAATTCAACAAAGCATTCATTCTGTGTAATAGACATCAATAAATTATAAATTGATCATATTTTTATTCTTTCTATATTTTGAGGATTTTTTTGTTTGAAGTTTTTTCTATCAAAATATTCCATTATAAAATGAAAAACGATTAGTTTTCCAAAAACAATCATAGAGATTAGAGAAAGGATTGACTCGCCTAGATAATACAAATACACAGTAACGCCTATGGCAGTCATTACTTCAATAGCAGTACATGAACAAAAAAAGAGAAATTTGTTTCTCAATTTACCAAGTTATTGGGATTTTGGCCACATTGAAGTCCAAGTTTCAGCAAATTTTTTCATCATTTCACCATAAGCATTCATCTGTTCTAATCCAGATGAACTAAGTGCCTTTTGGCAATTTTCTGTGAATTGTTTGAAAGTAGCTGTATTAGTGTCATTGAGAGCCTTTTGCCAATTTTCACCAAATTCTTTGAATGAATTCATTCCTACTTCATTGAGAGCCTTTTGCCAATTTTCACCAAATAATTTCATGGTATCAGCACTAGATTCAACAGTTGCTTTATCCCAAACACGGTTAAACTTTGATTGCATGTCATTACTTGCATTTTGAATTTGCTCAAAAAGAGATTTCCAATTTTCAAGAGATTTGGTATATTCGCCCCATAATGAATCCCATTCATTATTTTTTTCTTGTTCAGACATTAATTGAAGATAATTTTCATTATTCTTAAATGGATCTATGAAAACAAGTGCATATTATTTTTGGCGATTTTTTAATCTAATATCCATTCGGATTTTGGCTTCTTCAAATTTTAATCTATCATCATCAGTTTTAAGAGCTAATTTAGGAACAGTCATAGGCTTTCCATTTTTGTTAAGAGCCACAAACGTAACAAAAGCAGTTCCAGTAACAGTTCTAATTCCAGTGACTATATCCTCAGCTTCAGCTTTAACTTCAATTTCCATTGATGAATTATGAACATAATTTATTCTGGCATTTAATGTAAGAACATTACCAACAAAAACAGGTTTCAAAAAATTTACACTATCCATAGATACTGTTACTGCATTAGACTGAGAATGACGTTGGGCAACAATTCCTGCCACCATATCAATATGTTTTAAAATTTCACCACCAAATACATTTCCTGCAGGATTTGCATCTGAAGGAAACATTCTAACAATTACTTCAGCATGTGATTCAGAAGGACTTTTTTCTTGAATTTTAGAATTTTCTGATGACATATTAACTAATTTTTAGTCCTTAATTTATACAATTTAATTTAATCAGTCAATTCAGGTTATTTGAAATATTTTTCTAGTTTAATTTTATCAATTTTAGGAATTTTAGCTAATTCGAATCCTTCAGGACGTTTAGAAAGAGACCTAGTTGCATCAATACCCATTTTTGCAGTTTGTAATTTTTGTTGATTACTAGAAGGATCAAGGCTAGAACCGCGGACATTTTTAATGATTATTAGATCTTTATCTGCTTGGAATCTTGTTGCCATAGCATATTCTACCGACTCTGCACTATTAGGATCAATGTCTTCATCAACTACAGTAACTTGTTTCAATTAACGATGAGATTCAAATGTTTTTTTAATAATTTTTTTAGGATCAGAATCATTTTTCTTTTTAATTTGTATTACAGCGTGTAACCAATTACATCCACCATTAGTCATTGAAACCTGTTTAGTCTGAGAGAAAGATTTTTTCAATTCTCCATTTAATTTAGATTCAATTGGCATTCCCATTAACAATCTATGTTCTGAATATCCAGAAAGAACATCATGAAAAATAGGATTATTTCTGAAAAAAAGATTTTCAAGTTCAAAAATGGGTTGGGATCTTTTATGATCATATGTCTGAAGCATTTCAACCATCCATTCGGGATGGGTTTTATTATGGAGGATTTTTCCTTCCATAACAATTTCAGCACCAGAGGGTACATTCAATCCTGAAAAAGGGAGTTTTGTTAAAGTTAATTTTCCATCCAAAAGAGAATTTGCAATATCAATTTCATCTTTCCCCCAATCAGCCTGATATGCACCAGCAATTGAAATGGCAGGATGTACACCTACAGTAATAGCAATTTTAAGATCTTCACCATGTTCTTTTGCATCAGTAAAACACCTATGCAAATGGCGACCTTCTACCATTCTTATAGAAAAATGAGTTTTGTCAATTGGCATCATTCTATGAAATGAAGAGTTTTGCTTTCCGGTTTCAGGATTTTTTGCATATACAATAGATGATGTAATAAATGGTCCAGATTCCTTTTCAAAATGAGTCACTATAGGCATAGAAAGGAGATTTTTTGACTTGTTTTCCATGAATTTTCCTGAAGAAATAATTTTTGGTTTTTTTGCTTTTTTAATTGCTGAAATTACTTTTTTGTGGATATTATCTTCAGTACCGCCAACAGCAATACCGAATCGTTTTCGAGTTCCAACTAAATTAGCAATTAATCTAAAATCGCTTTCTTTGATTTTTTCAAATAAAATAGCATGCAAGCCATCAACCTTAGCTGTAATTCCAGCAATTTCAAATTTTGTTGAAACTGTAGTTTTTACAGTTTTGAGTTCATTGATTTTTTTAATTTGGGAAATGTAACTTCTTAAATCACTCATTCTCGATCATCTCCATTATCTCAGACATTAAGGCTTTTGCAGTATTAGATTCTAAAGGTTTTTGAATAAAAGTGGAAACTAAGGCAATTCCTCTCATTCTAGTACTAATTCGTTCAGCCATAAGTTTTAGAAAAAGAGATTCTGATCTAGATGGTATAATGGTAGTTGTTATTGGAGTAGGTCCAGTTGCTAATGATACTACCATTGAACCTAGTTTGTTAGTACCTTCAGTTACTGAAACAAAATAACCATTTTCAAATTTTTGAATTTGTAAAGAAAAACTTCGACTCTCCAAATTTACCATTTTATGGAAAAATCCATTTGGAGAGGTCAACGAGCTATGAACAAATCTTATGCTTTTATTGCTATTGATTCACTAGTCTGGGAAGCTATAACTTCAGGATTCTTCTTGCAATTCTTCTCATGTTTATCTGGATAAACATAGAGTTTTTCACAATGTTTGCAGGGAGTTTTTTCTTTAGTTTTAGTTGTTTTTGCTTTAGCAGTTTTGGCTTTTGATTTTGCCTTTACTTCTTGAACTTCTGATTCAATTTCAGTAGCTGCTGCAGCTTCCATAGAATCAGCCTCAACTCTAGCTCGTAATTTTGCTTTGTATTTCAAATTACGTGGTTTTGTTCTTAATCTATATCCACAACATGGACACCATAGTCCTTCCCATTTGATGAATATTTCACAAATCTGGCATCGACGTTGTCCAGAAGCATATCTTCCAGTGCCAACAGGCTTTTGAGCCTTATATCTAACACAAATTCCTTTACAAGTCATCTTGGTATTATTGTATAGAATTCATAGCTATATAAGCATGGATCGATAAAATTCATAAAAAAAGCCTAAAAATATTGTAAATATTATATGTTTTATACCGATCAAATTTATAATTTTCAAATAAAAACACAAAATCTTCAATAAATATGTATAGCTTAAGTTAAATCAACATTTTTTGAAAAAATAGCAGGTACCAATATAGTTGTTTAATAAAAAAATTCATCTTTTTTAAAAAAACATGGAATATTTATAATATTATCATACTTTAATCAGCAGCAATTAAAATGAATGTTGTGAAATATTCATAGTTTTTAATCATATATGTTATCCAGTAATTGATAATGGAAGAATAGAATGTCTATATCCTTCTCGCTGAGAAATATATTTTGCCGAAAGCATATCTCGTTTTCCTCGTTGATTGAAATTTTTAATTTTTAAACTAGTTTTTCTTTCATCTACAAACTCTAATTGAAATGATGAACAAAATTTGAGATTCAGCATTGTGACAATTTGTTTTGAAATTTCCATATTTCCATCTCCAATTTTTAGAATTTTTCTTTTTGCTCTAAGACCACCAAAAATTCCAATAATATGAAAAACTAATTTTTCAATGGAAGTATATACTGAGCTCTCTATTTCTATTCCATAGTAAAATATTGACAAACCTATTCTTTGTCCTGGATCAACTCCTAAAACTAGATCATTCTCTTCAAAAGTAAAATTAAGTTTTTGTATCATCAAGCCTCTAATTACAGTAGGATGGTATTCAAGAATATCTTCATGAAATAAAATTTTCTCACATTTTTTAGGAGCCTCTTTTTGAGTAGTTAGTATCATATGTCCAGAATACTCCTGAATATCTTCAGGAAGAATAGAGTCAAAAGATAAATTCAGGGATTTCAGATAGGTAGAAAATCTATAATATGGTTTACCATAAGTAGTTGCAATTCCAATACGAAAATTCTGTAAGGGATCGATACTTGAGAAAAGAAAATATTAGATTTAGGTTTATGCCTTCAAAACAGTTGACACTACATGTTTGACTGCTTCATCAAAATTAGCGTCAATACTGGACTGAATTTCGGCTAGTTTTGCATCCCCTTCTTGGGCAATTTTTGCAGATTCAACAGTTGCCTTTTCTTTTGATGCATTAATTATTATTTCAGCTTCTTTAGTAGCCATTTCTCTAGTTTTTTCTAATAAACTATCAATTTCAGATTGAGCTTTCATAGCAAGTTGTTTTTTCATATCCCCAACTTTGCTGTTTAGGGAATCTAGATCATCTTCCAAGGCATTTAGAGATTTGATAATTCCAGTAACTTTGGATTCGGCCATACTACTCATTATACTCCAAATCTAATGATTCCATTACTTAAATCATTCATTTTGTAGGCGTGATCTATGCCTAAAAAACCTCATTTAGGTACAAAAGATTGATTTTTTGCAATATGCTTAAGTTCACAATTATTTCAGAAAATAAGTAATGAAATCAGAATCAATTAAAATTTTGATAGGTGAAATTGATTACAAACTTGGTCGTGTTGATTACTTTAAAACCCATCTAGAAGAATGGAAAAATAAGGAAGATGAAGATTATGAAAAGTCACAAAGACGACTTGCCAAGTTGATTGATGAGGCAACTAATCTTTTGCAGATCATGAAATTAGAGGAACTCGATGAGTTCAACAAATATCAAGAAATTTTCAAAAAACTGGAGATATCATCCAGTAGTTAAAAGCAAAATAGCTCTTGCTAGATCTCCTTCTGCTTCTTCTAAAGCACTTTTTGCCTTTTCCTCATCAACACCAGCTTGTTGACTAACTAATTGGATATCCTCATCTGAGAAAATTGGAACCTCTAATTCTCTTTCTTCATAACTATCTGCAGTTACTGTAAAAATAGAATTATCTTTTGCTTTCATTTCAGTGACAGAGGGTTTTGAAATGATAATTTCTTTTTTATCAGTTTTAATTATTACTTCTTGAACATTAGATAATTCATTCATATCTAGACCCATCTTATCCATCATTCTCCGCATTTCGCGATTTCCTCCTCGCATCATGATTTTATTTCATCATTACGACTTTTTAAACTATCTCTAACCTTGATAGCTACACCTCTTTCAAAATCAGAAATCATCTCAGAAGATAAAATTGCCCTTCCAACAGCAATAACTTGATTTTTGAATAATACAGGTGTATCTGCAGAAATATGCACATTTTTTCCACATGAAATTACATGCTTACAAAATACTGATCTACCTTGTTCTACAAATGGAGCAGCATCTGCATTTATCTCAACACAATTTTCTTTGAATTTTTTATTTTTTAATAATGTTTGAGCAAAATGAGTACTTATTGCCAAACTTCCATCAATTCTTAAAGTACAAAGTAATTTTCCCCTATGCGAGACTGTTCTAATTCTTCCAGTCTTTCGAGAAAAAGTCATTTCAACGTCTTTAGGTAATAACTTTGAAGTACCATTTCCAAATAGAGCATCAAGAGAATGTTGAATTTTCAGAATATGGTCCATTATACAGGGCAGAATCTTTTCTAAATATTAGTTCAATGATAGTCTATATTATTGAGATCAATCTATATAGAATCGAATTTTCCCTTTAGATATGGAAGTAGGTGAAGAAACTAGAAAAATTCAGTTCACTGGAAAATCATCATACATAGTTTCATTACCAAAACAGTGGATCATGGAATTGGGTCTAAAACAAGGAGATCAAATCAGAATGATTCGAAAAGGTTCATCAACATTAGAGCTTTATCCACCAAATATTGAATCTCGAACTCAGAAAAAAGAAGATGCAGTTATTGAAATCAAAGGAGAAGAAGAAGCATCTTCAATTGTTAGAAAGTTAATTTCATTGTATTTTTTAGGATTCAAGACAATTAAGATAAAACCAAAAAACGGCAGGTTAAATGCTCATCAGAGAACTACAGTAAAACAAGCTGTTAAACGAATGCTAATGGGTTCCGAAATAATTGCAGATTCTACAGGTGGAATCACAGTGCAAGTTCTTGTCAATTTATTAGAATTATCAGTAGATGGTGCATTCAAGAGGATGATTCACTTGGCAAAATCAATGTCAAGTGATGCAATTTTAGCCGTAAAAGAAAATAATTTAGAATTGGCTCAAGAAGTTATCAATACAGATGATGAAGTAGATAGATTTGGATTTTACATTATTCGACAATTAAAGATTGCAATTCAAAATGAACATATGCTTAAAGAGATGGGTTTCAGAAATGCTAGAAATTGTTTAGGATATAGACTCATTGTAAAAAATATAGAGAGAACAGGAGATCATGCAGCATTCATTGCCAAAGATCTAATTGAATTTAAAAAGTCTGTAAAAAAAGAGATTTTACAAAAATTACAAGAAATGAATGAGTTTTGTTTGTCCGTTTTAGACGATTCATGTCTAGCTTTATTCAAAGAAGACTACTATCAGGCTGAAAAGACCATTACAAAAATTAATGAAATTGTAAAATTTGAGAAAAAAGTAAGGGATGCTTCAAAATCATTAAAAGATGATGAGGAAATTTACAGGGTAAGAAGAATGACTGAAAATATTAGAAGAGTTTCGGAATATGCTAGTGATATAGCTGAAATAGTTTTGAATATGAATATAGAAAAAACACTAAAAAAATCTGATTAATTTCTAAAAATATGTCCAATACAATTATGTTATATTCAATTAGAAAAACGAATTAGGATGAATTCTGCAATTTTAATCACTTACGATCAAGAAGATTCTATTAATGAGGCCAAAGGACTGTGTGATGCTGCAGGATATGAAGTAGTGCATATTATCAAACAGAATTTTCTCCAGAAACCAAAATACGGTATTAGTGGTGGAGTAGTAGAACAATTAGAAGAAATATCAGATAAATTAAGACCAGACGTAATAGTTTTTGATGAGATTCTAAAACCAAGTCAAAACTATAATCTTGCAACAGTATTGCACAGAGAGGTTTTAGATAGAGAAGCACTAATTCTTGAAATTTTTGAAAGTAGAGCATCAAGTGCAGAATCAAAATTACAAGTAAAATTAGCACAATTGAGATATGAAATGGCAAGAGCCAAAGAGAAAGTTAGACTTGCTAACATGGGAGAACAACCTGGTTTTATGGGAATAGGAAAATTCGAAGTTGATGTGTATTATAATGACATCAAACACAGAATGAAAACAATAAGATCCAAGCTTGAAAAAGCTGGAAAACAAAGAGAGCTTCATAGACAAGGAAGAAAGAGAATGGGATTCAATACAATATCACTTGCAGGGTATACGTCTGCTGGAAAGACAACATTGTTTAACAAAACAACAGGTGAAACAAGAACTCAGAGTAAAGAACTTTTCACAACTCTTACCACAACTACACGAAGATTAATTATAGATCAAGAGTCATTTTTGATTGCAGATACAGTTGGTTTTATCAGTAAATTACCAGCTTACATGATTGATGCATTCAAATCAACACTAGAAGAATTGGCACATACAGATGTGATTATTTTGGTAATTGACATTAATGACTCAGTTACTGAATTGAAAAAGAAATTTTCCAGTTGTATGAGAACTTTGAGTGAATTAGGGGTAGAACAAGACAAGGTAGTTTTTGCTCTAAATAAATCAGATTTATTAAAAAATGAAGAGATTGAACGGAAAATTGGATTTCTTAATTTATCTGAAAATAAAAAAGTAGTTTCAGTTTCAGCAAAAACTGGAAAAAACACCACACAATTAAAAAAATTAATCAAAGAAATTATAAAAAGTCAGAATTTTCATAAACCAAAAAACAATACATGGGAAGGAGTCTAGAAAACATTTGGTAATTGAAGTAGTTAGAATTGGACAACGTCTAGTAAGAGATGACAGGGTAACAACACATGTTGCACTTGTTTCCAGGGGATTTGGCGCTGAGAGAATTTACATGTCTGAGATAAATCCGGAAATTAAAGAAACTATTGAAAAGATCAACAATATTTGGGGAAGCAATTTTGAGGTGAAATTTATTGAAAAATGGAAAACAATTGTGAAAAAGAAAAAAGATGAAGGATTCAAAATTGTTCATCTTTCAATGTATGGTGAAAATATCAATGATGCTCAAGAAAAAATTCAAGACGAAGAAAATTTATTGATTGTTGTAGGAGCTGAAAAAGTTCCAAGAGAAATTTATGAATTAGCAGATTATAATGTAGGGATAGGTAGTCAACCCCATTCAGAGATTAGTGCTTTGGCAATTCTCTTAGATCGTATCCAAAATGGCAAACAATTTGAAAAAGAGTTTCCAAATGCAAAAAGAAAGATCATACCTACCAAACATGGTAAAAACGTGCAGGTAAAAGAAACAAGGGATTAATAGTAGAAAATCAGGAGTCATTAGAGTTGGTAGACAAATACGAAGATCCTTTTGTTAGAATTGCTTCAATGATTGGAGGAGATGAATACCTCAAAGTAGCAAGATCTCTTCTAAAAGCTGAAGATGCCACTGATGAAGAAATTGCTAGTTCTACAGGTCTCAGAATCAATATGGTAAGAAAAGTGTTGTATGATCTGTTTGGAAAATCCCTCATTACTGGAATCAGAGTAAAAGACGAACGAAAAGGATGGTTTGTCTATAGATGGAGAACTAGAAGAGAAGAAGTTGAACATTTTATTGAAAATCAAAAGAAGAAAATTGATGAAAGATTACAGCAAAGATTAGATTATGAAAATGCTTCAGATTTCTATCACTGTGGAAATGAAGATTGTCCAAGAGTCACATTTGAAAATGCTCTTGATGGAATGTTCAAATGCCCATCATGTCAAAATGTTTTGAATTTAAAAAAGAATGATAAATCTAAAAAAGCATATCAGAAGAAAATTGATGAGATCAAAAAAGATATGCAACAAACTTTTTGATTGATTTTTGGAATCATATTAAATAGAGAATTTGGAAAATAAGTTACTAGAATAAATAGGAGAAAATTAGTGTAATAACCTTGAGTCAAATATCTACAGTAAATCCAACAACTGGAGAAGAAATCAAAACATTTTCAACAATGGACAGAAATCAAGTATTTGAATTAGTAAGAAAAGCAAAAAGAGCATATCCAGAATGGAAAAAAGAGTATGAGAAACGTAGAAGTTACATTTACAATTTAGTAGAATATCTAAAGAAGAATAAAACCGAACTTGCAACAGTAGCTACATCTGAAATGGGTAAACCACTCAAAGAATCAATTGGGGAAGTTGAAAAATGTGCATGGGCTTTAGAATTTTATGCAGATCATGGAGATAGTTTTCTTTCAGATGAAGTATTGAACACAGATGCAAGAAAGAGTTTTCTAACTTTTGAACCATTAGGTGTTATAGGCTCAATCATGCCATGGAATTTCCCTTATTGGCAAGCATTAAGATTTGCAGCTCCTTGTTTGATGGC
Organism: archaeon; assembly: GCA_024276695.1. Classification (GTDB taxonomy): domain Archaea; phylum Thermoproteota; class Nitrososphaeria; order Nitrososphaerales; family Nitrosopumilaceae; genus Nitrosopumilus. Next base: position 43,556 of record JAJRWR010000017.1, read on the forward strand.
AGGAAATGTAATTGTTATGAAACCATCTAGAGTGACAATGCAGTCTGGTATTGAAATTGAAAAAGCATTTACTGAATCAGGAATGCCTGATGGAATTTTTCAAACAGTAGTTGGAAGTGTAGAATCTGCAAATCATCTTATAGATTCAGATGTTAATGCTGTAACATTTACTGGCAGTACTAATGCTGGTGCAAAAGTAGGTGAAAGAGCTGCAAAGAATTTGAAAAAATGTGTATTAGAATTAGGTGGAAGTGATCCTTTCATAGTATTAGATGATGCAATTATCGAAAAAGCAGCAGAAGGTGCTGTAAAAGGTAGATTCATCAATTGTGGTCAAAGTTGTGTTGCATCAAAAAGATTTTTCGTGGGAAAAAATATTGCAGAAGAATTTATTGAGTTATTTATTAAGAAAGCATCTCAACTCAAAATAGGAGATCCTATGTCAATTGAAACTGATATTGGACCTCTATCAAGTAAAGATAGTTTAGAAACAATTTCTGGAATAGTTGAAGACGCAAAAGAAAAAGGTGTTGAAATTCTTCTAGGAGGATCTGAAATAGATGGAAAAGGATTCTTTTACAAACCAACAATTCTTAAAAATGTTAAATCAAACATGAGAATAGCAAAAGAAGAAACTTTTGGGCCAGTAGCTCCAATTACAATTGTTGAAAATGAAGGTGAGGCAGTAAAATTGGCTAATGAAAGTGAATTTGGTCTAGGTGCAAGCATTTGGACAAAAGATCTTGCCAAGGCAGATAAGATGTCAAGGCGGATAGAGTCCGGAATTGTTAGTGTTAATAATGTGGTAATTTCAGATCCAAGAATTCCATTTGGAGGGATTAAACATAGTGGATTTGGAAGAGAGTTGTCAAGGTATGGTATGTTAGAGTTTGTTAACTTAAAATCAGTTAGATTTTACGATAATTTAACACATCATCACTACGTTGAATAATTCATTTTCTATTTACAGAAGATTATTCTTCTGATTCATCATCTTCTAAATCATCTTCATCATCACATTCTTCTAATTCAACATATGTTGGATTACCATTATCTCCAAAGAAGATTTCAATACAAGTATCAGTAGCTAAAGTAGAGACCAAAGTTTCAGTTAATTCTTTAGGAAAATTTCCCAATCTACTCGGATCTGATGAATATCGATATGTGGTAATTTCATCATCATGGTAAAAATCAACTTCAATATCACCATTAACAAATTTTCTGACTGTAGTTACTTGACCAAATATGCTATAAGTCAATTTTAACTACCTTGCTGAGATACATCTTTTGTAAGATTTTCAGCTAATTGTTCATAATGTTCTCTAGTTTTTCCAAGTTCAGTTAGTCTAGATTTTTCAATTTCGGAAAGTTCTTTGTCAACTTTTTCGGAAACATATTGTAATCTTGCCTCTGCCATCATGAATAATTTATTATTCTCTTTCCACAAATGTTCAGTGATATGTTCTGTATACTCTTGCATATCGCTAATTAGTTTAGTTGAATCTCCTGATGAAAGATATTCTCTTGCAGATTCTTCCATTTGAGCACCTATTTCTCTTGAACGTTGATGATCAATTAACATCATGGCAATCGGTCCCATATTGGTAGGTAATCCAGCTTGTTCTAATGCAGGAAACAAAGATTTTTCTTCTTTACTATGATGACAAACATCTGTAAAGTTTTTTGAAAAATCAATTACAGGTAATAGAATAGATTCAGGAATTTGTTTATCATCATTTAATAATTGGATAGTGGATTCCATTGATTTGATAACTTTTTCAATTAATTCATGATCGCGTCTTAATGATGCAGTTGACATGATTATTTTGAATTAAATCCAATATCTATACTTTATTCATTTTAAAATCTGGTTAACTGTCAGATGTGAAAACATCCAATGAGTCATTTCTGACAGAAAGACGCCAAAAATTTCTTGGTATGACCTTCTTTTTGGAGGGTTCTTAGTTGGCAAGAACATACATCAGAATTAGAAGAAAGCGTGCAACAGAAGAGCAGATAACTGACGAAATTTTCTCAACATATCCTTGGCTTTTTATTCTGGATTGTTACATGATATTGGAAAAATAAATCCAGTTTATCAGGAGATATTTTATGAAACAAAAAACAGAAAACAAGTAGAAGAAAAAATACTAGAAAAATACGTCAAAGAACATTCAAGATTTTCTGCTTGGACTGTAGATAAGCTATTGGAAAAAAGAGGTCTTGATCATAGTACAATTGACAAAATAACTGTATTAATTTATGGACATCATTCCACAATTAGAGGAAACCTTGGAAGTGTAGAAGGGAATAAATTTACAGCGACCAAAGATACAATTTCCCAAGTATTACCTGAATTTAGATCACAAGCATCAAATTGTTCTAAATTCTCAGAACTTAATTGGGATTCATGTTTGGAGGAATTTCAATACCCTGTAGATTTTCAGGTCAACCTTTCAGAGTTCAAAAATTCACTTGATGATTATTTGGAGATATCCTGTGCATTTTCATGCCTACTTCAGGCAGATAGAGGCAGTTTTGACAAGTGGTATATACCTAATTTTGATTTGAAATTACAGACCCAGTCTCTAATTTCAGACAGTCCTCTTGGAAAAATCCGTACAGATTTTCAAAAACAGGTAATGGATAACTTTGATGAAGCCCAGGGAATTTCAATAATTAATGCACCTACAGGAATTGGAAAGACCAAGGTATTTTTGGATATCATTAATCAATATTCAGAAAACAAAGATGTTGAGCGAATATTTTACTTTTCCCCATTACTTGCATTAACTGAAGACTTTGAATCAAAGATAGCATCCGTAATATCAAAAAACCAGCAAGAAGATATTTTGATTTACAACCATCTGTATTCCGGTTCCTTACAAGATAAGAGAGAAGAAGGAGAAACTAGAATCTCTAATCAATGGATATTTGAAAATGAATCATTTAACAAAAAATTTGTCATAACTACTACTCAGAGATTACTCATGACAATTTACTCTAACAAATCTCGAGACAAAATGAAGATGGCATCATTTAGAAACTCAGTATTAATTATTGATGAAGTTCAAACAATTCCAAAATCAATACTATCCAATCTGAAAGATATTTTCAAAAAAATGAATCAATACATGAGAACCAAATTCATTTTAGTTAGTGCGACAATTCCTCATGAGATAAGTGACATTAAACGAGTTGAATTATCTTTAGAAACTTTGAAAGATTATTTATCTCAGACAAAAAAGCAAATCTCACTTCAACCCCTAGATGTAAAGACCATTCCAATTAAAAAAACACTAGTAATGGCAAACACCAGAAAAAAGGCAGTACAACTATATTCTGAAATTAAGCAAGAATATCAAGACAAAAAAATAATCTACATCTCTACTGGAATTAGAAAAAAAGACAGAATACGTATAATCCAAGACCTGCCTAAAATATATGAGTATGTCCTTGTTGCAACTCAGGTAGTCGAAGCAGGTGTAGACATTGATTTCTCACATGTGTTTAGAGAGCAGACACCACTTGATAATCTCATTCAAGTGATGGGCAGATTAAACAGAGAGGGGAAAAACCCTGAGGCAAAATTAGTTATTTATCCTACAGACGGTAATCCAATTCCTTATAGTCCATTAGAATTTCAAGTGACTCAGGAAAAAATTTTAGGCATCACTAATTCTATGCAAATATATGATATTTTAGATCAATATTATTCTGAGATTTCTGAACGAAATACGAGTAATTCTGAGGCTGCAGAGAAACTAGAACGACTAATTGCAAGAATGGATTTTGATGGGGTATGGGAATTTGTCAGAAATAAGGTATTTCAGGAAGATAGTCGTGATACCGTGTTTATTCCAGATATTGAGTACTGGGATGAGGTAAAAAATGGATTACTATGTGGAGTGACTCGTGAAAGTTTCAAAGAATTTGGAAATTTGACAGCATCACTTCCAATTTCACTAGATAAAGTTGGGGCAGAATTTTTTGATGAAGAATTAATAGAGAAAAATATTCTGTTACCAAAAAAAGAACACCTCGAAATAATTTATGATAAAGATATGGGATTAGACAAATGGATAACAAAAGAATAAAAATATGCTATGCAGTACTGGATTTTGATTCAGATTACAAGGTAACACCTGTCAAATTAAGAGGTTTTTTAGCACATCTTTTTGCAAATATTTCTGAATTTCACCATCATTCAGATAGTGCATATCACTATCCACTGATACAGTACAAAAGAATTGAAAAGAAACTAGCAGTAGTTGGAATAAAAGAATTTGCAGATATTATTTTTCAGAACATGTCTAGATTAGATCACATAACTACTGAAACAGAAAAGATTCCATTAAACAATATCGAGATTAAAAGTAGTTCATTTGAAGTAGAACAAGTTCCACAAAAATACAAATTCATATCACCTTGGCTTGCATTAAATGAAAAAAATTATGCAAAGTTTAAGGAATTGACAAATAATGAAAAGAGACCATTCTTAGAAAAAATACTTGTTGGAAATATCTTATCTTTATTGAAAGGATTGGACATATTTGTGGATCATAAAATTATTGTATCCATTACAAAGTTTAACAGTGTTAGAATCACTGCTCATCAAAACAGTTTTGCAGGAATTTATGCAGAGTTTGAATGCAATACATTACTACCTGAATATCTTGGTCTTGGTAAAAGTGTCACAAAAGGATTGGGAGTAATAAAGAAAATATCATGATAATCGAGGTAAGCACTCATGGCAGCACCATAAAAAGAGATCATGATTCTTTCGTAATTCAGTCAAAGGATGAAAAAACTGAGATTCCAGCAGAAAAAGTTGATGCGGTAATAATTACAGCAAACTCCTTGATCAGTACACATGCAGTACGATTATGCGTTGAAAAGCAGATACAGATGGTAATTTCAACATGGTCAGGAAAACCTGTTGCCAGATTATGGTCAAGTACTCCTGGAAAATCAACACAGCTAAGACGTAATCAGTATTTGAATCAAGACACCGTTATGGGATTTGAAATATCTGTAATGATCTTAGAGAAAAAACTACTAGAACAAAGAACATTTTTAAATAATTTAAAAAATAATCGAAATTCACCTCCGACAAAAATAGAGCGAGTAATTCCCACCATTACTAATTCTATTAAGAAAGTCCAAGATCTCAAGTATTCAAATGACTACAAATCCACTCTCTTGGGATTGGAAGGTGCATGTGCTGCAGGCTATTTCCAGGCAATTTCATCGATTTTACCACAAAAATGGTCTACTGATAAACGAAGTCAGCACCCAGCACATGACAGTTTTAATGCCGTTTTAAACTATTTGTATGGAATGGCATATGCCGATGTTGAGAAAATAATCATACTTTCAGGCCTTGATCCAAATGCGGGATTTTACCATGCTGATTCTTATGGAAAACCTACATTATCTTATGATGTGATTGAGCTAGTACGACCAGTTGTAGATAGAATTGCAGTGACGTCATTTACCAAAAAAAGGGTTCATGATGATTGGTTTAAAATACAAGATAATGGTATTGATGGCGTCTTTCTCTCAAAAACTGCAAGACAGTTTTTCATCTCATTATATGTTGAAAATGGACGTAAAATTATAGAGTCAAGATCATGGGATTTTTGCAAAAACATTATAAAAAAACTGCAAGGTAATGCCACATGAAAAATATGTATTATGCAGTTTATGATATCAGTGATGATTCTACTCGCAGTTCAGTAATTCACATTCTTAAAAATCAGGGATTTTCAAGGATTCAAAAAAGTGTTTTTTGTGGAAGTTTATCCGGGCAAAACAAAAAGGATTTGATTGAATCAATAAAGATGATAGTAGATGAGAATGACTCTTTTTATTTAATATTGACTTGTAATCAATGCTTTGGCAAGATCAAAATAATCGGTAAAGGGTTTGATGAGGAATACGTTTCTGACAAGAAACCTGCAGTTGTATTATGACTTTTCCACTTACCGTTACAGATGTAGTAGAATACGCATTTTGTCCAAAATTTACGTATTTTATCAATGTTCTAGGGTTAGGACAGTTTGAGCAAAAAAGAGGATCTGTTTCTGCTGGACGCAAACTACACAACAAACATGAAAGAAGTAATTTGGATTATGTTCCACAAGGATTCAAAGGGAAGAAAATTATTGCATGCAAATTCTTTTCAGAAAAATATGAATTGTCAGGCAAGATTGATGAGGCAATAGACATGGAAAACGAAATAATACTAATTGAACGAAAGTACAGTGACAATCACAAAGTATATCCTGCACTCAGAATACAGTTGGGATTACTTTCTGTACTAATTGAAGAAAACATGCACAAGCCTGTAAGAAAAGCAATTGTAATTTTTAATAAAACACAAAGAAAAGCAATTCATGTCATTATCGATGATTCAATAAGAAATGAATCGCTAGAAATGTTAAATGATGTAAAAAAAATAATTAAAAGTGAAATTATGCCTGAATCTGAATTTGACAATAGATGTCTAAATTGTTGTTTTAGAAGAATTTGTCCTACGGGTTCTTTAAATAGTGACGAATAATTTGTTGAAACCAAGAAATATGTTGATTAGATATGGTGAAAATTAATAAAATAGGCACAGATTCGGACATAATAGTTGCTGTCAAAATGACAAATCCATCATAACAAGGATTGAAACACTATGAAGAAGACATACACAACATACTAGAACACCCGTCAAAATGACAAATCCATCATAACAAGGATTGAAACCGGAATTAATGAGGATAGGAAAAGTGGCTCCCTAGGTCAAAATGACAAATCCATCATAACAAGGATTGAAACTGTACCCTTGGACCAATAAGTGCAGTTGTGAAGGAAGGTCAAAATGACAAATCCATCATAACAAGGATTGAAACCTCCATGTATTGCATACAGTCCATACCCTGATCTGAGTCAAAATGACAAATCCATCATAACAAGGATTGAAACTTAAATGTTTAGTTAGCAGGACGTATCAAGGAAAGTCAAAATGACAAATCCATCATAACAAGGATTGAAACGGGGTTTTGCTGGCGGTAACTCACCTAGAGATATTGTCAAAATGACAAATCCATCATAACAAGGATTGAAACCAAACGTAGTAACCATGTCTATTCATTTTTCTCCTGGGTCAAAATGACAAATCCATCATAACAAGGATTGAAACTCGTTGTATGAGTGTGCCAGTTCTTCCATGATATCAAGTCAAAATGACAAATCCATCATAACAAGGATTAAAGTCGAGACTTGATAAAGTTAGCAAAAATCAATTCGGTAATACTACTGTATACATATCCCAGTTGTTTTTTGTGTAGCATATAGAATCAAAGATGTATCATGTAATGTAGATGTTCAACTTATTATTTGTCAATTCATTTGTTAGAAGAAAACAAATGATCATTTAGTGAATATCAAGTGTAAAATAACTCATATTCTCTACACTAGTTTAACAGATATCTTTAGTATAGTAAATGCGGGCATTACAAAAATGGTCTATCAGGCATAACTGATTTTCTGTTAAACATTGTGTCAGGCATTACAGAATTACGTGTAGAAAATGTAGAGATTTGTAGTGCCTACATTTTCCAATATTTGTGAATTTTTTACATATATGTATTTTGTATATTGTTAACAAAATATGGAGATTGTTGTGCTTAACAAGTAAAATTGTTAATGTATGGATGTAGAAAATGGTCATCTGACACTTGACCTGACACAATCTGTCAGGTGTTAGGTACAAAAGTAACCGAAATACTTATTTTAAAAAATAATTAAAAGATAGAAATGAGTTAACGATGATTCGTTAACATGTGGGTTTAACGATTAGAAAGGCTGTTTGATTTTACAAATGTCCAAATCTTTTTGGTCATTTCACTTGGTGCAATTGGTTTCTTACCAAATACTTGTTCTACAGTTTCAGAACGTCCTGCAAAACTGATTGCATATCCACCAAATGCTGATTTTTTAGCTTTTGATTTAGTTGCTTTCTTTTTTGATGCTGTTTTTCTTTTTGTTGTAGCCTTTTTTGTTGTAGCTTTTCTTTTGGTTGTGGTTTTCTTTTTTACTGCCAATTTCTTGTAATTTTATTTCAAATAAAGTATAATAACTTACACTTTTAGATAACTCAACACAAGATGATTTTTGAGCCTCTTGATTGATTTAAGTCGTAGTTTAGGAGATTCTGAAATCTTATCGAATCCTTTGCCTTGAACTAGAGAAATTGCATTATTTCCTCCAATTATAAAAGGTGAAATGGTAATTATTAATTCATCAAAAAGATTTTGTTTTATGAATTCCCAATTTACAGTCCCACCACCTTCAATTAGAATTGTTTTAATTTTTTTCTCTGAAAGTTTTTTTAATAATAATTTTATATTTACAGATTTTTTACCTGTAGTAATTATTTCTACAGAGAAATTATTTAGTTTTTGAAGATTAGATTTTGTAATTTGTTTAGATACTGCAATAATTGTAGGAACTTTATTGGATGTTTGTAAAATTTTTGATTTTATAGATATTTCACCTTTAGAATCAAGTATTATCCTAACAGGATTTTTTCCTCTAGTATGACGTACAGTCAATGAAGGATTGTCTTTCATTACAGTATTTTTTCCAATTAGTATTCCATCAACTTTAGTTCTTAGTTTATGGAGTCTAACAAAATCTTCAGTTGAAGATAGTTTAGAATTACCGATTCTAGTAGCAATTTTTCCATCAATAGATATTGCTGCACTTAAAATGACATATGGTTTAGATTTTGCCATGTATTATTTTCCCTCCAATCATTACAGCTTTAATTGTAGATTCAGATGCTCTATGGACAATAGATGCATGTGGATTGTGCATCGGTTCTAAATCTAATGCATGTTTATCTAAAAAAATACAATCAGCTAAGTTTCCAGATTTGATTATTCCAATATTTTTATTTAAAATTTTTCCACCATTTACAGTAGCCATCTTAAGAATCTCTTTAGGTTCAATTCTTTTTTTGTGTATCCCCATAGTCACTTTCCAAATAAAATCCATCTCTCTAAACATATCTGGTGAGTTAATCATCACATTATCTGTGCCTAATCCTATTGTACAGTTGGATTTTTGCATTAATTCAATGTCAGGAATTCCTTCCGCAAGTGATGAATTAGCTCTTGGACAAATTACAATACCCCTAGTTTTTTTAGATACTAAATGAAGATCAGATTTTGACGCATACGTCATATGAACTAAAAAATCAGGTTTTAGCGTTAAAGCCCTAATAGTTTCTGATTTTCCAGTAATTTTTTTTGATTTGGTAATACTTTGTTTAGTTTCGGATGAATGGATTGCTCTAATCTTTGATATTTTAGAATAGTAATTCAACACAGAATTACTATTTTCATTTGCACCACTGATACCTATGCCGTCACATTTTTTGAGTAATGATAAGAATTCAGAGGATTTTGTGCTAGGAAACGATAAATTTTTTTTGATTTCTTTAGTATCTTGATAAAATTCCATACGCCCTAAAATTATGGAACGTATAGGAATATCAGATAGAACCTTTTTTAGTAAAATCACTCCCTCTAATCCACCTTCTCTAAAATCAACAAAAGTTGTAATCCCTTTTCTAATCATAGAATAACATGTATTTTTCATAAAATTTCCCAAATGCTCATTTGATGTGTTTTTAAGAATTTTTGATTTAGCGCCAAATACAGGATGGATCTTTTGATCAACTGTTTTGTCTAAAGAAATGTCTTTTCCAATCGAGTCTCCGATATGCGTATGTGCATTAATAAATCCAGGAATCATCAATAGTCCTTCACAGTCTACAGATTCTTCTTTTACATTTGATTTAATTTTTGATTGAATCTTTTTAAATTTATCATTTTTAATTTGTATATCAGTATTTGGAATAAAATCCAAATCTTGTCCAGATAATATGCTGATGTTTTTAATTAACATGATAATTCATAAACTTCAGGTTTTTCTTTGCCTGAATCTCGAATTTTCCTTATAGTATCAAGGGATTTTGTGGCTAATTTTACTGCCTCTCTACCTGTATTTGCATTACCTATTCCACAATTCAAAGAAATTTTATCGTTATTTTTTACCATATTGATAAAATCTTGTACAGATTTTTTTGCTTCATCATTTGATACTACCATAAAATTATCACCTCCCATAAAAAATGTGAGAGAATTTTTTTCTAAAAAGAATTTAGACATTTTTGAATATAACTCAAAGATTACTGATGAAATTTCATAGGGGGAATCAGTTTTCCTTCTGGAAGTAAGGTCATCTACATCTAAGTGCATTATAGAAACTTTAGAATTAGATTTACCATTAATGAAACCAAAAATATTATGTTCTGTGTTTAAAATAATTTTATTTTTCTTTCCTTCATATGCTTTCAAGTTTGCATCAAATGGAGTATTTCCAATACCAATAGATATTGTTAATCTAATGTCAAATAATTTTTCAAGTGTTTCTTGGATTTGAATATGATCTTCCAAGTCTAAACCATTTGAAACCACAAAAAATTCATCAGATCTATTAAGAAAAACTATACAATTCTTTTCAGAAAATAATTTTTGTACTTCTTTGTAGAGTGAAGCTTGAAGCATTTGGAGTTCATGTTCTCTATCGCTTCCTAAAGTCAAGGTCCAAGGACCATATTCTGTAATTTTTAAGATACTTAGTTGAATCATTTTTGAATCCTTTTTAATTCATCAGATATTTTTACAACAGCTTCTATAGCGCGTTCTGCGACTGGTCTAATCCTAGCATAAGCATGTCTTTCTTGCATTCCAGGACCAGAAATTCCTAAAGAAACAGGTTTTTGATATTTTAATGATAAATCAGTCAGAGCTTTTGCTGCTGCATGAGATATCACCTCGTCATGTTTGGTTTGACCTTTAATGATAGCACCCAAGGTGACTACAGCGTCAATGTCTTTTTTGTTCAATAATGAATTTACAATGATAGGCATGTCATAAGCTCCAGGAACCATGGAAATGTGAGAAATTTTTAATTTCATAAAATCTGCTTTTTCTTTGGCTATGGCAAGCATCCTAGATGTCACTTCCTCATTAAATTCCGAAACCACTATTGCAATATTCAAAACTACTTCACCTTGGCGTATTCTAAAAGCTCTTTTCCATCAATTAATGGAATTCCATTTTGCTTTGCAAATTTTTCAGCCTTTTCTACAGATAATGCAGAATAAGTTTCAGCATCCATCATTTCACAAATTGTAGTTACAGGAGTTAAACCTGCAATCTGTGCTAAATAAACAGACATTTCTGTATGTCCCTGACGTGCAGCTAACAAACCTTTAGATGCAATCAATAATGGAATATGTCCAGGGGTTTTAAAAGATGATGCAAACTTTTTCTGTTTGTTTTCAACATTGTAGATTTTTGCCATCTCATTAATTGTTAGGGATCTATCTTTATCAGTAATTCCAGTATATGTTTGATAATGATTAATAGATAATGAAAAGGTAGGATAATCACCATAAGGTGCCAAGCCCATAATCATTTCTTTATTTGAGATAGAAGATTCTGAAAGAATTTCATGCATATACTGTAGATCCAAAGATTTTGCAAAATTGTTATCAATTGCAATACATAGTAATCCACCAGCATATTGACGCATTCTTGCAACATGTTCAGGTGTAACGAATTCTGCTGCAACAACCATATCAATTTCATTTTCTCTTCCAACAGAATCAAATAACAGAACAAATTCTCCACGTTTCAAAGATTGTAATGCAGATTCAAGAGACATATGAGAAAAGCTCGTTAATCTAATTATAAAGTTTACTAAAAAATTGGTAATTACCACTAAATTTGTAGATAATTGGCTTTATTTTAGAATGTATTTTCCAAGAATGTCAGTTTCAATATTAACTTTATCGCCTACTTTTTTGGTATGAAAATTTGTCACTTTGATAGTATGAGGAATTAATGATACTGATGCAAGAGAATTTTCGATATCAACTACAGTTAAGCTAATTCCATCTATTGCAATAGAACCTTTTTTCACAACAAATTTTGATAGTTTTTTGGGAACTTCAAACCAAACCTGAACTTCTTTTGGTTTTTTTAGGATTTTTTTAATGATTCCCACTCCATCTACATGTCCTAAAACAAAATGACCTTCTAATCGATCCCCTGCTTTTAAACTACGTTCAATATTTACAATTCCTCCAACTTTCAAATTTCCAAGATCTGTTTTTTTTGTGGTTTCTTCGATCATTTCAAAGATACAATTAGATTTTGAAAGTTTTGTTGCTGTCAAACAAACTCCGTTTAGAGCAACACTTTGTCCAATTTTTAATCCCTTTGCATGTTTTCCTAAATTTATTGACATTTCAATTGCGCTTCTATTTTTGGTGTTTTTAGAAATTTTTTCTACTTTGCCAACTCCTTCAACTATTCCAGTAAACATTATCAATTCTATCATGTTTGTCTATAAAATTATTTAGATGACATATCATTTGTTGAGTTTTTCAAATTCTTCTTGGCAAAACTGATTAAAGACAGAACATTTGTTTTCTTTGGCATTATTTTTGATTTTTTCCATATCTTTGTTTAGAACACCTTGGGCAGCTAAAAATGCATCATCAGACATTCCTAATTTATCAAGCAATCTAGATTTGGCAAGATGTATTTCTTTTAATTTTGGATTAATTATTTGGGCCATGTCATAATAGCTTACTGCGTCTCTGTATTTCCCAAGATGACTTAAAGAAATTGCTTTATTCATTAGTGCAGTAACATCGTTTGGATCTATTATTAGAGTTGTATCATAAAATTTTAAAGCATCTTGATGACGGTTTAATTCATTAAGTGATAATCCCATACTGTTTAGTGCCCAAATATCTTTTGAATCATGAGTAAGAATTATTTGGCATAATTCTAAGACTTGTTCATGTTTTTTCAGATTTTCCAGAGCATAGATTTTATTTTTTAGTGCATAAGTATCCGAATTTCTAATTTCTAGAACCTTATTACAATAGATGATTGCCTCATCAAATTTTTTTAAATAAATTAAAGATAATGAAATATTTTGTAGTGCAACCATGTCATTTGGGATTTTTTCTAGCAAGTTTTTACAATACTCATACAACTCACCATATTTTTGAGCATTGAACATTCTAGTTATCACATTTGAGGGATCAAGAAGATCAACCATTTTACTATAATTTATTAAAAATTCATCATCTTTAATCTATTCCAAAAATAATAAAAGAAAATACCGTGAAATTATTTCAAAGTTTTACGTAGTGATTCATTCAATACTTTAGAATAACTATATGATGATTGTTCTTGTTGAATCATTTTTGCTTGACGTAATCGGAGTTTCTTATCAAGATCATCATCAATCATAATTGTAACACGTTTACTCATTTGTATCATTATGAGTATCGTATTTTTTGAATATAATACTATGTGAAAAGTTCCAAAAATGGGAAATTCTCTAATTTTGAATCATAGAAATTACTTGATCCATTTTGAATGGTTTTTGGATTAGAGGAATGTCTAGTTTTTCTAGTTTTTCTTCAGTTGAAAAACTTCCATCAGCAGTTACTGCAATAATTCGTGCTTGGGGATTAATTTCATGAATTTTTTGATTGCATAAAATCCACTACCATTTGGCATGTTTAGATCAATGAGTACAACATCAGGTTTAGTTTCTTTGAATAATTTCACAGCAGTAATTCCATCAAATCCATTACCAATTACTTGTATATTATTTTCTTCTAGGAATTCACTAAATAATCTAACTGTATCTTCATCATCATCAATTACTATTACAGATTTAGTCATATCTGGACATAATACATAAACCAGTGCTTTAATATTTTCCATTTATCAAAAACTTTCATGGCTGGAATAGATAGAATGATTGCAAATGCATTATCGTCTGAAATTAAAAAAGATCTGGATTTAGAGATTCTCAAAAAAGTTGAACAAGAATTGTTTTTACACCATGGTATGTCAATAAAGATATCAATCGAGCATTTTGAAAAATTTTCGTGTTCTTAAAAAAAATTCTACCTTGGATGTCAATAAATTTGAAAAAGAGTGTATTGAAAAAATTCTTAAAATTAAGAAAAGTGGTGAAAAGTATTTAGTTACTATAATTGATTTGGATCTAAAGAATTTAATTTTACAATTATTTGGTGAAGAAAAAGCAAGAAAAATAATTTCTTGCCTTTTAGAAAATGAATATATCATTCCACAGATTCTTAAAGAATCAAAAGTTCCTAAAACATCTGGATATAGAAAAATTGAAAATTTAATCATTCATGGGTTATTTATTGAATCTGGAAAAGTTCTCAGTGAAAGTAAAAAAATATCTAAACTACAATGTGTATTTCAAGAAATAAAATTAGACATTAAAAAAGGAAAAATAGCTGTAAATGGAATTATTAATGAAAAAATGTTTGAAAAGAGTACCAGTATGAAATCTATTTTAGAAACATTAGAATAGATAAATTTTGTAAAAAATATTACTTGACAAGTTCTAAAAGTGCTTTAGCCTGTTTGAAATGTACCTCATCTATCATTTTTCTCTCAACGGTAGTGGCACCTTTTCCTTTCTTTGCTGATTCAAGATAAATTCTACATACTTTTTCAGCCCATGATATTTCACTTTTATTTGGATGAAATAATTTATGTACAACAGGAATTTGATCAGGGTGTATAATACTTTTTCCTGTATAACCTAAACGTTTTCCTAATTTACAGTCTTTTTCTAATCCTTTAGAATCTTTGAGGTCTTGCCAGATTGAATCAATCACCGCTACTCCTGCTGCACGTGCATCAACAGGTATTTTTCTTCTTGAATATTTTTCTCCTTCAGAATCTTTTGTATATTCTACTCCTAAATCATTTAACAAATCAAAAACACCAAAAACTACAGCAGATATCCTTTTTCCAAAGGATGCAATATCATATGTATTCACTACTCCTTCTGCAGATTCAATTGATGGAATAATTTGAATTGGTTTTAATTTTTTAGTTTTTTCTAAACCGGATAAAATTTTTTCAATTTTTTTGATCTCTTTCACATTATTTACTTTGGGGATTACAATTCCATCAATGCCTTTTTGGATAATTTCTTTAAGATCAGACGGAATTTTTCCAGAATTTGGAGAATTTGTCCTAACAAAAATTGAAGATTCATATAATTTTCTAGAGTTTAGTGCAGATTTGATTAATTTTCGTGCCTTTACTTTTTCATTATCTGGAACTGAATCTTCTAAATCAAAACATACAATATCAGCTTGGAGGTTTTTTGCTTTTTCTAAAAATCTGGAATTATTTCCAGGAACAAAAATTAGACTTCTAAAAAGCTGAGTCATTAAATGATTATGTGCCCTCTGGTTTTAGCAAAATTTTGCCAAAGAGACCTTTTCCAGTTAACATCTTTGTATGAGCCTCTGCTGCTTGATCAAATGTATATGTTGAATCAATTGCAGCCTTGATTTTGCCTTGACCCATCCAATAGAGTCCTTGTTCTAGTTCGGCTTTAGTTCCTTGTGTTGAACCTAGGATGTTAGTTCCTTTAAAGAACACATGTCTAAGATCAGTTTGTGCATTGTAACCAGTAGTTGCTCCACAGGATACTAGAGTTGCACCATATTTGAGTAAGGTTAATTGTTTGTTCCAGTGTGTTTCACCAATGTGATCAAATGACACATCAATTCCTGGTACCTCACCTTTCTTCTTTGCAAGTTCTTTTGTAATTGCTCTAACTTCTTTATGCCAATCTTCTTTTCTATGATCTACTGCATAATCTGCTCCAAGTTCTAGACATTTGTCTAGCTTATCTGGACTTGCTGTTGCAATAACATCACAATTGTATAGTTTAGCAATTTGAATACCAAAGCTACCTACTCCAGAACCTCCACCCATAATTAAGACGGTTTGTCCTGGTGTAATTTTGGCTCTTCCTACAAGCATATGCCATGATGTCAACAAAGTCATTGATGCAGCAGCTGCTTCATCGTATGAAACACCTTCAGGAATTTTTGCGATATTTACTTCAGGTAAATGGGTTACTTCTTGAAATGCTCCCCAATTAGGACCAGTTTGAAATCCCCAAATGATTCTCTTTACACAATCGAATTCTCTACCATCAGTACATGCTTTACAAACCCTACATGACATGTTAGAGTGAGATACTACTCTATCACCAACTTTGATATTTTTAACATCTTCACCTACAGCGATTACATCACCTGCAGCATCAGAACCTGAAACGTGTGGTAATGGAACAGGAACTGGATTACCTCTCATTCCCCAAATATCATTATAATTAAGAGCAGCAGCTTTTACTTTGAAAACTACTTCATCTGACTTGGGTTTTGGTTCTTCTATATCCTGGACTTTAAGGATTTTAGCAAAATCATCTTCTGGTGAATATTCTGTGTATACTATGGCTTTCATGTAATTATCGACTTTATTCCCATAATTATATTTTTTCTGGATCAGATTCGATTTATCTTAAAATCACGTTTAGGTTGCTGTGTAGAGAGCAAAATTTGCTTTAATTGATCGTCATTAATCTGTCCAGGGATTTTTCCTTGAGTTGCCATTCCAATTAGATACTGCTCAACCATATCAGACAATTCAGGCTTTACCATTTTGATATTGTTTAGTCTACTTCTGGCTTCAGGGGTTAAAACTTGTTTTAAAATTTGTTCTTTTTGTGCAGCTAATTCATGATTGGTATTATCTATTGGTGATTCGTTAGATTCCGGAAAACTCATTTTGAATCTAAGAATATATTTTTAATTGTGGAGTTTCAACAATTAGTTCTTTAAGAATTTCTGTTGATAATCTGTCAAGTTTTTTCATTCCTTGTTTGGAAATTATACGTCCTTTCTTCTCTACTTTTTCTACATATCCAAGTTTTTCTAAACCTTGAATTGCATTACGAATAATTGCACCACCAGCATCTTTATGATGAGCGGCTCCATATCCAGAAGGCTTGCCTCCACCATAATCATTTTTTAAAGCATTAATTCCAATTGGACCATTAAGGTAAATTTTTCTCATAATTGAAGCGCATCTAGTATGCCACCAGTCTCTATCTTGTGGGGGCTTGTCTGCATGAGCTCCAGTTTTTACAAATGGAATCCAAGAAGGTGCGGGAATGTCTTCGTTTTTTAGAGCTGAAGATAATCTTCCTATCAATACATCTGCGGGTACATCGTATACCTTTGCCATAAAGTCAAAAACTCGATAATCGTCTTATAAATCATTAAGATATAATTTTGCGATAAGTATGCCCACACAAGTTACAAGAAATTCTGATCGACTTGACAGATACTCTTCCTAAACGAATTCTAGAATTTATTCCAGGCGCAATAAAGGATTTACATTTTTTACAAAAAACCATTCTTAGATAATATGGCATTCGGATTTTGTGTCTGGTGCTAATTCTTCTAGCAATAGAAGCTTGTCTCTGAGAAAGTACAGGATCTGTCTTTGCATTAATAATTGCATTTTCAATAAGAATCTCCATTCTTTCTATTGCAATTTTTTTTGCTCCAAGTTTCACAATAATTCCTGAAACTACACCTAAAAATTGGTTCTCATAATAATTGAAAAATGCAGTCAGCGGGATTCGAACCCGCGTCACAGGGTTGGAAACCCCGAATACTAACCAGGCTATACTATGACTGCAATAAAATGCAAATTTTATTTCCTACATAAAAATGGTTTTTTCATACTCATAGAGTATTCTAGCAGCTACAACATGTCCTTCAAATGATTCATCACCAATTGAATAGAGATCTGTTATTTTATTTTCAGTCGAATCAGAGAAATGTCCCTTTTGGAATCCACCAAGAATAATACAAGTATCATCAGTTATCTTGGTCGCAATTTTTTCATATGTACTCTTTGTACCTTTTGTTGAGAATCCAATTACTTTAGAAGGATTAATCTCATCAATTAGTTCAGAGAATGTTTTTTCTTCAATTTTTAATAAAAGATCATCATCTTTTGTTATGATTCTTTTTTCCGGATACAGTTTTTCTATCATACCTTCAAATCTGTGATATGATTTAGGAATGTGAACATTTTCACCAAATGATATTACTTTATCATCAAGTGTATGAACAAAAAGTTTCATTTTATTTTGAAGATACAACGGAATAGTTGTAGCTTCTAGTATTGAAAAGTGAACTAGATCAGGTCTGCCTCTCTTCAATTCGTTTTCAATTCCTTTCATAGCTGCAAAATGCCATGAATTATCAAGTAAGATTTCTGATGGATATTTTCCAAGTTTTCTTGCATGTGAAACTATTGATGGATGATGTTTTAATTCAATTGGAACAAGTTCTAATGAAGATTCAGATAAAATTAAAGAAATCATTTTAGTTTATCATCTGAATTTGTTTCTTAAATTCATTCCAGCTTGATTTAGGACTGCCATTATTATTGATCAGTCCAGCACTACAAATGTAATTGCTTAATCTTTCAGATACATATTCACTGCTTCCGAAACCAGAACCTCCAACAGTTAGAGTATTCTCCCCTATTGTGGGTGCTTCAACTATACAAGTTCCATCAGGTCGGTCATACTGCCTATACCAAGTAAAAAATTCTATTTCAGATTCATTTTCAGCATAGAATTCAAAGGATTTTTCTAAAAATTCTGTTTGCATGTCTTCACTTCCACCAACAAAATCAGATGTACTCCAGCTAATCTCAAAAATTCCAATGGGTTTATCACCTGCTAAATCAAAGACTTGCTCTAGTTCTTCTTTTGCTTGTTCTGGAGTTTTTACAATATCATTTAGGGTATCAACTGGGGAATAAGAAAAAGCAACAAAATCACCAATTGATAAATCAGTTACAATATATCGTAAATTTTTGTTTAATACTTGATGTAATGCAAATGAATTTCCTATTTTTACATCAGGGTGTTTTTCTTTTATTTTATCATAAACTCCATTGAATAGTTCTTTGTATACAGGAGTATTTTGCTCATAAAATCTAAATTGTGATTCTGTTTGTCCTCCAAGAATTACTGTATCTACAATATCATACCTTAACAATATTTCATCAAGTACACTAACTACTCTGTCTTCACCTATAGAATTAAGAGAGGGTTTACCAATCCAATTGGGGAAAGGTCCAAGTGTTTCACCATTAATTATAGAAAAATACAGAGTAACTTTGAGATTATTTTTTTGATTCAAACCCATCAAAATATCTGATTGTTTCCAATCAAATTCTCCACGTACTGGTTCAACTAAATTCCAAAATAGATAGACATTACTTCTTCCAATTTTAGCATCAGATGCCTCAGAGTAAGCCTGATCTAATTCTTGTAAGGTTGTTGATTGATTTGGAGAATTAATTACTAGGCCGATTTTTTCATTTGTTTGTTGAGGAGAAACAATATCAATATCAGAGATACTCAAAACAAGAGATGCTACGCCAATAATTGTCCCTATGCCCACTATTACGCCTAGGAATTTTTTATCCATATAGTTTGAAAAATAAAAGAAAGTAAAAAAGTTGTGATTCTGTTATCTATCCAGAAGTACAACCACTGTATCCACATTCAATGCATATACTACAACCTTCTACGAAAACTAGATTGTTTTTACATGTTGGACATAGACGATCTTCTGAAACCTCTTCAACTTTTGGAGGTTCTAGTTTGATTTCTTCGTCATGTACCTTTAATGCTAATGCAGCATTGACTTGAGACTTGATGTATGGATTTGTGATGTTTGCGGTTACATATTCAGTCATGTAATCACTTGGCATTACCTCAAACATCTTTGTTGCATTCTCACTTGTCATGTGAAGAACTTGTTTGTGTCGAGAACCATCACGATAAACAGTCATTCCTTTTAGGCCGATTTCGTGTGCTAATAGATATGCAGATTTTACATCCTCTACTGTTACATCATATGGCATGTTAATTGTTTTTGCAATTGCATTTCCAATCCAATCTTGCCATACACCTTGAGCCATCAGATGATCAGCCCAATGAATGTCCATTGCTGTAACAAAGACATCTTGCATATCTTGAGGAATCTCATCAAGTCCTTTCAACGATCCATAGTTGTCTGCAATCTTTTCTAGAATTTCATCTGTGTAAAGACCTCTTTCTTTTAGGGCTTCTTCAAGAATCTTGTTTGTATAGAAGAATCTTCCAACAGTAACTCTCTTCTCAAATACTAGAGCAAATGCAGGTTCCATTCCGTTTGAACAGTCTGCAATCATAGATAGTGTTCCAGTTGGGGCCACGGTTGTAGTCAAAACATTTCTAATACCATGTCTTTGGATTTTCTCAATGAGTGGATCCCATTCATAGGAATGAGAATCTTTTGGTTTCTCATAGTATCCTGAGACTGGAATCTTCCCTTCAGGAAATTCTGTCTTTGCACAGAGTGGGAATTCACCACGAGCATTAGCAAGTGCGACACTTTCTTCCATTGAATAGTATGTTAGGGCTTCAGATAGTTTTGATTGTAGTTCATAACCTTCTTTAGAATTGTATGGAATTTTTAGTTTGTATAACAGATCAGCTACTCCCATTACTCCAAGTCCAATTCTTCTAGACTCTTTTGAAGCTACATTGATTTCTTGTACTGGATAATTATTTACATCAATAATATTATCCAGGAATCTTGTTGTCTTTCTGATTATCTCTTCATATCCTTGCCAATCAAATTCATAAGATCCATCTGCTTGTCTTTTTGCAAGATTTGCCAAATTGATAGAACCCAAGTTGCATGATTCGTATGGATAGAGACTTTGTTCACCACATGGATTTGTTGCTCTTAATGGTGCTTGTCTAGCCTTGGCAAATACATTGTATTTGTTAATTTGATCAAAGAAGATCAACCCAGGTTCTGCACTTTTCCATGCAGATAATGCAATTAGATCAATTAATTGATGTGCATTTATTTCTTTTACAGGTTTTTTGTCACGTGGACTACGTAAAACATAGTTACCATCAGTAGTGTTTACAAGTGCATGCCAAAAGTCTTCCCAGATTCCAACACTTATGTTGAAATTTTCTAAGACGCCTGCTTCTGTTTTGTTTGTGATAAATTTTTCAACATCAGGATGCCATGCTTCAATGATTCCCATGTTTGCACCACGTCTTTTACCACCTTGTTTTACAACTTCAGTGACAGTGTTAATTATATTCATGAAAGATACGGGACCAGATGCAACACCAGAGGTTGATGCAACAATGTCACCTTCTTCACGAAGATCAGAATAGTTGATTCCGACTCCACCCCCAGACTTGAAGATTAATGCTGCATCGGAAGTAGATTTCATAATTTCTTCCATACCATCATTCATTCCAAGTACAAAGCATGCTGAGAGCTGTCCTAGTCTTCCACCTGCATTCATCATTGTTGGCGAATTTGGTAGAAAGTCTTGTGCAGTCATCATTGTAAAATATTCAGTGATTTTGTCTGAATAACTTTCGAGTTTTTTTCCTGCTAGTAGTGTCAAAAGATCTTTGAAACTTACTTTCATTTGACCTTTATTTGCAAGGGTCACATAGTGATTAATTAAAGATCTAAAATGCCATTTGTTGAAGAAATAATCTCCGACTTTGAATTTATAATCAAAGGCATCTAGTTTTTCAAGATAAGATTTTGCTTCATCAATATCCTGTTTGTTATTTCCAGATTTGTCAAATACTTGTGAATCATATAGCATATCGCCAATTCCTACTAGAATTGCGACTCTCTCAAACATTTGAGTTGGAGATTCAATGATCTCGCTTTTGGAATTTCTGAAAAGATATCTTGAGGCTAGAACTCTTAAGCAGTTCAAGTCAAATTTCTTAGAAACTGGATCAAGGGTCTTTAGATTCAAGACCTTTATTTTTTCGTCTCTTAATTTTCTTCTTTCATGTCTGTAGACGATGTATGCTTTTGCAATATCGCTATTACCACTATCGATTAAAGTTGATTCTACAATATCTTGAATATCTTCAACTGTGGGTGATCGAGAGCTTGTAAATCCCTGCTCTACTAACTTGTTAACTACATCCTCTGCTAGTTTGTCGGCAACACCACGGTCGGCTTTAGAGGTGGCTGCCAATGCCTGATAAATGGCATTTGAAATTTTATCTTTATTGAAAGCCGTTACAACGCCACTGCGCTTACGGATCTCACTGATTGTATTTTCTATTTGTGAATTGTCCATTATAATCTCCCCGCAAGGGTTAGAAACAATATGGATATAACTTGTGTGCTCGAAAATTTTTGATCTTGCTCCGCTATTGAGTCAATATTTTTAACATCGCTACTATGAACTTCATATTGGCATAACATTCTTAACAGTTAACGATGATCGCAACATCTGAAATTGATCAATGTATTTTGAAAAATGATCGGAACTAGTTTTTCATTTACGATTTTCAGACAACATAAGGTGACTTGCATTTTGGACACTTGTCATCAAATGGTTCATCTTTGAAACCACATTCTCCACAAATTGCAGTGTTTCTTACGAGTTTGAAAGAGGGTGTAAGAGCCAAGGTTTTCTCTATTGATTTTTTGATATCCTCAACATTTGCATATTTATCAATATCTAATATTACAAGCAAACCACCATTGAGTAATTTTGAGAGTTTGTTACATTCTGAGATAGGCTCACTTTTGTTAGAATAACCAGAAACTTCAGATGCATTAACTACTACGCCTTGAGAATAGAAATCAGTATCCATTGAATTTAGAGTAGAATTCTTGCCATATTTTTCACCATCAAGAGTTGCAAATCGTGCAGAACCTTCAGTTTCAGTCATAGAAATAACTACGGTATCTCCTAATTCTTTACCTTTTTTGGCACCTACGTCAACTGCAGTTTCAATGACTTTGTGAAGTATATCTCGTCCTTCCTTGTTATCTTGGAATCCAAGTATGTTAAAGACGGCTTCTTTGAGTCCCACCAAGTTTACAACTAAAGATACTGAGCTTCTTTGCATGTATTGAGTATTCTTTGCAAGAATTGGATTAAGTCCTCTTCGTGTGAGATCAGAGATCTCTTTTTTTCTTAGTGCCATAGAAACTAAAGCCGGTTTTATCAGTAGAGCAAGTCTTGCTCTAAAGTAAGTTTCATCTTTGTTTGATTCAAATGCTAATCTTGGAAGATTGATTGAGACAGATTGTAAAGTAATTGAAAGTGGGCCAGAAGTCTTTGTGGATCCATTTGTAATTCCATAACTTGATGTTTGGCCTTTAGCAAACATTACTTTTCCACCAATTGAAATTATTTCTGCTACTGCTTGTGAGACATCACCAATCTTTCCTTTATCAGCATCAATTATCAACCCAATTTTTGGTATTGGAGTGATCTTTGTATAATTTTTGTATGCGTTGATAATTGAATTAATTATTTTGGTGTCAGTTCCAAGTTGTAAATGAATTGAAATATTAGTACTAGTTTTATTATATTTGGAAGTTGTTGATGCAGTTGCAAATGCGTTAGTTAATTTTTGTTCAAGTTCTGGAAGTGACTTTGAATATTTTGTAAATAATGAAACAAAGCCATCAAGTACAATTTCTTGTGAAGCTTCTTTTGATAGTAAAGCGATAACTACAGATAATGAACTTGTAAGTTCATCAAGTTGTTTTGATGCAGGAATTCTTGATACGTCAAGATATTTTCCACCAAGATCAATTCCATCTTCAATTAATTCTTTAATGTTAACAAAGATTGTATCAGGAATCATTGACCATACTCCAGGATTAGAAATATGCAAGTCGCCAGAAAGATGCGAATCTGCTACATCTTTTGGTAAAACATTTGTTAAAAGATGCTCAGCAAATACTCTCTGTCCAGTGTTAAACAAAAGGCCCTCAGCGCCATTATCAACATTGTCCAAATTAGAAATCATTTCTTGAATATCATATACAGGTAGGCCTAAGCGTGCGAGTTTGTTCCTGTATTCCTCATGACCGTGCTCAAGCAGTACAGAATTGACCATTTCACGAATTAATGCGCCTGTAAGATACGTAGTCTGATATTTGTAAATTCTATTTTCAACTTCTTCAGTAATCTTTTGTGCTAGTTCTAATGGAAGGCTTCCTTCACGAACAAGAGATTTAATAATTTTATGGGAGTTAAATTCCTCAATTGATTCAGAAGATGTTCTAACATACATTTTTCCACTTTCAATTACTGATCTTTCTTCAATTTGTCTGGCCAAACTTAGAACAAGTTTTCCAAGATTTGTAATGGTGTAACGTCTTTCAGATTTGTTTAATGCGACAAGTGATTGTCTAAGTAATTTTCTCAAGTGGTATGCAAATTTGCCACTTTCTTTTTTTGATTTGAATCCTGCAAGGGATTTTAATTCTGAATAAGTTAATGGACCTTTAGAATTTAGGATTCTAAGAATATCGATTCTATTTGGACTTGCCATGACAGAAAAGATCATTCTGACACGTTTTGAAGTAGATTGTAAGATTCCGCCTCGTTTTGGATCTGAATCATCATCCATATCAGAGTCTAAATCTGCATCTAGATCTGGATCTAATTCCAATTCCTCTTTACTTAGTTTCAATATTGGCTCTATAGTTAAGGAGTAAATAAGATTTGTGACTAGATCATAATTTCATATTTTAGATCATATTTCGTAAAAATGTAAAAAAAGATCTTTGTTGAAGATCAATTTATATTAATTTTCTTGAACATCAAGTGAAAATTCAGACGTTGAAAGTTTCTGTCCACATGACGGACATTTTCCATTTGATGGATTAAGTACATCTTTTAGAGATTTTAGCATCTTCATGTTTGTGATCTTTTCGCCGCATTTACCACATGTGATTTCTACTGACATGAATATGATCAGATATGTAAAATAATTAAGAAAAGATTTTGAATTTTTTTAATAATTCAAGCAAATTATTTTACTGTTTTTCGATGAGAATTCCACGATCATCAAAACCAGCAATTTTGGCTCTTGTTCCAACAGGTAAATCTGCAGGGGTAGCAATATCGGGCATAAATCCAGATATTCTTAAATCTGTGTTATCCACTTGAAGTACAACAAAGGCATATGGTGTATATTTCTCAAAGCCTGCAGGAGCTACAGTGATAATAGTATAAGTGGCAACTGAGCCTACACCATCCAAAATAGTATCCTCAAATCCCTTGCTACCACATTTTAGACAATAATATGCTGTAGACAAATGAAGGTATCCACATTCAGTACATTTGTGAGTTAAGAGTTTGCCTTGTTTGGCATATTCAACAAGTTGTTCTTCAATAGTCATGTTACACACTTTGGAATACGTGAACAGCACAACTTGCACCAGTTGCACCAAAATTATGGGTTAAACCAATTTTTGCATCTTTAACAGTTCTATCACCAGCTTTTCCAGTTAGTTGATCAAATACTTCTACTACTTGTCCAACACCTGTTGCACCAATTGGATGTCCTTTTGATTTAAGACCACCTGAAGGATTAATTGAGATATCAGAATTTAATTTTGTTCTACCTTCACGAACAGCTTGAATTCCTTGTCCTTTATCAAAGAATCCCAAGTCTTCAGTATCAACTACTTCAGCAATTGTGAAGCAATCATGTACTTCTGCAAAGTCAATATCTTTTGCAGTGATACCTGCCATTTTGTATGCATCTGCTACTGCAAGTTTTGTACTAGGGATTGTTGTCATGTGTTCGCGTCCTTGTAATGCAGCTGGTGAACCACCTCTGCCGGAACCAATAACTTCAATATAATCACCACCATGTTCTTTTGCAAACTTTTCAGAGCAAAGAATTACAGAACTTGCACCATCAGAGAATGGACAGCAATCATAAAGTTTTAACGGACTTGCAACTACTGCAGACTTCATTACATCGTCAACTGTAATCTTTTTTTGCATGTGAGCTTTTGGATTTAGAACGCCATTATCGTGATTCTTTACTGCAACTGCTGCAAAGTCTTCTTCAGTTGCATCAAACTCTGTCAAGTAAGCTCTTGCCATAGATGCAAACAAACCGGGAAATGATGCACCTGCTTGACCTTCATAGAAAAAGTCAGAACAATATGCAAAGTAAGTTGTTGTCCATTCAGTTCCTGTGTGAGTTACTTTTTCAACGCCGGTGACAACAAGACAATCATAAAATCCTGCCGCAACATTAGCATATGCCTCTCTAAAAGACACAGAGCCACTGCCACATGCAGACTCTATTGTTAATGATGGTTTATCGGGAATTCCTAATCTACTCATCAAGACAGGGCCAATGTGAACTTGTTTATCAGCAACTCCGAAAACGTTTGAAATGTAAGATGCTTGAATCTCTTTTGGGGAAATTCCTGCATTTTCTATGGCTGCAACTGATGCCTGAGTAGTAATATCTGCAATACTTTCACTTAATTTTCCATATTTGGTGCTACCAGTGCCAAGAACACAAACCTTTTCCACAAATGTCACTGACCCATTTCCCTATAAAAATCGTTTTAATAAATTCATCATAGAAAATGCCAAGAAAAAAATCAAGTGTCAAAACTGTTCAGATCAAAAAACCTACAATGAGACATGTAGTCAAAATTACAAAGTCAAAAACTAGTATCTTCAAAAAAGAGATCATTCAATATTTTGATAGTAATGGATTTCTTTCTTGGTCATCTAAAGAAAAAAAATACATAATTCTTGGGACAAATTCTCCTAAAAATGGGCTAGTACCATGTCCTGAATGCAAACTTGGAGAATTAATGGTAATCAGAAATAAAGCTACAAGAAAGCGATTCATGGGTTGTTCTAACTTTTACGGTGGATGTAAAGCATCATCACCATTATTACAAAAAGCAAGAATGCGGGCAACAAAGATGCCATGCAATGTATGTAAATGGCCGATGATAATTTTTCGTTATTCACGAAATCAAAAATGGACTAAACAGTGTTGCAACTTTAATTGTGAAAGTAGAAAGACTAAGCCTTCAGAGTAGGATAAACATCTGTTCTTCTGTTTTTTAATAGTGGTAGAATTTTTCGTATTTGTTTTACTTTATTCAAATCAATGTTTACAAAACTGACTCCTTGCTTCTTTTTCATATCTAGTAATATTTTTCCATAAGGATCAACAACTAGGCTCCGTCCACAATAAATATTTCCAACTTGATCTGGTGCAATAACATAGCATCCATTTTCAATTGCACGTGTTTTATTTATTGTAATCCAATGTTCTTCTTTCATATTTCCTTTGACCCAAGCAGACGGTGCAACTAAAACTTCCGAGCCTGCTGCTGCAAGTGATCTTGACATTTCAGGAAATCTTAAATCATAACAGATCATCATTCCTATTTTTCCAATAGATGTTTTGATTGGTTTTGTAATTTTTGAGCCTGATGTCATTTTGGCTGACTCTTTAAATCCTAATGCATCATAGAGATGAATTTTACGATAAGTTAAGATTATCTTACCTGTCTTGTCAATTACAAAGGCAGTATCATAAACTCTATATTTTTTTCTGCTCTTTTCATAAAATGATCCTACAACTTGAATTTTATTTTCTTTTGCAGCTTTTGTAATTTTACTAACAAAGTCTCCATTAATTGTTTCAGCTAAATTTGCTAGTTGTTTTGAGGTTTGAGATGAATTTGTATAAAACATCATAAATTCTGGAAATGCACAAAGTGTTGCATTTTTTGATGCAGCTTTTGAAATGTATGAGATGATTTTTTCAGATTAATTTCTTTGTTAGTTGATGCCTTGAATTGAATTACTGCAACTTTCATGAAATTGATTAATCATATCACAATAAAAGGATAAACTTGTGGTACAACTCAGAAATGTGCCATTTTCTTATTATACAAATTCACTAAGAAATACAAGTCGATCATAGTGTACATGTCATATCTTAACTGGAGAAATATTTTTCAATCAAATATTTTTAAAAATTAAAGTTGGTTTCCTGCTAAAAACCAATTTTCCTTAGGATTGTCTTCAAAAACAACAATTACATGATTTTCTTTTGTTTTTAGAATCTCAACTGCTGATTTTGTGATAGCTTTGGCATATTCGTCTTTTTGTTCCTGAGTTCTTCCAGGATACATTGACACTGTAATCAAAGGCATGCATTGTTCAGAATATTTCAGTGATTTATTCTTTCAATAGTCAGGTCTGTAACCATATCTTGTTCCATAAGTATAATCAGAACTATGTGTTTTCTTGTACAGATATCCAGTTGCAAATCCTATTGCAAATCCTCCAATGTGAGCCATATATGCAACACCACCACCTGCAACACCAAAACCACCTATGAAAAATGGTAACAGATTTTGAAAGACCAACCAAAAGGGCAAAAACCATTTTGCTTGAATATGCATCATCCTCCAGAAAAATCCCAACATAAGAAAAGTGGTAATTCGAACTCTGGGGAAGATTGCCAAATATGCACCAAGTACACCAGATATTGCTCCTGATGCACCTACTGCAGGAATAGAGCTTGTTGGATCTATTAAAATATTAGCTAAACCTGCACCAATTCCCCATCCAAGATAAATTAAAAGAAATTTTGCTTTACCAAACTTTAGTTCAATGTTATCACCAAAGATCCACAAAAATAACATGTTACCACCCAAGTGCATCAAACCACCATGCATGAAAACAGAACTAAATAATGAAATGTATGGCATATCAGGACAAAAAATTCCAGGTTGTATCACCGATGAAAAACCAGTAATACAGCTCGGAACTGCACCCCATTCAAAAAACATTAACGCAGCTTGTTGATTAGAAAATTCCCAAAATTGGCCAGTAACGGCTATTTCATACAGAAATATTACAACATTCATGATGATTAAAGCAATGGTTACTTTTGGTTTGAATCCTGGAGGATGCGGGTTTTCATCACGTAATGGTAACATTAGTTATTTTGCTTGAATGGAATTTGTATAATAAGATTATTTGATTTTGTATTATTCCTTCTTTAATTAGGAATTGAATTCCTTGAATGAATGAATCATCGTCAATTTGTCCTGCTGCCCACCACTCTGCATTGTTTTTAATCCAAGATGGAATTTCTAGTGTCACTTGTTTTTCATTAAATTCTATAGAAGAAAAGGTTTCACCACCAACTCTATGACCAAATACAAACAAGAAAGAAAATATCAGATAGCAAATAAGAATAAATTTTTCAAATTATGTCCATTTGTTTGGATCTTTTTTACGGATTTTTTTTCCGTCAATTGTGATTTGATCTTGTTCTTCAAAAACAGTATGCCATTTTCCATTATCTGGAAAAATTTCATTCATCTCCTTTACTTTATCACTAGTTGGTGCTTTGTTCATCAAAGCCCCCCACCTCATGTTTGGAATCTTTGGCATGATATCATTGATGTCTTTCATTATACTAACACTTTACAGAATTTATTTAAAAACCTATGATTGGATTCTCATGATTCCTTCTTTAATTAGGAATTGAATTCCTTGAATGAATGAATCATCGTCAATTTGTCCTGCTGCCCACCACTCTGCATTGTTTTTAATCCAAGATGGAATATCATTTGAAGCAGAACCAGAACCTTGTGTAGTTGGAGGAATCTTTAGAACATCTTCTTTAATTAGGAATTGAATTCCTTGAATGAATGAATCATCGTCAATTTGTCCTGCTGCCCACCACTCTGCATTGTTTTTAATCCAAGATGGAATTGATGCTTTTTCTGGAACCGATGAAGTTGAAGAACCTGGGCCAATCTCAATTATTGCAGAACCAATTCCAGCATAAGTTGGATTATAATCTAATCCGGTTCCATATACCCAAACATCAACTTGGATATAACCTTCAGAAGGAACATAGATTTCTTGAATATCTAATCCTTCAACAGATATAATTCCAGGAATAGCTATATCGCTAGGAGTATATCTAAATAATTCTTGTTGGGATTCATCCATTACGGCATATCCATATCTCACATCTTTGATTAGCTCTCTATTTTCATTAAAGAATGTAAACTCAAACGGAATTTCTTGGTTAGCACCATATCTTCCATCCCATGAAATATTTACAGTAGTTGGAACTTGTTGTTCAAAATTGGAAGCATCAACAAGATAAAACTCGGTGGAACTTTTTGATACTTCATCTAATGGAACTAATTTCAAATCCATCTGTAGATTATCAAAATTGGAAGGACCAAGAATTTCATTAATTTTTTGTAATTCATTTTTTGTAATTAGAAAATGTACAATGTTTGTATCATCATATGAGTATGGATCATTAAGTAAAGCTCTTTGATCAATTTCTACACCGTTAACATATCCCTTGAATTGTTTTCCTTCTGCATAAGGTGCAAATGTTTTTGGAACTCTAACTTCCTCATGTACTACTTGTACTAAATCAACATAGTCTGGACTCCAATCAAAAGGCATATCAAATGAAATAGAATTATCAGATTTGTTAAAAGCAAAATTATCAATATCGTCATAGTATGTTTTTATAACAACTGGAATTTCTTCAGCGTTTGCGGATTGGAAAGAAAAGTTTTGTTCTTGTGCAACACTAACAAAAGTTTCATAGCTTAGTAAATTAGCTAAAGAAGTTCTTGGACTAGTAGCAGCTTCTATGTCAACTCGAATCTTGTATAGTCCACCCTTTACAAATATTGGACCTGTGATTGATGGTCTTCCACAAATATCCAAATTATCATCAGTACAGGCCTCTCCCTGTACATATAGAGCACCTGGTGCACTAACATGCTCAGAACCACCATAAACTGAACATTCATGAAGATTTGTTTCATTACATCCAGCTTGTGGTTTAATTTTAACATCTAATCTACCATCCATGTCATAAAACAAATTTCTTGCCAAAAGTTCACCACTTTGCCAAACTTCTATTCTGTATGTTACTTTCTCAAGATTCTTGTCAGTTAAAGTGTCAAAGAAACGTACTTGCATGTTAGCAGAATCAATTTCTCCTACTGTAATATCAGATGGACTTAGTTGTGTACGAACTGTTACTTCCATATCACCAAATGTTAGTGGTGCAGCTTGATCTCCTCCAAATCCATGTCCAAATGCATCAGGAAGAACAGTTGTGATTGAGAAAATACCAATTATTGAAATGAATAATGCAATCTTGTTATACATTACAAAAATTGAGTTAATTCCATATTTAAAGATGGTATAGCATTTCTATGCGTGACAATTATTTACTGTAAAAAATAGAGTACAACTTTTATTTCAGGTTTACAGAGTTTGAGTATGAAATTTCTACTTGCAGTACTATTAATTCCATTGTTAATTATTCCAGCATTTGCTGAATCACAGACTTTGTCAACAGAGAAGGGAACGCTTGATGTCAAACTATCATATGAAGAAATTCAACCAAATGTTCAAACAAAGATAAATATTGATTTTCTAAATCCACAAACACAAAAAATTCAAGAACATATTGACTATACAGTTTCTGTCTCCAAAGACGGTGAACTAGTCTTTGGACCAATTCCATTAACTCACACTTCAGTTGGCTCTGTAAAAATTCCAATTGAATTTAATTTAGGGGAAGGTGTGTATACAATGGACTTTGAAATAGAAGGAATTTTGTTTCAACCAATTCCAACTGAAACGGTATCATTTAATATTACAGTAGATGAAGTATATGCTCAATCAACCAGCCTTGACAATAATGTTTCATCTGCTGAAGAAAATGGGGGATGTTTAATTGCAACTGCAGCATATGGCTCTGAAATGGCACCACAAGTTCAACAATTACGAGAACTTAGAGATAATATTGTTTTAACAACAGAGTCAGGTACTGCTTTTATGAGTGGATTTAACCAATTCTATTATTCATTTTCTCCAAGTGTAGCTGATCTTGAAAGAGAAAATCCAGTTTTTAAAGAAATTGTTAAAGCAGGATTAACTCCGATGTTATTATCATTATCTTTACTAAATAATGTTGAGATAGATTCAGAACAAGAAATGCTAGGATATGGTATATCTATAGTCCTACTAAATATTGGAATGTATGTAGGAATTCCTGCATTTGGAATTCTAAAATTGTACCAATTTAGAAAAAACTAGTTTTATTTCTGAAAATTCCAGAGAGGTTTTTATGTATCCATCCAAGTAATTTGTCTAATGAAGACTAAAGCAATAAGCTCTTTCTTCGTACTATTTGCTATCGCAGCAGGTATTGTCACAATGACACCAGTTGCTTTTGCAGATCATTCAGAAGTCACAATCTCTCCAGCACCAGGTTCTGGTGCACCAGGTTGTGAAGAAACAGCAGAAGGATGTTACATTCCAAGTACTGCAACAGTTGATGTTGGTGGTGTCGTAATTATGACAAACACTGACAGTGCAGCACATACATTCACATCAGGAACACCAGATGGTGGACCAGATGGTGTGTTTGATACAAGTCTACTAATGGTAGATGGCTCATACGAATGGACACCAGAAACTGTAGGTGAACAACCTTACTTCTGTATGGTACATCCTTGGATGCAAGGATTGATCATAGTACAAGAAGCAGGAGCTGATGAAGGTGGCAATGCGGGGGACTTGATGGTGACAATCACTGACTCAGCTGTAATGGGCGGAACTCAAGTAGATCTTGAATTCAGTGAATTACACGTCAACTATGAAATTACTGCAACACAAAACGGTGAAACAGTCTTACAAGAAACTGCACATGCTATGGAAATGACTGCAAGTCACATGATAGACGCTGTTGGTTCTGATGAAAGTCCAATAGATATCGAAATTGTTTCTTTAGGGATTGGACCACCAGATGCTGAAGCAGATTGGACTGGACCAACAGGTACAGTAGCTACATCACAAGTTGTCCCAGAATTCGGTACAATTGCAATGATGATATTAGCTGTTGCAATCATAAGCATCGTAGCAGTAACTGCAAAATCTAGAGTCATTCCAAGATTTTAGGAATACCTCTTTTTCTATTTTCTTTTTATTAATGAAATAATTGCCAAGATGATAGCTGCTGCTGCAATTGACAATCCTAATATTGCAAAGTCATAAGCTATGCCACCATTTGAAGAAACTTTGGTTTCATCCAAGTTTAATTTAGAAACATCTTGTTGTAAAGAGGAAATTGCATTTTTTAATGCAGTAATATCAATGTCTCCTCCACTAGAAGATGGAGGAAAATCTAAGACTGCAGTAGGCTCTATATCTTCAACTGGAATTTTAATATTAATTGGAGTACCGCGAATTTCACCTTTGAGTTCTACCAAATAAGTTCCTGTTTTAGTAGGAATTATTGGGGAAAAATAGTATCCAGGTTTTGGATCAGAATTAACATCAATTTTTTTAGATGCACCTCCAAACATTACAGTGGCATCAACATCTTTGAAAACACTTGTAATTCCAGTAAATGTACCTTCTTTCTCTCCACGTTCAATGAATTTAAGAATAATATCATTTCGCATACCTACAACAGGTGGTTCAATTCCCCATCCTACCTCAATTTCATATGGTTCAACATGAACGGTAGTATGTGCAAAAGACGGTACAATCATTCCAATAGATAATAGTAAACCAATAATACCAAAAAGTACTATTTTCATTGTTGTCATTTCATTATAACATATTATTATCTTTACGTGGATTGGTACAAAGACCGAATTCATGAAAAACTGTTTAAATTGTCAATGGTGATCTGAAGATTAAATGCAAAAGTTTCTGATTGTTTTGTTGATTTTATCATTTATTTCAATTCCATTTGCGGCAGCTCATCCATTTACAGAGGAAACCATCCCAAGCTTAACAACTAATGCACCTGTTGGGACTACAGAAATAATCGTATTTTTTTCAGAACCAGTTGACATAAACTTTAGTGAACTTAGAGTGCTTGACAATAATGGAAATCAAATAGATAATAAAGATACTAATTACTATGAAGGGGAGTTATCCCTGATTGTCACTACACCTCCTTTAGAAGATGGAGTTTATACTGCAACAATCAAAGTTCTCTCCAAAGTTGATGGACATCTTGTTCCAGATGCATTCTTGTTTGCAGTAGGGAATGTCATAGTTGATCCTTCTATGCTAGGAGTAGAAAATTCACCAGAACTTGTATTTTTACCTGAAGCAGGTGCAAGATTCCCAGGAATTGTGGGTCAAACAATTGTTTTAGGAGTTGTAATTGCATCTCTATTCATTTGGGGAACACAAAACAAACAATCCATCAAGGAAGAATTAGGAAAAATTGAAAATATTCATCACGGGAAATTTATGTCACTTACAGGTATTGGCCTGAGTCTAGTTTTTGTTTCAAATATTTTGATGATAACAGTACAGAGTATAAGATTAGAAGTATCACCCATAGACGCAATTCAAACAGATTTTGGAATGATATGGATTCTAAGAATGATCATTACAGTGATCTTGTTGGGCATTTGGTTTGGATTAGATAAAAGAAAGACTCTCTCAAAGAAAAATCAAATTCCTATGCTCATCGCTATGCTTGTATTAATTTCTACTTCAAGTTTAATTGGACATGGAGCAGCTAGTGGGAAAATACCTGCACTAGTATTAGATTACATTCATAATTTGGTTTCAGGGATATGGATAGGTGGAATGATTTATTTTGTTTTTACACTGTTACCGACATTTTCTCAACTTAAAGAATCAAAACGAGAAAAGATGAGTCTATTAATGATTCCAAGATTTTCAATAGCATTTATCATTGCAGTGGGAATTGTAATAATTACAGGTCCAACATTATTATGGTTATTAGAAAGTGACATAGGGCTAATCACTGAATCAGTTTATGGTCAGTTAATCATTCTAAAAATTGCAATTGCAGCAGTTATGATTGGATTGGGGGGATTTTTACAGTTTAAAATACAAAAAAATGCTGAAAAGAATTTTTCAATAGGAAAAATTTCTGTTCATAAAAAATTAAAGAAATCGCTTAAAATTGATGTAATGTTAGGAATTATTCTTCTTGGAGTTGTTGCATTACTAACTAATGGAACACTACCTGCAGGTGAAATTCAAAGAGTTGATGCTCAAGAAATTGTTTATGATTTTAAGACAATAGAATTCACAGAAAATACAAAATTTGACATCAATATATCACCATTTTCTAGTGGCACAAACACAATTCTAGTAAAAGTAAGTGATTTTGAGGGTAATCCATTAACTGACTCAAATCAACTAAAAGTCAAAGTTTCAAATCCATCGAGAAATATTTCTCCAATTGAAGTATCTATGGAAAGTGTAAAACAAAATGAGGGTAGGGCAACTGAATTTCAAGGTGAAATAACATTTGGATTTTCTGGAGAATGGTTGATGGAAATTGAAGCTCAAAGGACTGAAAATGCAAATGAATCAAAATTACTGAATTTGCTTGTAAAACCAAGACTAGCAAATATTCAAACTCAGATTATAGAGTATGAATTGCCAGAAGATGCTAAACCTCTTTTCCCGCTATATGACGGAAATAATTCAATTTGGATTAGTGATGCATCAGCTCCTAGATTATGGCAATTTTCATTGGATACGCAAGAATTTTCTTCATACACATTTGACGGATTAACTACAACATTTCTGACACAAGACAATAAAAGAAATATTTGGTTTACAGATACGCAAGCAAATAAAATTGGATTCATTGATCCTGAAACAAATCAAATTACAACAAAAACAATTCCAAAATTAGATCCAGTAGTTTCAAAGAATACGCCACTATTTATCAAAGCAGACTTTGAGGGAAATATTTGGATTACTATAGTTAACAAAGATAAAATTGTAAAATATTTGCCAGAAAATGATGAATTTGAAGAGATTGTATTATCAGTAAAAGAAAATCTGCCATTTGCTTTAGCACTTGATGATAATGGAAAGATATGGTATTCTAGTACAGGTACAGGAAAGATTGGGTATATTGATCCTGATAATAATCATCTAACTGAGATTTCAACTGATACAATTTTGCAAGGTCCTGAGGCTTTGCTGTTTGATAAGGATGGAAATTTGTGGATTGCTGAACATACAGGCTTGGCAATTACCAAATTTGATCCAGTTTTAGAGACATTTGAGAGAATTTCAGTTCCTGATGATGGAGCATTACCATTTGGAATGACATTTGACAAATATGGAAACATATGGTTTGCACAACATACGATTGATACTATTGGAGCATATGATCCTGACAACAATAATTTAATCGAAGTTCCAATTCCAAGTGAAACATCATTTGTTCAATTTATGGCATCAGATGGGAATGACAATGTATGGTTTGTGGAACAACAAGCAAATAAAATTGGAACAATAAAACTTACAGAAATTCCAGTAATTTCATCACAAATAGAATCATCAAATGGTATTAAAATTAAATATACTGAACTTGCATCACCATTGATTGCTTTAGGAATTATTGCAACATCATTATTTTATGTTAAAAGTATACAAGATAAAAGAAGATTAAATTCTCTGATTAATTCTTAGATAACAATCCAGATGATTTTATCCCCATAGTTCCTGCAAGTAAACCAATTGATATCAAAACAATGGTTCCTGCAGGAGTAATATCAAATATGTAAGAGATCAAAATTCCTATAACAACTGAAAATATTGAGAAGCTCATTGAAATTATTGCAGTTTGTTTGAATCCTTTACCATACATTATTGCTGTAACATTTGGAATAACAAATAGAGCTGAAATCAATAATACCCCCACTAGCTGAATTGACGTAACTACAGTTATTCCTGCCATAAATATTATCAAATAATTTATTTTTTCTACAGGAACTCCACTAACTTTAGCTTGCTCTTCATTAAATGTAGAATAAAGAATGGGTCTAAAGAGAATCAAAATCACAATTAGGATTACACCAGTTAATGCTAAGATTAGAATTGTATCATCTACGCTAACAAGTAGAATACTGCCAAATAGAAAACTAAAGATATCAATTGTAAAGCCTCCGGATAATCCAATAATTACGAGCCCAACTGCGATACCTGAGGATAGTAATACTGCAATTGATGCATCACCAGAAATATTGTATCTGTCTTTGATTTTTGTGATGATTAGTGCACTAGCAATTGAAACACCATATGCAGTCCATAAGGGATAAACACCAGCTAGTAATCCTAATGCAATTCCACCAAATGATGAATGTGCAATTGCATCACCAAATAATGAATAACGTCTCAAAACTAGAAACAATCCTACAACTGAGCAAAGAATTGCAATAGCAATACCAGAGATTAATGCTCTATGCATAAAACTAAAAGTTAGAATTTCTAAAGACATGATTAATGATGATGCATATGTTCCTGCATTGAGGCTTCAGAATATTGTTTTACTAGTTTATCATCAGAAAAGAATTTTTCAGATTCACCATGAAAGAACAAAGTTCGATTCAAACATGCAACATGATTTGCTAGTTGATTAACTGCATCCAAATCATGTGATGACCAAATGATTGTGATTTTTTGTTTAGAATTTAATTCTCGAAGAATACTGTAAAATAAATCAATACTTTGTTGATCAATTCCTGTTACTGGTTCATCCAAGATCAAAATTTTGGGATTATTCACCAACGCTTTTGCAATAAATACACGTTGTTGTTGTCCTCCAGACAATTCACCTATTCGTCTATCACGTAATTCATGTATCCATAACTGTTGCAAAATCTCATCAATTTTATTTTCATCAGATTCTTTTTTTAATCCCATTCTCACCACATCAGTAACTGTAACTGGGAAATTTTTTTCAAAGATTGGTTTTTGTGGTACATATCCAAGTTTTTTGAGATAATTTTTTGATTTTTTTATGTTCTGATCAAAAAATTTGATTGTTCCTTTGTATTTTGTATTTAGTCCAAGCATACAATCAAAAAGAGTGGATTTTCCTGCACCGTTAGGTCCAATTATACCTAGAAAATCACCTTTATTGACCACAAAACTCACATTATCAAGGGCCTTTACATCTGGATACTTGACCGTAATATTGTTTATTTCAACTGCTTTCAACATAAAGCCTCCTTTAGATTTTCTACATTAGTCTCCAATCTATCAAGAAATGTATATCCTTCTTTTTCTATCTCTAATGGAGACAATACAAGAACTTTACCACCTAATTCATCTGCAATTACTTGAGTTATTTTTGGATTGGAAAATTCCTCGGTAAAAATTATCTTTATGTCAAATTCTCGTGCCAAGTTGATTGTATCTTCAAGAGATTGCACTGTTGCCTCTTCATATACTGCGGACGTCTTCAACACGGTATGTTGATTTAGTCCATATTCTTTTGCAAAATAACTGAATGCATCATGAAATGCAATGAAATCCTTTTTAGGACATTTGTAGATGTCGTCTCTAATTTTTTTATCAAGTGAATCTATTTTATTTAGATACTCTTGTGCATTTCTTGCATAGTAGTCTGCATTTTTAGGATCTTGTTCCTTTAAACTTGTAGCAATATTTTGAACTTGAATCTTTATTGTTTTTGGATTAAGCCAAATATGAGGATCGTAATCTATGCCCTCCATTTCATGCTCATCAATATTTCTAATTGGAGTAATACCAAAACTAGTATCTGTTATTTGTATTTCAGAATTGAAATTTTTAATGTCTTTGATCCATTGTTCAAATCCAAATCCGTTGATAACTATCATATCTGATTGTTGAATTTGTTGAATATCTTTTACTGTAGGTTCCCAATCATGGGGTTCCATTCCAGGGGGAATCAAAAGAGAGACAGATACCTTGTCTCTTCCAATTTCTTTTGTAAATTCATACATCGGATAAAATGATGCCACCACGTTCAATTTTTCATTATCTGTCTGAATTTGAATGTCCTTTGTAGGATCATCTTGCCAAACATAGTATGACACAAAAGGAATTACTATGACAATCGCAATTATTGCAAGATTTATCTGAATATTCATACAGTAAGTTAATGTAAATTATTAATAAATCTATAAAATCTTAATAAGATTAATTGTTAAACTTATAAGATAATTAATAACATTAGGCATATGCCAATTGTTTCAATCTCACTTAATCATGAGATACTTTCAGAATTAGACAAGCTTCAAACTTCAATGGGATTTTCAGGAAGATCTGAAGCTATCAGAGCTGGAATTAGAGCATTTGTTTCAGAAGAAAAACAAAAGGCGGATTTGGCAGGAAATATTCACGCAATTCTTTTGGTAGTACACAATGATGAGTTTGATCATGTGGTTTCTGGAATCACACATAATTTTGAAGATCTAATTACTACACATCTTCATAGTAAAATTGAGAAAGAAAAATGCATGGAGCTTTTTCTAATTGATGGTGATGCAGAAAAAGTATCTACCATGACAAAAGATTTTCAGACAAACAAAAATATGGATACCGTTAAATTAGTAGCACTTTAATTATGAATTCATTTAATTGTGATTTATCATATATCATTTAGTTATTGTTCAATATTTTATCTGCCATTTATTGTCTAAAATTTGAACTATAATTTAATATAGGAAATATTAACTAATTATTTTAATCAGTGACCATTTCATCAACTCATCCTAAAACTGATCAATTAATAAATTAATGACGATCATTTGGATCTATTTGTAATTAATTACTGAATCATTTCATGCAATTTACAGAATTATCTGACAAACAATGGAATATGATTTCAAAACATATTCCAAAACCAGCTAAACAGGTAGACTAAGAAGTGATGATCGTACCACCATCAATGGAATTCTTTACGTTTTGATTACTGGATGCAGATGGAGTGAAATACCAGAAAAATACGGTACAAAATCAACGGCTCATTTACGATTACAAACATGGCAGCAAAGAGGAATTTGGAAAAACATTCTATCTAGTGCAATCAAAACAGCTCACAAATCTGGAAAACTAAATCTGCAGAAAATATCCGTTGATTCATCTACAATTGCAGCCAAAAAAGGGAGATCTAACAGGATATGATGGTTTCAAAAGAATTACAGGCACATAACTACATGTTGCAATGGATTGTAATTCACTTCCAATTTCAATTGTAATTAGTTCGGCCAATCATCATGATTTCACAAGATTCATTGACGTGACGGAATCAATTTCTGATCATCTAGACACAAGAAAAATCAAATCCGTCTATGCTGACAAGGGTTATGATGGTACAATAATTAGAAATTATTTGGAATCAAAAAATATTGTTCCATGCATTCCAAAAAGAAATTTCAAGACAAGAAACAACAAATCAGTGAATCATGATAATTACAACAAGACAAGATTTGTAGTGGAATGGTTCTTTGCATGGCTGAAAAATGGATTCCACAGAACAAGAATCAGATATGAAAAGAAATCTGAGAATTATTTTGCGTTTGTGAATGTTGCATGTATCATGATGTATTGGAGGATTTTAGGATGAGTTACATGTGGTAAAGATTAAGGCATATTTTTCAAATCTAAGAACTTCCTCTCCCAATTCATTACATAGACAATCACCACTATCAAAGAGATTTCAAGGGTTTTGGCAATGATCCCTGCTATGTCAATATGTTCGGGGTGATTTTCAGGTGAAAGTGGGAGAGGAAAACTTACAGCATACACATAAAGTCCAATCAATATAGCAGATCCCATCAAACCAAATAGATAGATTACCAAATTTCTATGATAAAACGATGTGATATCTTTTTGCAACATGTTTGAAACAGATAATACTGTTGACAAAAGTAATACCCCAAATCCAATTTGAGATATTGCAGCTAATAACAGGAACATGCCATATTCTACGCGAAGAGGGGCATGATCTACATAAATGGATAAATGAATCAAACCACCTGCAAATGCTAAAAGCATGATAACATATCGAAGTGTTTCATATCTACCTAATTTTTGATTTGAATTTGTTTTATTTTTGTAATTATTCCACATTGCATATCCAAAAACGCTAAACGGTAATACCACAATAACTACCATTAAAGAACTCCATATGTTGTTCCAATCTTCTGAAACGGTTACATTGAACAATATCCGTGTACAGTTACAGTCAGATGAGCTAGAGGGTATAGATCTAGGTACAACAATCTGTTCTTTGGGATCATCTTCTTCAGAAATACTAAGAATTATTTGATATG
Source organism: archaeon (assembly GCA_024276695.1). Taxonomy (GTDB): domain Archaea; phylum Thermoproteota; class Nitrososphaeria; order Nitrososphaerales; family Nitrosopumilaceae; genus Nitrosopumilus. Next base: position 84,636 of record JAJRWR010000017.1, read on the forward strand.
TCCCAGAATTTTCAAAGACAAAAGGTATGTCAAAATCTCCGATATTTCGTGTATTCCAAGATTCATAAAATAGTCTTTTTTCCATATTTGCGCTATAAACTTCCACCATAGTTTCAATGTCATAACTATCATTTCCATTTGTATCTTGTATACTAAAAATTATTTTTGTAGATTCACCTGGAATTGGAGTTCTAGGTTCAAACCCGATATATGAATAATAATTTCCCATCATAACTCCTCCAGAACTACCACTTTCAAGATGAGCATATGAATTTGGCATGATCGGCAATAATGCAAATAATGTAAAAGTAAAAATAATTATTTCAATTTGCTTTCTAAAATTAAATCTGTACAACATTAATACATATTAATAAACTTGATATATGTAATTATAAAATTTGGTAATGCTACATGTTCCTCTTAGGGAACAAATAGATTACAAATGTAATGTGATTATAATATCTAAATTAAAAACACAACTACTTCATGCAACAATATCTAGCAAATTTAATGGTTAAAGTTGCACGATTATCTGTATTTATAAAATAATGTAAATGATATTTTAATAATTTTCAAGTCATTATGACAAAAACATGATATCTAAAATAATGACCATAAAATTTTGGGCGTTTAAAAATGCGTAAATATGATGCTAAGCAATTATAACCAATTAGAAATAGTTTTACATATGGGAAAATCAAAACCGATTTATTTTGTCATAGTTATGGTATTTCTAATAGTTTTAGCAGTAGCAATAACATCTATTGATGGGTCATCTAATCCCCAAAAAGAAACTTTAGAAGAACCAGATACAAAAAAGATGAAAACTCCTGCAGATAAATATGCGCCTGATCAAAGAGAACAACATTGTGGAAGTTCGAATGCAAAAAGAAATCAATACGTCCAAGAATTTAAAATCCCAACACCATGTACTCAACCTCTTTCTATAATTTCAGATTCAGAAGGTAAAATTTGGTTTACTCAAACTAATACAGGAAGCATAGCAAAGTTTGATCCAGAGTCCGAACAATTTACAGAATATCAAAATGATATGTGGTCACTAAATAGTGCTTCAATGTCATGGGGAATATCATATACGCAAGATAATGAAATTTGGTTTACTGATGAAAAATATGGTTCACTTTGGAAATTTTCAATTCCTGAAGAAACATACACCAAATTTGAAATTCAAGGAAAAACAACGAAATCATTTCCACAAAAAATCAGTCTTTACGATAACAATTTTCTAATCAATGATTTTACAGGAAAACAAATTGTTATTTTAAATCATGAAAAATTAGATTCAGGTAAATTTGTAAATTCTACAATTTCAATTCCAGAAGGCTTTCTTACTAGTCAAGTAGTAATTGATAATGAAGGAAATATGTGGTTTGTAATTTGGAAATTTCAAAAAGAGATACTTTTAGTTAAAACAGATTCTATCACACAAAAAGTTGAACAATATGCTCTTCCAAATTCAATTCAAGCGCCAAATGGAGTTTCAGTTGGACCTTTGGGCAATATTTGGATTGCAGATACTGCAGGAAATTCATTTTACAAGTTCAATCCAGATAACAAAAAAGTTATAGAGTTTACTACATCAAAACCATCAATTTTGACATATGGTAATGCTTCAGGATTGATTAAAACTCCAATTACTCGCCCTTATTGGAATGCATTTGATTCAGATGGCAACATGTGGTTTAATCAGCAAACAGGAAATAGATTGGCAGTGTTTAATCCAAATTCTGAATACCTAGTAGAGTATGATATTCCATCAAAGAATCCCAGTTGGTCAGATTGTGGAGATTTAACAGATTGTGGGTTATCTCAGAGCTTTGGATTTACTTTTCAAGACGATCAAGTCTGGTTTACAGAATGGGTGGAAAATAATATTGGAGTGTTAGATACTTCAATCACAATTCCAATTTTACTTGAAAGTACAAAAGATGAGATTGTTATCAAACAGGGAGAACAACAAGAAGTTTTTGTGACTGTGATACCTCAAACAAACCAAAGTATGAATTTAATTTTATCTGGAAATTCTAATTCTGAAATGATTAAAATAAATACAAAAATAGAGCCAATACCTATTTCAGAGCAAGTATTACAAATACCTGTAATTATTTCTGTTAATGAAAATACAGATAAAGGAATCTACAAAGTTTTACTAGGTACGCAAATTCCAGATGTATCCGTATCAACTTATGTTACAATCAAAGTTATCTAAGTAGTACAAGCAATAAATCCATATAAAATATCGATAATTTTTTTAATGAATGGTTATTTAAATGCGATCATATTTTTTTCTAAATAATTCTCATGAAATCATATTTTTACTCTACCTATAAATCAAAAATAATAATATTTGTGATTTATTCCACATAGTATAATATTTGTTTAGTCAATCTTTAATCACAACTATCCTTTTGATTTAACAAATGTAAAGATTCTAACTTAATTATCATAAACGAATTTTGTCAAATGTAAAGATATCAATCTAAGTATGTCAAATCTCCAAAGTAATCAATGCAGAAAAATCTAACAAGTATGTGTAAAAAATGCTATTGTGTTTTGAAGGAGGTGATAATTAGATAGACTAATTTTATTCTCCTTCCAAGATTTATTTTTATAATTTTTCTATCTGTTCTTTTATTTTTATAATATTTTTCTCCCAGATAGCAATAAGTTCATTTTGTATAGTAATTTCTTTTCCGATCCCATCAGATTTGTCATCAGTTGTTTTTTGTTCAGTTTTCAGGTGTTTTTTTGTCTTTTGATGAAATTTTAATTTTTGTGTAGCTTCAGTTAGTTTTTTTTCATAATATTTACGAACTTGATTAGTTAAAAAATTCAAAATATTCCTCCAATTTGATACATTATATTAAATCCAATAACAAGACTAAATATTCCAGTTACATAGCGAAATATTTTTTGAATTAACATAATCCTATTTCCAAATGCAAGTGGAATTCCCATCAAACTACCAACAACTGCCATTCCAATCATAGAACCAATTCCAAATATTACAATAAATCCTAACATAAATCCCACATTATCAAATGTAATTGCAGTTAATACAACAAGGCTTCCGCTTCCAGCTAAACCATGAACAAGCCCAATCAAATATGATTTGTGGGTATGTTTATGATCAGAGTCATCATGATTATGTTCATCTAGATGAATGGTTCCATCTTTATGTGAATGTGGATGTTTGTGTTTGAATTGAATTTTTTTATTAAGAATTGTAGTTACACCCAAAAACACAAGCATCATTCCAACAGCAAATTCCAATCCTGAAAAGATTTGATTCTGGATTGTTATTGCAAGAACATACACCAAAAAACCAATTAAAACAAGTGTTGTAGTGTGCCCTGCCCCCCAAACTACTCCAAGTATAGAAGATTTTGTTATGGATTGTCGGATTAGTTGTTTTGTAGATTTTTTTGTTAGTTTTGATTTTAAAATTTGTGTACTTACTGCAGCTATATGATCTGGTTCAAATGCATGTTGAATTCCAACTAAAAGTCCCAGTCCCATAATTAGTATTGGTGAAAGTATTCCAACTTGTTCAAGTATTTCTTCGATCATATCAGATATTTCTATCAGTTTAGAATTTAATGTGATCTATCTTCATATGTAATGATCACTGTCTATCACCCATACCTATGAAGTTTTCAGGTTAATTATATTTCGAACATATTCAAATATAATTTTTTGATCAATTATCTCAACCACAATTGGATTATTTTTATCTTGTATCTCTGTAAATTCCATTTCATTTGATATCATTTCATATGACATAAACAAAAACAATGTGAGATGATTGTAATTATTATAGAATCTAATTCTATACTAACTAGTTATTTATTAGGACAAAATAAGGGTTATTATTTATTTTGTAACTGTCTTTGTATACAATTAATCATCATGTACAACTCTCTAATTTCAAACAGGACTAGATTTCATGTTTTGTGAAGAATGTTTTTTTGATTTTCTAGATTTCATGTATAAAACTATTCCAAGTAACATAAATGCGGGAACTAGTATAACTGCAACCAACATTTCATAATAGATATCTAATCTTCGGGCTGGCTGTACAACTATTTCAGATGTAATAGTTTTTTCGGGATTGTCATACACTATGGTATCAAATACAACTGTACGAAATATTGGATTATCAACTGATTCCCTTACAGCACTCTCAATACCTGAAGATCCTCCACTTACAATATTTTGAAATCTAATCTCTATTACACCTGAAGTCTCAAAGATAAAATTTCTGTAATCACCGCCAACTTGCGTTATACCTGAATCCTCAAATAATACTTTACCATTTTGAGTTATTATCATATCATATTGCATTTTATCTAAGTTTGAATTTGTTTTAGCATCATATGTCTGATAGATGAATTTAGTTATTTCAAAAGTCTTGATTATATTTGGCTCCCAAGTGATATCAAATTCTATTAATTTATCTGGAGTGAATTGTATAATTGGGAATGATTCTATTTTGTTTCCACTTGCATCATGTGGATAATCAGGTATAGATTGTTCTACCTTTACTATTCCTTCCATCCAAGGATGAAATGTACAAAAATATGAAAAAGTGCCAGCACTCTCAAATGTATGTGTCCAAGAATCATTTGGCATGAATCGTCCACTATCAAAGATTCCATCAGGTTCTCCGAAGTTTCCTTGTTTCTCACTCATCCAACCAAATCTTCCAGCACTGTCTCCACTAGTTACAGTATGTCCCTCTTGATCATCGTTGGACCATGTTATTGTATCTCCAACTTGGATATTGATAACAGGAGGATCATACCAAACTTCAGTGGGGGTGTTCAGTTCAGGATTATATGCACCAAATGGAATACTAATTGTAAATTCTTTTGCCTGTGAATCATTGATACTGCCAAAAATTATCAAGAATACTACAAAAGTAAAAAATAGAGTGTATTTTGAAAATGCTCTATAGTTTTTTTCAAACACATTCATCAATAATTAATTTATTTTAACTTTAATTAATGATAAGATTGTTTTACCATTGTTCCAAAGAATTTAAAATAAAATAACTTTAAAAAAAGCATTGCAAAAACCAACTTTAACAATCAAAGATAAAACAAGCGTTCTTTTGGCGATAGTCGCAGTAGTTCTTTTAATTTCAATTTCATTAGGATTTGAGAGTATAGACTCTTCAAAATTTGGATATTATTCAATTCATGTTGTAAATTTGATTTTTGGTTTATTTTTGTCAGTATTGGGATTTCTAACCTATCTTGAATTTAAAAGTACTAGATTATTAATGATATTTGGTGCATTTGTTGCAATCACTATAGCTGAGAGTACATCATGGATAAATTTGATTTATCCATTTTTTGATAGCATGTATGGTATTCATGGTTACATTACTCATGGTTTAATTCTTATTATGCTGTTGTTTTTCATTGTAGGAATTTTCAGATCAGATTAGAAATAAAAAAATGTATCTGCAAATTTATCTTTCATTTTATCTATATTGTTTGGAGATATTTTAGTTAAAATATCTTGTACAAACTGTGGATCTTCTAAAATAAAATAAGGATAAAATCCTGAAATTCTTTTGATTATTTTCTCTTCAACCAAATTAGTTAATGTGATAGAAATTGTAGAAGGTGCCTTATGTATACATTTTCGGAAGTCAGAATGGGTTCCCTGTTTATGATCTGCAAGAAAAAGGATAATTTTTTTTGCGGTTTCTTTTCTGAGATTAATCAGTACAGGATATTCAACAGAAGGAATATGTAATGGGAAATAATGTGTCCGTCTTGCAGAACGTTTAACAATAATTTTAGAGTCTTTTTCTAGATTAGAAAGAGAGTTTGACAGAGTACCAAAAGGATAACCTGTGATTTTTTGTATACCTCTATAAGAAATGGCAGGATCTTTTTGGATTATTTCTAAAATACTTGAAATTCTAGGATTTGAGACATGATATTTTTTAGATTTATTATGATATGTTTTCACTTTAACACCATTTTCAATATAACTTGCTATTTGCAAGAACCCCGCATTTTTGAGAAATTCCAATCTTCGGTAGATTGTGCCAAGAGGGATTCCAGTTTCTTTAAAAATATCAGAAGCAGGTTTAGGTGTCAATGTAGATTTTAGAATTAATTTAGCATATTCATCTCTAAGAAAATCATTAATTTCCATCAAGCAATATCACAATCTTGATTTAATAAGTTTGCAAAAATTATTTTTGAGAATTCCATAGTCATACCAGAAATTTTTATTAGTACAATGATAAAACAGATCTATAATTATTATACTAGTTTTTTTTATTTTGAGTATTGTCTGAAAATTCAAAATTTACAGTTTTTCTTATAATTGCAATAGTTGGAGTAACAGTTTCATTATTTGTGTATCTTACATGGTATGTTTCACCTGATGAAGTAACTGAGAAAGTCAAAATAATTGCAAATACTGCAGATGGTTGTATTGCTGAATCATATGATGGATTTTCTATAAATATTGGTCCATGTGATGCAAAAGCAGGAGATATCATAGTTGGAACATATGACAAGAAAATTAATGATCGAGCAATACTGATGAATCCTACAGGATGAAATTCTTAAAAAATAATTGTTTTTGAATTTAGATTATGGTTTAATGTTAGAGATATTGACTATTTTTTAATTACGGATTTGTTCCATAGAATTCGGTAACTTTGTTAAAGATAAGAATAATCCAATATCATTAATTTTTAATCATAGTGACACTAGAATCAGGTCTAAATTTGTGCCACAACCCACATCAGATGACCACCCTTTTGTTGCAGAAATATCTGTAATTGATTTAGTATTATGTACATTTGTAATTAGGTAAATGATATAAAATAATTGTTTAGAGTACTTAATGTTCATCATCAAACCAAAATATGTTTTTGTTTCATACTTCCATATTGATTATAAACATTATTCAAGTAACCTTCTAAATCATGTCCAGATGTTCCCATATTATCAATCTCCATAGTACATTCATCAATCGTATTTTGTAATCCTTCTGAATCTAAAAACTCTTGATCAAAAACTACCCACAATATGACAATTAATATAATTACTGTAATAATTATTATGTCTTTAAAGAATATATTTTATCACTTTTCAAATTATTGTTTCTTCCAAGTTATTTTACAGTAACTGAATTATTTTCAATTTAATTTAGTGTAAAATGATTTATCCAAATGGCATGTTAATAATTCTATTTGCTACCATAAACATAAGAATTACAGGAATTGCAGTTCCTACTAAAATTCCTGCTAAAACAAATTTATCTCTTTTATTCATAGTATATCAAAAATTAATTTTATTGTTGCTATTATACCTTCATCTTTATGTAATTAATTATAATTTTAAAATAGAATTATTACTAAATAAAATCAGTTTACTATAACTTTGGTAATCATTCCAGCCTCAGCATGTTCTAGGATATGGCAATGCATTGCCCAACTACCAGGATTTGAAAACTCTACTAAGATATCAATAGTTTTTCCAGCAGGAACTAAAACAGAGTCTTTCCATGCAAGATTATCATTCATAACACCGTCTTCAGAAACAACCAGAAATCTTTGTCCATGTAGATGAATAGGATGTTGCATTGGATGTGCAGATTCAGGACTGTTTATTAGTCTGATTTTTTTAATATCACCAACATTTGCCTGATAATCTATGTCAAACCCTTCCTTGCCAGTTTTAACATCACGTAAAATCCAGTTAGTGTTTTTTTCATTAGACATTGCATTCATTTGAGGTATTTCATCTTCCCATTCAATTGGTTCAATCTCATTTTTAGGTACATCCGTCTTCATGAAATTAGACATTGAATCATTAGTACTCATTGACATTGTTTTTACATCAAATTCAAGTTCTAAATCAGGCGTATCTGAAAAAAATTTTCTAAATGTATCAATTTCCTGCACAATATCAGAATTTTGTTTGGCAGTGTAAAAATCAGGATCATTTTTTACATAAGATTGTAGAACATTAATTTTTCCTAAAATGTAAGTTTTTTCAGGGGTTGAATGAGTGATATTATATTGTCCTGATTGTTCAAATAAAACATCTATGGTTCTTCTTTCAGATGACGCTAAAACTATCGAATTAACAAATTCTTCTCGTTCATAATAACTTGCATCGTCTGCAATCAGTTTGATTTTTTGTTGTTCAATTCCAAAATCGAAAGTTCTAGTATTTGCAGTATTTGTAAGATAAAATCTTACAATATCACCCTGCTTTAGCTGAAGATAAAAATCAGTTTCTCCATTGATCATCATTGTATTTCCAAATCTTCCCATTAGTGTATGAGTTATTATCTCAGAATCAAATTCTTGCAGACCATTTTCTATTAAGGAAATATCATCCAGAATTAAGGGAATTTGATAGTCTGCAGAAATAATATCGGGGTTTTTTGGTTCAACTAAGATATTTCCATATAATCCAAGTTCCATCTGCATTTCTGTTCTTACGTGTGGATGATAAAGAAAAATTCCTGAATCTGGAAATTTGAGATCATATTCAAAAGTTTCTCCAGGAAGTATAGGTTCCTGATTAATTCCGGGTACACCATCACTAGCATTATCCAATCTCAATCCATGCCAATGAACAGTGGTTGGAAAATTAAGATCATTGGTAAAACGTATAATAACGTTATCTCCTTGAGTAGCTAATAACAAAGGACCAGGAGTTTGTCCATTATAGCCATACATTTGGAGAGATTTACCATCAATGATTTTTGTAATCTTATTTGCAGTTAGTTCAAACTGGTCATAATTTGAAAGGGAAATGGAAGGAATAGATGAGATTAATCTTGGATTGAATTCTTGAGATACATTTTTTGGTATTTCAGAACATAATTTATCTCCACAAACAATACTACTGGTTATTTTTCCAAAACTTTTTGGAGAAAGATTTCCACCTTTAGATTTTAGAGCATCTGCATCATTAAAACCATCTAAAAAAACAGCTCCAGAAAAAATTGTTAGTAAAAATAAAAGGGTGAGAAATTTCAAATATATCAGTCAATGATTGCTTTTCATATAATAATCCATATGTCTTTTCAAGTTCTTGGATTTCATTAAAAATAAATTCCAATTTAAAGATCAAGTAGTCAGTTCTGGCTTTATACTCCATGCAACACCCAACATTACAAATGGAATACTCAATATTGCAATAATCCCCAATATAGTATAGAATGAAGATTCAGAAACATCAGGGTTGTTAATTATCCAGGGTAATGGAAGTGTAATCATAAACCAAATTAATGAAAGTAAAATTATCATCTTTGTTTTTTTATTAAAGTTCAATTACCTAACTTACAATTGCCGAGTATTAATTTGAGACACTTTACAATTGTAATCGTATCTAGTTAAATATCTAAAAATTGTTTTCAAAATAATATCAATATGGCAAATATGTGTAAAGGAATTTGTAACAAGTTCAAGGCTACAGATTATGAAGGACGACACAGATATGACAATGGACAAAAAATGTGTCCAGTGTGTGAAATTTTTCTAGTCTGGAATGGGATTCGTTGTCCATGTTGTACAGTGATACTTCGAATTACGCCTAGAGGTAACAAAGCTAGAAAAGAAATCCATGAAAAACGAAATGCTATTTGGTATTAATGCAATAAAATATGGAATTTTTGACAATCTAAAATAATACTTTGTAATTGTAAGATACTGTAACGATATAATAATTGGATGAATTGACAGAAGAAAATTTTGAAAGGAATAATCTCTTCTAGGATAGAAATTTAAAAAAATCCTCTCAAAATTCTTTGCTCAACAACATGTGAATCAAACGCAGAGTTATCAAACATGTATTTTCTAACTCGATAACATACTTAACAAATATGGTTTACAATTGTAAATAATTCTTCATGAATTTTTAAAATAAATTTTTAGTTAAAAATACAGATATACTTGTAAAAAGCCATTTGTTGATTAGATTTTTATTCAATCATATTCATCCCAGCTTGTGAAGTATGTCTTTGCAATAATTTTACTTGCAGGAATTACATCTCCAGCGTTTGCTCAGGAAACAAACAA
>JAJRWR010000018.1 GCA_024276695.1 archaeon
AGGCATTGTTATTCCTGAAAACCACATGCTAATGCAAGCGATGTTGTTTGGAAGGTCATATCAAGATGCATTTAGTCACACTGAATCTATATTCCATATGACTGAGAAAAAACAAAAACTAGAAGAACACTTTGCTAAAAATTACTAGGTTCTAATTTTTTCAATTCTAATTTTTTTAGGAATATTTTTTGAAACTTTTTCTACAACAATTCTTAATTCATCAACTTCCACTTTATCTCCCTCTTGGGGGATATCTTGTAGTCTTTCATGTAACAACCCATTAAGTGATGCATAATCATCACCTTCAGGAACTTTAGTTTTGAAAATTTTATTAATAGTATCAATATCGATATCTCCGTTAGTAATTATGGTGTCCTGATCAATCTTTTCATATCCTGCCTGTCTAGTCGAATCCGTCTCATCTTCAATTTCTCCAACTATTTCTTCTAACAAGTCTTCTAATGTAACTAATCCTTCAACCCCACCATGTTCATCAACCACTATTGCCATGTGTGTTTTTCTACCTTTCATTTCCTTTAACAGGGCACTAACCATTTTTTCTTGTGATGCAAATACTGGTTTTCTTGCTATTTTTTCAAGGTTTGTCATTTTGTTGTCTTTTTCTAATTCTTTGAGAACATCCCTTACATGAATAAAACCAACAATATCATCACTTGTATCTCCATAAATTGGAATTCTTGAATGTCCCTTTTGATTAATTTGTGGCAGTGCTTCAAAGAGTAGCATTTTAGAATTTAATGAAAACATCTTTGTTCTTGGGGTCATTACAGAACGAATTACAGTATCATCAAATTTTAGCGCACCATGTACTAGCTCCATCTCGTCTCTTTCTAGGGCTTTTTCTTCTAGACCTTGATCAATGACTCCTTTGATTTCTTCTTCTGTAATTGGAGGTGGGGTGTAACTACTTCCAGTTATTTTTACAACGCCTCGAGTTATAATTTCAAAGAATTTTACAACTGGATAAAATGCATAGCTAAACGCAAGTAATACTGGAGCATATCTTAATGCAATTTTAGTTGAATTTGCATTACAGTATGTTTTTGGAGTAATTTCCCCAAATACTAGAATCAAAAAGGTCATGATTCCTACTGCAATTCCTAATCCATCATCTCCAAACAGTCTAATTGCCAAACTTGTAGCAAGTGCTGATGCTCCTACATTTACCAAATTATTGCCAAGATTTACACTTGACATCATCCAACTTGGATTCATTTTTAATTTGTGAAGTGCTTTAGAACCCTTTTTACCTTCATTGAATAACTGGACAACTTTGGATTTTCTTACTCCGACAAGAGCTACTTCTAATCCACTGAAAAATCCAGATAGTCCTATGAGAGCAGATAAAGCCGCAATTTCAACCCATAATTCTACCATGGTATTCTCCTAAAAAATTTCTTAGAACAACTATGACAATTACTCATTTAATTTTTTTGCACCATCTTTTGGTTGTACATGTTTTGTAAAACTGGAATTTAAGGCTTGAGATGTTAAAATTTTGACGAGGCTAGAAACAAGGCTAGTTTTTTGGAGGTTTTGCAAACTTGTTTTCTGGATTTCTATGATAGTCCACTGGGATCATGGCATCTTTTTGTCTTCCTGTGAGTATGCCAACTACGACATCATCTTTTTTGATTATTTCCTCATCTATCAATTTTTTAATTCCAACTACTGATGCACCTGATGCCATTTCACAATCAAATCCATTTAGGCCTACAACTGACATACCATCTAACATTTCAAAATCTGTAACAGTTATTGAAACACCATTTGTAAATTCTAATGCACGTAAACCTTTCAAGATGTTAGCGGGTCTTCCTATTTGTATTGCTGTAGCTTTTGTTTTTGGTCTTAATCCCTCTTTATCCAAATGCTCATAGTATCTTGTGATGAGTTCTGTGTTTGGCTTTCCTTTATTCCATCTGAGTTCTTCCCCTTCAAATTTTCCATTATACAAATCAGATAACGTGCTTGCACCTTCAGAATTAATTACTGCAATCCTTGGAATTTTTTTAATCCACCCCCATTCATACAATTCCATCAAAGCTTTACCACAACTTGAGGTGTTTCCTAATGCGCCTCCAGGATACACAATCCAATCTGGAACTTCCCAATTCAAATATTCTATGGCTCTAAATGGAATTGTTTTTTGTCCTTCAATTCTAAATGGATTAATAGAATTTACCGTGTATCCATCATGGTTTTGTGCATCCTCTAATGATTGTTTTAATGCATCATCAAAATTTCCATCAATTTCTACAATTTGTGCTCCAAATTGATATGCTTGACTAAGTTTTCCAGGAGCTATCTGACCTGCTGGGATATACACATCACAATTCATTCCCTCATTTGCTGCAAACATTCCTGCTGATGCAGATGTATTTCCAGTAGATGCACAAATGATTTTTTTTGCACCTACCATCTTTGCATGAGTAACAGCAGTTGCCATACCATTATCTTTGAAAGAACCACTTGGATTGTAACCTTCAGGCTGTAACCACAAATTATTATTTGAAATTTCAATAAATTCAGCAGCTTTTGACATTTGATATGGTTTTGATTGTCTACCTTCTGCACCATCTAAGGATACGAGGTATTTTGAACATTCATCTAAATTTTCTGTATCTATTTGACAAAAATTTAGTAGATCTCTAAACCTCCAAACACCGCTTTCATTGAAAATACTTCCTTCAGAATTCCGTCTTTTGTAAAAAACTTCTTTGAGTGATGTTGGGGGTTTATTTTTATATTTTACATCTAACATATGCCCTTTTTCACATTGAACATTTGTGTGTTCAATTGAATATTCTAATCCACATTGAGGATCAATACATTTGAGATACGAATCACATTGCATCGTAATTACAAATAAACGGTGATAATTTAAAGGAAATCCTGTAAAAATTGTTCAAGTTAAGCTATTTTTGCTAAACTTTAGATTAGATGCATCTCAACTGAAATTATGGTTTCTTATAGTGAACATCTGAAGAAAATTCTTTCTCAAACTGTCGAATCGTATTACGTTCTCAAAGAAATTCAAGATAAACCTGGAGATCTTGATGTTGTTAAGAAAGAAATGTTAAAAATTAATGGATTCTTAAAAGTAGTCACAAATAATATCGATGAGTACAAGATTCCATTATCTGATTTTAAAAAACTGAAATCTAAGTTTAATCATTATTTGGATAATTACTTTTTTGAAAAAGAGATAGAAACCATGGCTCCATTATACTCTGATGACATATATCGAATAAAAAACATGAGATTTAAAATCATTGAAGCCTTGGAAGATAAAAAAATGATTGAAAGTATAGATGGTTTGATTAAACAGTTATGACTGATGGAAAAAAATGCATAATTTGTGGATGTAGTGATCATAAAATCTTTGGATGCACTAGACATATGGCGAAGAAATGTAGTTGCTACGATAAACTAAAATAAATTTAAAATAACTATTTTCGTTTAGGGCCTGATCTTTCATGGAAATTTAAACAACATTTGCATTCTTTTTCTAAACACTCGGATTCACTATGATGTCCACAAATACCGCATTCACAGCTATTTGACATGATATTGAATATTTGATTTAAGCATATAATTTATCCACCAATTTTTTATGAGTTTAAGGTCAAAATGGGATTATTTTTTAGACTTTGATTTTTTTGCAGGTTTGCCTTCAAGTTCTTTTTTGATTTCTTCAGCTTTGATATCTACGGCTTTGATAATTTCTTGAATAATTCCATCTAAATCACTATCTTCCGCTTCTGGTTCAACTGTACTGGCTATCTCATTAATCGTGGAGGATATCTCGGTACTAACATCTTCAAAACTTTCCGGATCTTCATATGCTGCATTGTAAAGATCTTTGAGAGAATTGACATGACCGATTACCTGTTCTGTTATCACTATTTTGTAATCAGTTCCATTCACATCAAATTCTTTTAAACTCATAATGCTTTTTCAATTTCTTTTGTTTATAATGTTTTCAGGTAAAAATTAATCATGGTGTATGTGATTGACGATCAAAATACTATGTAATCAAGTGCTGAAGCATCGCTGATTAATCTGGTGTGTTTTGAACCTACAACATATCCATTTTTTATGTCCTCTACAGGAATCCATCTATTCGTTGAAGAGTAATGTCTCTTTTCAGCTAATTCTCGTTCTATTGATTCAATATCAAATTCAGCTTCTTCTACTTGCTGAGTTGTAAGGTGTTTAACTGTCACCATAATTTTTGTAACTTTTACACGATCACCAAACTTCCATTTTAATACAGGGTTTTCATCTGAAACTTCCAATACTTTGATCTTCATCTGTTTTTTACCAAATGCATCATGACTGATTAATGCTCTTTCATCAGTGAATTCTTCAAAACTAATTCTTGAATTAACTTCTGCATCAGAGACTGTTTCTAATAGAGACTCTGTAATTTTATCAGTTGATTCGGTACTAATATTATCTTTAGACATACAAGTACTTGCCATCTTATACTTAAAAACGATTTGAAGATAAATTGTCGTTAGGCACTAGTTCTCTGTTTTGTTTTAAAGGGCATTTTGCATTCCTCTAGAAAAAGTTCTTTTCGTGTACCCTCTATTTTTGCAAAAAATTTTCCATCATACGTACAGACACAGTCAGTAATTTCTAATGATTCATCCCATATTTTGAAATATTCTCTTAATTCACGACTTTCATATTTTCCAATATCAATTCTTTTTTTAGAAAGAAACTTGAATGCCAAAAGCACTTTTCTTTTTTTATAAATATCAAAAGTTTTGGTCCAATCTAAACAACGTTCAATTTGATCAAAAGGCACAGGTAATGATGTACTTGTTCCGGATTTTGCCTCTATTGCAAAAATCGTACTCTCATTCGTATTTACTGCCAACACATCAGGTAATGCTATACTTGGTGAACCTAATCTGAATGCTCTCCATTGATCAGACCCATTGAATCGTTTCACAATTGTATCTTCCCAGTGATATCCTCGTTGTCTTCGTATTCGTGCAGATTTTTGGCTATCTTTATTGATTCGAGATTGTGTTTTTTCCTTTTGAATTGTAATTGAACCTGACTTTCTTTTCAACATTTTATTTTATCTTCTAATGTATAGTAAAGAAGGTAATTAGACAATAACCTATTAAAAAATATGGCTAACAGATCATTTTATTTGATTAATTTACATTTAAGAAATTGTAAAATCTAACATTTAAGTAAGAATTTCTCAAAAGAATGAAATTGTCTGAATTAATTATTGAAAAACTCTTAGAACAACGTGACGTATGTCTGAATATGCTGAAACAATTAGATTTTGAATTAGCCATTGAAGAGGGCTCTGATGTTGAAAAGATAGAGAAACATAAAATGATCACTGTTGAACAAATTAAAAAAGTAGAACAAAAAATTGCATTTCTTTATTCAAAAAATCTAAAATAGGCACTGAGTTTATCAAACCCATAACATTACTTAATTTATGATGGATTTATTGGTAGAAAATTTGGTTCAAATCAAGCAAGAGTTCGCAAAAAAATACACAGGTAATGCCCACATACAAGAGGTATTGCCAAAAAACCCATCAACTAAATTTCCTATCGATGAAAAACATTTGAAATTGCTACATAATTTTATGAAAACGAATCCCATCTATTCTAATTCTTATGAACAACAAATTTTGGATGCATGTTGTATTGTTTATGAAGGAGACATTAATGAATACTGGTTAAATAGTATCAAGCATGGTTCTAGTTGCCAGCCATTTTATCCTACTTGGATAATGTCTGCTTTTATTATGACTCACATAGCCCAAGAATTAGATTATTCTGAACTAGTAGACATTGGTTCAGGGGATGGTAGAATCGCATATTGTGGAAACATCATCGGATTAAATTCTTACAGTATTGAAATTGATAATATCCTAGTTGAATTACAAAATACAATTTGTACATCTACCAATCAAAACTTTAATCCGATATGCCATAATGCATTAGAATTTGATTATTCATCGTTGAATCTGAAAAAACCTATATTTTTTATCGGTGGTCTTGCGCAAATGGGAGGTGATATTCTAGCTACTAGTATCATCGATAAAATCAATTCGATTAGAAATCTAAAAAATGAAACAGGAATTGTATTTGCAGGAACTTATACTAAACGTCAGTTATCGGGTAATTTGGAAAACGGTGGATGGAGTTCTCTAATTGAAAAGCACGCTTTGAAAGTGATAGACACTGTCTCGTTACCTACCATTTGGACATTTGATCAAAATGTTGAAACTCCATACATTTATACCAAATTCAAATAACTTGGAAAAAATAATTTCCATTACTAATTCCACATTTTGATATTTTCACTTTTTGTCCAATCGTGGGGGTTTTGGAAATATTTGCGATTATCTTGATTGTATCTTCGAATTCTACCAAACAGAAATACTGTTCATTTTGCCGTGAAAATTCCATGATTGTGCCCTCAAAAGGTCCTTTTTTTAGAGTAACAATGCCAAAACAATGATTACAAAATTCTGTTGGTGGCCAAACAATTTTTTTGCATTCCGCACATTCTGGAATAAAGAATTCTCCTTCATTTAATTTTGATTCAAAATTCATGTCTCTAAAACTAATACTGTCGAAGATGTAGCAGCAGCTGACATGTTGTGAACTAGTCCTACTCGTGGATTGTCTACTTGTCGTTTGCCTGCATTTAATTGAAGTTGTTGTGTAATTTCTATTGTTTGTGCTATTCCAGTTGCACCTAATGGATGGCCTGAACCAATTAGTCCACCTCTTGGATTTATTTTGAAATTATTTGTATCATATAGTTCATTTATCATATCCATGCCATGTCCCTTTGCTGAAAATTCAAGAGACTCTAATGCCATTGGTTCACAAACAGAAAATGCATCGTGTATTTCTGCAACATCAATGTCTTTGAAATTTTTATTTGCCATTTTTAATGCTGTTTGACCTGCTAGTTTGGTTGACTCCATCGAACTAAATGAATTATTTTTAGTAAAACCTGCAGAGATTGTTTTTTGACCGATCCCTGTAATCCATATTGGTTTGTCTGTCAATTGTTTTGTTTTTTCTTCTGATGCTAAAATAATTGATGCACCTCCCGTACATGGTCTTGAGCAATCTAACAATCTAAGATCATCTGTAAGTTTTTTGGAACTTATCACGTTTTCAACTGTATATGTCTTGTTTGATAATGCGTTTGGATTCTCTTTTGCTTGTTTGTGATTTTTTACAGAAACAATTGCTAGCTGTTCATCCGAAATTGAAAATTCTCGTTTATAGGATTTGGCAAATATTGAAGCCCAAAAAATTGGATGTTTATACTCTCCACGAGAATTATCCCATTCTAATATTTGTCCAGGACTATCATACCTCTCAGCACCTGTTATGAGGATCAAATCTGCAAGACCTGATGCAATGTAAGAATATGCTGAAACGATAGAATTTGTGCCTGAATTACATGAACTTTCAATAGTATGTGCTATTTTTGGCTGAATGCCTGCCATTTCTGAGAGAATTGGAGATAGATATTTTGAATTATTATTTGTAGATACCAAAACTGCATCTATGTCATTACGGCTGATTTGAGAATTATTTCTAAAAAGTTCCCTTGCAGAATCTAACAAGACCGACTCTATTTTTTTATCGTCTTTAGTAAAAGGTGTAATGCCATATCCCACTATTCCAACTTTGGTCATATCATTCATCCAAAAATGTTTTCTTAAATAATTTGAAAGAATTCATTGTGTCTCCTATTGGATTAAATTGTAAAATGGGTTGATCAATACCTACATTTACAAAATTTGTTAGTTGTTTTTTACACTCTTCAGACGTTCCAGATATTGAAAGAGATTGAAGCATTGAATCCGTCACTAATTTATGATTTGATTTTAACCCTGATTTTTTAAATTCTTCAAAAATATCAGATGTTTCATTTTGAAAACCATTCTTTGCTAAAAATTCTCTGTAGATCTCCCCTACCGAAATATAAAATGCCACAGTTTTTTTCGCACGTTCAATTGCTTCTTCTGAATCTTCAGAAACACATGTAATTATCTGACATGTGACGTCAATCTGTTTCTTTGACTGCATCTTAGATATTGTTTGTTTCATTTCATTTAATGGTCTTAGATAAAAAATCACGCCATCTCCAACACTCCATGCCAAATCTACCATTTGTTGATTTATTGCTGCAAGATAAATTGGTATTTCATTTCGTAATGGTTTGATTAATAATGTAAAATTATTTAATTTGAAAATCTCACCATCATAATCTACTTGCTTTCCCAATAATGCAAGACGAATTATTTCCACATATTCTTTCATTCTTTGTAATGGTTTTTCAAATCTGTAACCATGGAAGGATTCCACAATTGGCATACTACTTGTTCCAAGTCCCAAGATAATTCTTCCATTGGATAATGTATCTACAGTAGCGGCACCCATGGCAACTGTAGATGGACTTCTAGAAAAGATGTTGATGATAGATGAGCCTATTTTTTGTTTTTCGGTCTTTGCTGAAACTGCTCCCAACATGGAGAAATTTTCCATCCCCCAGGTCTCAGGCACCCATACTGTATCCATATTGGTTTTTGAGATAATTTCTGAACACTGTAACACTTCGTCTATTGAAAGAAGAGAACCTAAACTACATGCAATACGCATGAAAATAGTATAACTTTTGGATATTCTAGTGTATCTGTTTTAGTAATAGGTTAATTTTGATTGAGGCTGAAGATTATCAGATCAGATCATAATAATAGTTATGAGTCTACAACTATTCTCAGAAAAACACTCTAAAAAACCATCATTTTGGGATAATGCCACAAAATATGCTTCAATCAGCAAAGATAAATCATTTGTTGAAGAAGTTGCATATGTAATGGTTACTTTGCATCGAACTGGAGCATAAAATTCAAAATTTTATTTTATTATTTTTTCTATTTCCAATGCACATTCTTCCATATCTTTAAATGAATCTACAGAATACCATTTTGCATTTTTAAATTTTACTGTATTTAGTATCCCTTTTTTTGCATAATCTGGAAATATTGTTTTCTCAATATCTCCTTTGTTTGGAAGTTCTTTTAGCACTTCTTTTTGTAGATGATAAATCCCTGCATTCATCCACGTGTCTGAAATTTCTTTTTTCTCTTTAAAATTCATTATTTTGTCATTCTTTGTTTCTAAAATCCCATATTTTGTTCTTAGTTCAATTGCGGCGATTACATTTTTCTTTGTTACAAGTTTTTTCAAATCAATGTTTGTTATGGTATCACCATTAATTACAAAAAATGATTTATCTTTGATCATCTTTCCAGCTTTTTTAATTGCACCTCCAGTACCTAAAGGAGTCTTTTCAATAGAATATTTTATTTTAATTCCAATGTCTTTCACATGCAAATGATTTTTAATCATCTTTTGTTTGTAACCTGTACAAATAATTACTTCGTCTATTCCAAATTTTTTTAAATATCTTAATTGCCATTCAATTATCGGCATATTCTTTATTGGAACTAGGGGTTTTGGAACATAATCGGTAATCGGTCTTAATCTTTTACCTCTGCCACCAGCTAAAATAATTGCTTTCATCTACTAGTTGTAGATTTTTCAGGTTTTATATTTTCAGAATTTACAAGATCTTCCATCTTTTTTGCAAATTCATTATAGATCTTTTCAAGTTCTTTCAAGGGCATCTCAATGCCTAGTAATTTCATAGTTTTGTTCCACGATTCAATGTATTTTTCATCATCAAGTCCTTTTCCCAACGTCTCAGCTATGGAATGAACCCCCTCAGTTTTTCCTAAAGCGTAAATTGCAATGTCTTTATCTGTCAACATAAAATTATTCACTCTCTGTCAAGTAGTAATGTAGTTCCGTATAACATTCTACACAATATTCTTCAAAATCAGTGTGATCACAATCATATACTTTATTCACATCATTTTCACATTTTGCACAAGTTGGCATGTCTAATCGTTTAAGATTTTTTGATTTTAACTATGCCCAATCCGATCTGAATTAACCCTGGAATGATTAACGGAAGTGTTGCAGAAAGCAAACTTCGTCCAGATTTCTCAGCTTCCACAGTATCTGTATTTACAATTACCACTACACCGCCCAATATGATTAAAACACCTGCAATAATTATCATGATGCCTAGACCTTTTGATGATTCTTTTCTAGAAATAAAATATGCTATGATTGGTAAAATTAATGCCGGAATCCCTAATCCCATACCTCTGGTTTTATCATCAAATGGAATGAATCCATCCCCACTATCTGTGCTATATCCTACAATTACATCCATTCCGTACACTGTCAATAATGCAATTGCAATGCCTGTAATGATTAATGCAGGAGTTAAAGCCATGAACAATTTTGTTTTTATCAATTAATAAATCTAATTATATGGTTTGACAACCATTTTGGGTTTTAGTGATTGTAGCTTCTCCAATAATTCATCAGTTGATTCATCATTTATTCCAACAATATTGACGTGTCCTAATTTACGTAAAGGTTTGGATATTTTTTTACCATACATTTTCAAAAATACTCCTGAATCCGAAATGTTCGGAGGCAAATATTCTCCTGTAAAACTTTTATCGCCCAAAATATTACACATAACTGAATTATGAATTAGTTTTGTACTTCCCAATTCTAATCCCAAAATTGCTCGCAAATGTTGTTCAAATTGAGATGTTTCACTTGATTGCAAAGTATGATGGCCTGAATTATGAACTCTTGGTGCGATTTCATTAATTACAACATTTTCATCTTGGGTAACAAACATCTCTATTCCAAAAATCCCCGCCCCTTTTAGTACAGACATTGTCTTTTTTGCTATTTCTTCAGCTTTTTTTGCTATGTTGTTAGACACTCTTGCGGGTGCAATAGTTTCTTTCAAAATATTTTCTTGGTGAATGTTTTCGACTATAGGATATGTTTTGATTTGGCCTTTTGTGTTTCTTGATGCAATTACTGAAACTTCCATGGTAAATGGTACAAATTTTTCTAAAAGGAGAGATTGTCCCTTAAAATAATCATATGCAGTTTGAATTTCATCCTCAGAATTAATTTTAAAATTACCCCTACCATCATATGCATCTCTACGTGCTTTTAGCATTGCAGGCATGCCGAACTTTTTTAATCCAATTCTGACATCCTCGATATTTTTTATTTCAATAAATTCGGGAACTGGGATATTGTTTTCTTGTAAAAATGATTTTTGTAAGGATTTGTCTTGAATAATTTTTAATGTTTCAGGGGAAGGATTGATTTCAGCTTTGTCTTCAACAGATTTTAAAACATCACTGTCTCCTGATTCTATTTCATAAGTAATGATATCTGATTTGTTTGCAAGTTCAATGATGGCATCTTTGTCTTTAAAATCAGCAATAATTTGGGTAGTTCCAACCTGTGCTGCAGGACAATTATCTGTAGGATCTAATACAATTATTTCGGATATTTCTCCAGGCATTTTCTTTGCAGCTTCGGCAATCATCATTCCTAATTGACCCCCGCCGATAATTCCAAGAATTTTTGACATTACAAAAGGATAATTTTTGGATTAAAAATATCTAATGTTAATTTGAATAATTTATCCGATTTTTTCTAATAGAATTGTTAATTACTCGCTAGTTTTTTCTAATATCATGGCCTATTCCAAAAAACCACTGGTTGGAATCATTATGGGATCTAGTTCAGATAGTAGAATTATGCAAAGCGCAGCTGAAATTTTAGACGAGTATAAAATTAAACATGAAGATCAGATTGTATCTGCACACCGAACCCCTGAGAGGTTGGCAGAATATGCCAAACATGCTGAAAAGATGGGATTCAAAATCATCATAGCTGGTGCAGGAGGAGCTGCACATTTACCTGGAATGATAGCATCCCACACAACAATTCCTGTAATTGGCGTGCCGATACTAGTTTACAATGATAAACATCCAAAAAAATCAGACACCGCAAAATTTTCAGCGTTTGGAGGATTGGATTCATTACTATCCATTACTGAAATGCCTTCAGGATCTCCAGTTGTTGCTGTGGGGGTAAACAAGGCAGTCAATGCGGGAATTTATGCAATGAAGATGCTTGCAAATGAATTTCCAGATTTAAAAAAGAAATTAAAACAACACAAATCCAATCAACATAATTCTGTAATGAAGGAATCTGATCAGTTAAAAAAACAAGGCCTTTCAAAATTTGCCAAGAAAAAATTCAAGTGAATCAAGTTAGCAAAGTAAATTGGATGTTTTTCTTTTTTAATGCATCAATTAACACTTGAGCTTGTTCTTTTCCTTGCGTTTCAAGACTCAAAGTTACTCCTGCAGAACCCGCATTTATCTCAGAACTCAGTCTATCATGAACCACTTCTACGATATTTGCGTTAGCAAGAGTTATTTCATCAACAATTTCTTTGAATGCCCCTGGCCTATCAGGTAGTAAAATTGACAATTTGAGTAATCGACCCATGGCTGCAAGACCCTTGTCTACGATTTGACCCAATAGATACATGTCCACATTGCCACCCGCCAAAACTGCCACAACTTTTTTGCCTATGGATGGTTTTTTTGATATCAAATAAGCTAAACTTGAAGCTCCTGCGGGCTCTACTACAAATTTCATTCTTTCCATCAGTAGAAACATTGCTTTTGTAATTTCTACATCATCTACTAGAACTATTTCATCAATTAGTTCTTTAATTATTAAAAATGTTAATTGTCCTGGCACTTTAACTGAAATACCATCAGCTATAGTTCTATTTCCTCCACTGGAAATAATTGATCCTTGTCTTACTGAATCATACATTGCTGGAAATGATTTTGATTGTACGCCAATTATTTTGATTTGTGGATTTTTTTCTTTGATGGCAATCAGCACTCCTGCAGCCAATCCTCCACCGCCTATGGGGAGATAGATTTCATCTACATCTGGTAAGTCGTCTAATATCTCAAGGCCGATTACTCCTTGAGCGGCAATTATTTGAGGATCATCAAAAGCATGTATCATGGTAGCCCCAGTTTCTTTTGCTATTTCTTTTGCTTTTGATGATGACTCATCATAGTTTACACCTTCCAAGATAACCGTAGCTCCATAACCTCTTGTTGCTGCCACTTTAGCAGGTGATGCATTTTTTGGCATTACAATTGTACATGGAATTTTTTCTAGGGATGATGCAAATGCAACTCCTTGTGCATGGTTACCTGCTGATGCAGCTACAACTCCTTGTTTTTTTTCTTCATTTGATAATGATTTAATTTTAAAATATGCTCCTCGAATTTTAAACGAACCTGTCTTTTGTCGAAACTCTGCTTTCAGGTAAATCTCAGAACCAGTCAATTCACTAAATGTTGGGGAATTAATTAATGGTGTTTTTTTTATTTCGTGTCCTCGTAAGGAATTTGCTGCCAATATATCGTCATATGATGGGTTCATTGGAAATGTTGCTAGTGATTAGGTGTATTTGACTTCTTCTATACAAAATTTGTATATTTAGTCAAATTATATGCGTAAAATTTCAGTAATGCTTAAATATTTGGATATTCCCGTTGAAAATATGTCCAGGGACCGGAACTCCCCTTTGAGACAATATCTCATTTTCCGGTTTCTTGGTTTATTGTTGAATTATTTCTTCAAGTTCAGTTAGCCGTTTTAGAATATTTCCTTTAACCGAATCAGACATTTTTCGAGGGTCAAATACTCCTTCACGGTTACCATTTTTGATAAATTCTAGGTCTAAAGATAGCAGACACCCTTCTTCTCCTCCAACTAATTTAGGATCATCAATTAGTACAGGAGATGTTTGGTATGTTTCAACTAAAAGAGAATCAAGCTCAGAAAATAGCTTTGTCTTTTTTTCAGATAATTCTTGAAAATCAACACCTGTATCTTTTTGAATTTCAGCAAAAACTTTTTCCCTAAATTCATCATTTTCATAAAACACCTCAAACAGTTTTTGATGATCAAAATCTTTGTAACCCATTTCTTTTAATTTATTTAAAACGATTTGATCACTATTGTCTGAAAGCTGTTCTTGTTCATTTTTTGTCAAATCTATAATTTCGGATAGTTCTTTTTGACAATTAATTACTCGTTGATCTGGTTTGTAATACAACAGAACATGGAATTGTAATGATAAATGACCTGAAATAAGGTAACTTCCTTCCTTAATCTCGAATTTTGTAAAAATTCTTCGAACATCTTGATTGTTTGTTATTGAGACATCTTGTAATGACCATTCTTTTAAAGAATCATTTATTTTTTGAAAATAATCTGAAACTAATTTTGGATCAAATGTTTTTTGTTCAGTAATTGTAGAATCCCCCATCATGACTTTGACATCAATCATTTTCGTTAAATCAATCATTTTTGGAAGATATAGTTTTTGAATAGATTCATTTTTTTTATTTAACAGCTGAATATATTCATTAGATGATCTTGAACCTAATCTCACAATAGATGAGAAATAATTACTCGTCTTAAACCTTCATCATTAAATCTAAATAGATTAAACAGTGATTATAGTCATGAGTATATCGGATATTGCTTGTGAGCATTGTGATGAAATTATTATAGAATATTACCATGATGGCTATAAAGGAAAAAGGGGCAAATGTATCAAATGTAGCGTGGATTTTCCCCTAGATTAAGGTGGGCATTATGACTGAAGAAGACACTCAAAATAAACAAGAATCAGAAAAAACAGATCAAAGCATCAATGTTGTAGATATGCTGCTTAGTAAAAATCAGAATGAAACGTTAGATTCTGAAACTATGATTTTGGAAACTCGAAAACGTGTTTGGGGAGCTCTCAAAAAAGGTTATGAATACAGTGGATTAATTGATGAATCAGATGAATTTCTAAGAAAAAATGTTTTTGCAAAATTAGACATGGTTGTACTCTATGTTGATTTAGTAGGTTCTACAACGATGACATTAGAAATGCCCGCAGAAAAAATTGCAATTATTGTAAGTTCGTTTTCTCAAGAGATGGCGGCAGTTATTAGACAACATAATGGATATGTTTTAAAATTTGTAGGTGATGCAGTTATAGGATATTTTGTAGGTGATGTAATGCATGCCGCAGATAACGCTGTAAATTGTGCAAAGTCAATGATATCTGTCATTCAAAAAGGAATCAACCCCATTTTGGATCAATATGATTATCCTGATTTAATGGTAAAAGTTGGACTTGATTTTGGTCAAAACATTGTTGTACGGTATGGTGCAGATGTGGAACACTCTCATGTAGATTTAATGGGGCCTGCAATGAATATTGCCGCAAAAATTCAAAACATGGCAAAACCAAATCAAATTTTAATTGGCAGTGATGTATATCAAAGATTACACCCAAAAACACAAAAAGAGTTCTCACAAATTGTGTGGAAAAAAGGAGAATGGAAATACCATTCTAGAATAACAGGTAAGATTTACAATGTATATGAATTAAAGGGATAATTCAATTTTATAATTATATGGTAAATTTATCAGGACATTCTACATGTTCGTAATGATGCTCTGTGAATTTTTCTTGAACTACATAAATTACAATTTTATGTAGATCTTGCTCCTCAATGTCTTTTTTGCATTTGAGACATGCTTTTTTTGAACTGTACATACGTATCAGCGATCAGAAATGTGAATCTATAAGGATCTGCGATCAGCTCAATTTGAGCTAAAACGCCTGAGATTTAACTAAAGAGTATATCAAATGACTAAAGCAAGCCACAAATATGGCAAATATCGGTGATAAATTATGGATAATATGGTTACAAATCACCTACGTGACCTGTATGGATTAAATTCAAACATACCTCATTTAGCGTTTCAATTCCCACGATTGCCCCCAGGCATATCAAACCCAATGTTCAAAATCCATGAAAATCCTATGAAAGAACAATTCTTAAGGAATGCTGAAACAATTAATCAAAAATTACAGGGATTTCAGCACATGTATCAGCAGTATGCATCAGGATTACTAACTATGAACTCAACAGTAATCCCACCCGGACATCCCGCATATACGAGACAAAATTCAATAGAAACACTTCAAACAGAAAATGATAAACTGATAAAAGAAAATTTGGAGTTAAAGAAAAAATTAGAAAAAGAATCAAAATAAAAATATACCTCTAAAAATTGCAACTAGTCAATAGGCTTATTAATTTCAAAAAAATGATTTGATTGTGGTTAAAACTCCTGCAGATAAATGGAAGGATATAGTAATCAAATATAGAAAACAATGTCAAAAAATTTTAGAGATTTCAAGCAATGTAAGATATGCAGGTATTGTAAATGCATACGGTAGAACTTTGACTGGAATGATTAAACCAAATCTCAAACCCCTTTTACAATCAGAAGATTTCAAGAATGAATTATTCCTGATATCTACATTGATATCATTAAGAAAAAATTCAGTTGGCACTATTGGAAAGTTAGAACATGTTGTGTTACAACATCAAAAAATCACAATTTTAATTCTACAGAAAAATAATGCAACATACTATGTATCAGTAGATAGAAAAGAAAAATGCTTAGAAAAAATTATCTCTTCAATTAAAAAGATGATCTAAGCTGGTGTAAATCCTTGGTATCCGCCTGTTTGTTGATCTTTATCTTCAAAGATAGGTTCGAATAATGAAATAAGATAGCCGTCAGGATCCAAAACTATTGCATTTTTTCCTGCATCTTTTTCAACTATATCACGATGAACTGTGACGCCTTTTTCTTTTAATTCATCAACGGCAGATTGTACATCGCCAACAAGAAATCCAAGGGTAATTCCATTGTCAATAGAATCTCCAATATGTTGCGCAGTTAACGACGCCGGATGTAGACTCAATAAAGCACCAGAAGTACCCAAATCAATCCAAGATCTTCTCTGATTTCTAATTGGAAGACCTATGATTTCATGGTAAAATTGTAGAGATTTGTCAATGTCTTTTACTGCTAAAATTACATTTCCTACTTTTTTGATGTTCATAAGTATACTAACTAGAAGTTCTTTAAATCCATTGCGTCATTGGACTTCAACCATGGTTTCAGTTCTATCAACACCATTGATTTTCTGAATTTGGTTTGCCACTTCTTTAATCTCGATTAGTTCTTTGACATCAATTATAGCAACAGCATCAAATTGGCCACTAGTTGGAAATGAATCTGCAACAGATGGGATTTTTTTTAATCTTGCAGCAATCAGTTTTTTTGGAGATTTGACTAGAATTATAGCTCTTACCATCCCATGTTTACCTCTACTTCAATCAGAGTTTCAGTGGTAACTATATCTTTGATTTTTTTAAAATCAATTACCATATTGTTGATTTCATCAATATTTCCTTGTAAAAGGACGCTAATGTCTGCTCTTCCTGCCACCACCATGATTTGTTTAACAATTTTTCTTTTTTTCTTTAGAATTTCTACAACAGAATCTACTTTGCCAGGTTTTACAGTAATCAGACATAGAGCACGCATGATTAGTATGTGTCACCGGATCTGATAAAGATTCCTAGTCAGACGCTTCTTGGGAGCGAGCTTCTTCAAGATATGCCCGTCTTTCTTCATTGATTTTTTCTTGATCAATTTTTATATCATCATCAACAATGACAATGCTTCCATCTCCAAAGGGTTCGTCATTATATTTTTTAGATTTCATTTTCGATTTAGCGCCTTTTGCCTTAGTTGTTTTAGATTTGGTTGTTGTTTTCTTTGCAGATGTTTTTTTCACCTTTTTCTTTGTTACTTTTTTTTCAGCCATGAATCTCGAAAATCAAGAGGTTGGGTAGTTTTTAAAGATTGTGCAGAATGGAATTTGTATAAACTTAAAATCTTAATCGATCAACTAAGCCATCTGAGTCAATAATTAACACATAATTGGCTTTATCATTAATTGATCTGTAAGGCTTCTATTGGAGGTGAAAATACATAGCAACATTAGCAGATTACCAAACAATTGGAGATAGCGCATCATTGGCAAAAATAGGTGATCAATCATTCACAATCATATTTATAGAAGATTCAGACTATACCCAAGGTGAAATCATCACTAAAGGAGTAAAGATCACTACAAAGGAAATGTTTGAAGTGGACGGAAATCATTGTAATAAATTCCACACCACACGGGTAGCCATAGTTAACAGATTCAAAAATGAGAAACTCCGTGAAGATGTTAACATAAAACAAATACCCTTAGGGCCAGTAAAATGCGTCTCAGAAAAATCAGCATCCGGTAAGAACTTCTTTAATCTAGTAGATGCATAGGGTAAGATTGTGGAAAGGTTTTCCACCTTCTCTTTATTTCTAAAGAAAAGGGAATAAAATGAAAACCAATTTTCATATAACAAATATCTACTTAACACTATTGTAATTTTAAAAAATTACTAACTATCATCTAAATGAATTTTTTTAAATTAATTACAATGTGTGAAATAGTATGATTTCAAATATTTCAGTTATTGTGGACATATACAACATTTCACTAATTTTGATTATCATTATTCTCCAAATAGATATTGATTGGACAGGTAGTGCAATGTGTCTAATGGAATAGTGACAAAAATCGTAGATGGATATGTATTCTAAAGTGGGAGATGTTAGAGTGTGATTAGCACTAATCCCCAGAACTAAAGGATTAGCGGAAAGAATTAAAAAATGTGTGGGAAAAATGTTCTCCAAGTTCAGATGTACTAGTTGAAGGCGATGGATGACAATACAATTCACTGATTTGAAAGTGAATGACCCCTGAGGCAAAAAATTGATTGTTAGTAAAATGGTGCCGAGGGCATGATTTGAACAAGCGACAGCCCGGTCTTCAGCCGAGTGCTCTCCCAGGCTGAGCTACCTCGGCACTTAAAAAAAAATGATCATATTGAGGAATTAAAGTTTGTCTTTTTAGATCTTCCAGGGTATATCTTCTCTATTTTTTCGTTTATTGATCAATCTGCCCATTACAAAAAACAAATCAGATAACCGATTTAGATATTTGATGCAGTTTGAGTTAATTTCATCTTTTTCACTCAATTGAATTGTTTGGGATTCTGCTCGTCTTACTACTGTTCTCACATAATGCAATTGTGCTGCAGAAGGCTCCCCTCCGGGTAAAATAAAATTAGACAGTGAAGGCAACTCTGATTCAAATTTATCAATATGTTTCTCTAATTTTTCAATCATATCTAGAGATACCCTATTCTTTACATCATTAAGATTAGGATTAGAAAGGTCTGCACCAACCAAAAATAGATCATTTTGAATTTCAGTTAAAATCTCACTAACATCTTTATCAAGTGAATTTGTCAAAACTATTCCAAGAGCTGCATTTGCTTCATCAACTGTACCATAAGAAACAATTCTGGGATGAGATTTTGCTATTCGGTAATTTCCCTGCAAACCCGTATTTCCATCATCTCCAGTCTTTGTGTATATTTTCATTAACTTACTGTTTTAGAAATAACTATTATGTGATTCGAAATGAAACAATATGAAAATTCATTAGTAGAAAATATCAGACAAACTACAATATCATGATAATAGATTTTTTCAAAACCGCGGCTAATCTTAAGAAAATTCAAAGGCAGGGATGGGTAGACAAATTGTCAATTAGCAATCCTGAGTCAGTAGCTGACCATTCTTACTCTATGGCAATAATTGGCATGGTATTGTCTGATATGGAAAACTATGATTCTGGAAAAATTCTGAAAATGATTTTACTTCATGATTTGGCAGAGTCTGAAATTGGTGACTATACTCCCGGACAAATTACCCCTGAAAAGAAAATGAAGCTTGAAAATGAAGCATTTTCAAAAATTTTAGAAAATTTACCCACTACAATAAAGTCACAATATCAGAAAATTTGGAATGAATATCAAGAAAACAATTCGTCAGAATCAAAGATGGTGCATCAGGTAGATAAATTTGAGATGGCTCTTCAGGCAAAAATATATGAAAAACAGGGTCACTCTAAAGACAAAATATCTTCATTTATTGAGTTTGGAGAACTGGAAATCACCCATCCCAAATTAAAAGAATTATTTAGAAAGATCATTGACGATAACTAAAGAAATGTCTGAAGATGAGAAGGATGAATTAATTGATGCACAAAAACAAGTGATTGGAATATTGTTTGAAGTAATCAAAAGACTACAGGTAAATAATGATCTTGATGAAGAATATTTTCAGATAATTTCAAAAGGTGAGAAAAATGATATTCGCATTAAAGAGATTCAAAATGAAAGAACAGAGAATGCAAAAATCGTTGGCAGATTACTGGAAAAATTAGAGACCTAATTTCAACAGCCGCAATCATCATCAGAGATGATTCTCAAATGTGCTGTTTGCTGATATTTATCTTGAACATAATTTGCAAGGTTCACTATTCTTATTCGAGGTTCCCTAGTTGTCCAGTTTCCTTCGTTTTCAAACCAAAATTCTATTTCATCAAGATCATAGCGTTCATTTTGTTCAACAAGACCTTTGAAGATTAGCTTTATTTCTTCAATTTCAGATTCGGATAATTTTGATTTATCCTCAACCATTGTAGTGATTTCATTTAATTTGATGATCACAGGATTTGTAAGTGGCACATCTTTTCTAATTTCAGATTCTATAACAATCTTTAGAAGAAAAATTGTTATAGCAACCAGACTATTTGGAATTTATGCAGTATTTTCAGGCGTTAAAATTAGGTCAAAAAAGAGTAGCTGTAGCACGGGAATATCTCAATACTTTGACAGATGGTAAAGCAATGCCGGCATTAGCACTTGTGGATTCCAAATCCAATGTGTGGGAACCTGTAGGGGAGGAAAATCTATATGCATTTGTAGATGAATCTGCAGGTTTTGTATTAACTGATAGCAGTGGGTATATTCTTGCACTAGTGGATAAAACAGGATCATCTAAAACAATAGTTCAAGGTGTCACAAAACAACAAAAAGAAATTTTAGAAAAAGCATTTCAAAATGACAATATCCAAAAATTTGAGGGTAAAGTAATCTTACCTGTATAGTCTCAAGAAAAAAACGTAAGCTTTAGTTATGATATAATATACAATAGTAAAATGGGCAAATTTTCTCAAGAAATTGAGGTTGGAGGTCATTTGATTGATTCCTCAATTTTGACTAAGATTTTTGATAAGATCATGGACTTGCATGGAGAATTTCAGGTACAAGAAATTGAGATTGGAAAAAAGAAAAAAGATCAATCCTTTGCAAGATTGTTATTAACAGGAAAGAATCAAAAGCATTTAGATGAAATTTTAGAGACGGTTTATCGTTTAGGGGCAGTGTCCAAAATTCAGCAGCAAATCAAACTAAAAAAATCCCCAAAAAATTATGTAATGCCGGACAATTTTTACAGCACCACAAATAATCACACAAACGTTTTTCACAAAGGCAGATGGATTTCAGTGGAAAACATGATGATGGATAAATGCATAGTTGTTAAAGGAAACAGGGCATTTTGTGTTCCAGTAAGAGATGTAAAAAAAGGTGACCAAATAATTGTTGGGGAGGGAGGAGTTAAAATCACCCCTCCAGAACGTCCAAGAGAAGGAGTTAATGTTTTTGAGTTTATGGGAAGTTCAAGTTCGAGTGAAAGACCAACTCAACACATAGCAAAAAAAGTTGCAGATGACATTTACAATACCAAAAAGAATGGGGGTAAAATTGTCATCGTTGGGGGCCCTGCAATTGTTCATACTGGAGCAGATGACTCAGTATCCTATTTGATAAAATCAGGATACATTGATGGAGTATTGGCAGGTAATGCTTTAGCAGTTCACGATATAGAATATGCCACTTTGGGAACATCACTTGGAATGAATGTTCATGATGCCACACTTGCATACCATGGACATAGAAATCACATGGATACGATTAACGCAGTTTTCAAAGCAGGTTCAATTGCACACATGGTGAAAAGTAAAAAACTGACCAAAGGAATAATGTATGAATGTGTAAAAAACAAGGTACCCTTTGTTTTAGCAGGATCAATTAGAGACGATGGCCCATTGCCAGATGTAATTACAGATGTAGCAGAAGCGCAACGAGAATACAAAAAAGTTCTAAAGGATGCAAGTATGGTGATCATGATTTCAACAATGTTGCACTCCATAGCCACGGGAAACATGCTTCCTGCAAACGTCAAAGTAATAGTTGTGGATATCAGTCAACCAACAGTTACAAAACTGATGGACAGAGGAACATGGCAAGCATTGGGAATTGTATCTGATGTTGGGGCGTTTTTGCCAATGGTTGCAGATCAAATTAAGAAAAAGAAGCAATTACGGTGACCATCTAGGATGGCGTAAATTGATGCCATAGGCCCAATCTCTATTGAGTGAATTAAACGAAAAACAAATTGATGCAGTAAATGAAATTCATACAGCAATTGTAAAACTACAAAGATTAGTGGGAGATATACTTACGACACAAAAATTAGATTTAGGGAAATTAGATTTTAACAAAGAAAAAACAAATGTTTTGGAAATACTATACTCAGTCATGAAAGAGTTTCAGTCCGTGACAGAAGAAAAAAAGATACTTTTAGAAATGAATTTTAATAAAGATGTAAATATTTTAACAGATAAAGATAGAATCAATCAAGTCTTTTCAAATTTGATCAAAAATTCAATGGATTTTGTTTCAAAAAATAAGGGAATCATTACAATTGGAACAAAAGATGGCGAAGACCTGGGAATATGGGTTGAAAGTAAAGAGAATGTACAAACAACTTTCTTTTTCACGGTTCCAAAAAAATAATCATTTAACGACGAAATTTAAATTGACATTTAACAATTACTTATAATAAATCTGGATGAATGCTACGCTTATCTTAAATTAAAAAAATCAGCATTTACATCATTGAGTAAGAGTAGATATTCATCCTATTCTCTATTACTGCTGTTTTTTGGATTATTAGTTAATCCCGTATTTGCAGAAGTTTCCAGCCTTCAGACAACTAACAAATCATTTGTGATCGGAGAGGAAATGGAATTTTCAGGTACAGTAGAGAAAGGATCTACAGGGTTGGTAACAATTGTAATTCGTGATCTAAATAATGAATTTGTACTATTAACTCAGTCTACTATAGATTACGATGATACTTTTGAAAAAAGTATAGAGATAGGAAACAGGTTTACTCAAAATGGAATCTACAATGCGACAGGATTCATTCTTAACATGACACAAGGAGTCACCTCAGAATTTAATGTTACATTAGATAAAAATCAGATGGTTGATGAGGCATATTTAGATGAAATTAAGAAAGAAATTATCAATGATGAACAAAATACACCCACTCAAACTCAATCCAGTATTGCCGTAGAAAATGTCAAGGTAATCAATACAGATTTTGTAGATTCCAGCAAAGACCCATTTTATTATATTCAAAGATATTATTCTGAACCCGAATACAAGAGTTGGTTTGATAGAAATTATCCAGGACAATCAATAGAAGAGACTGTAGGATATACAGACAAGATTGAAAAAATACAATCAACAGTTCATGATATCAAGAATAAAAAAATCATTACAGAAGCACAAGATTCATCAATAGTTGAGCCTAGTAAAGATGAAACAAGTAATTCAGATGTTGCACAAATATCATTAGCTATAGCAGCATTAGGGATTTTATTTGGAGCAGTTTATGGAGTAAAAAGACAAGTGGATAGCAATTCAAAACAAATTTCAATCAATAAATACACCATAAGAAAAAAAATCATCCGACCCATAATGGGCTCAAATCCTCAAGAAATAATCCAAACACGATTAGTCAAAGGAGAAATTACTTTAGAAGAGTATGAGCAATTGGAGAGGAAATTCAATAAAGCTAGTTAGTAATCTTCAAGCTTTCTTTCATTATCATTAATTCATCAACAGCATCTTTCTTCAGTTTTTCAAAAAAGTTCTCGATCATTTGAATTCCAGATACCACTTTGGGTGCATTATTTCTTACAAACTCAATTTTTTCTGAGGAAGTACGAGGTTTATGTTCTTTGTATTTTCGATATACTTTAGCACCATCATAATCGACATATGCAATTCTTGCACTAAAGTCAGTTCTCTCCAAAACAAGACTATCACCACCCACTATTGCAGTATGATATGGATGAACAATTAACGTCTCAGATAATTTTTGAGAAGAAGTAATTTTTGCTTTTTGTAATTCTGGAGCATAAGCGTTAAAATCAGCAAGAAGGTAAAATGTTGCCTCAGGTTTTGTTGCCTTTATTCCATCAATTGCAGTCAACGCATTATATGTATACTCGCCCATAATTTTATGAATATTTCTTGTAATCTCAAAATATTCATCCATCTCATCACTTATCTCAAAACCAGGAACTGCTGCATGTTGGATTGGAGTGGAAACTGCAGTGTATTCAGTTGCAAGAATTTTTTTAAATTGTAATTTAAGATCAACAGCATGTTGTGGGAATACAACATATCCCAATCGATAACCTCCTGCTGCGTGAGATTTTGATAATCCGTTTGTAACAAAAGTGCCTTCAGGGTAAATTTTTCCCATACTGACAAATTTTGTAAAATCATATGTTGTCTGTGCATAAATTTCATCAGCAATGACAGTTATGTTTAGTTCCCTACACACATCAGTAATTTCTTCCAATTCAGTTTTTGCATATAGTAATCCTGTGGGATTGTGTGGGTTGTTTAAAATTAAAATCTTCTGTCGATCTTGTAATCTAAGTGCCAATTTTTTTAAATCTCTTGGAGAAATTTTTCGGTTTGCACGTGTTGGCAACATGTGATAATTTTTCTTCAAAAATCTGATTTGCGGTAGATATCCAAGCCATGCAGGAGTTGGTAAAATTACAGTACCATGTAAAATTTCTAAAAGATTAAAGATCAGTTCTTTTGTTCCAGGTCCAACATAGATTCTATCGGGAGAAACATCTATACCGAAATAATGTTTATTGTATTTTGATATGGCACTTCGTAATTCAGAAATTCCGGGAACTGCGGCATATGCTCCCTTGTCAACATTTTTGATCAATGCTTCTTGAATCATTTTAGGTACTGGGAATGGGGATTGACCAAAGGCAAAACCATAAAATCCAAATCCACATTCAGGATGAGGGCAATCAGAATGAAATTCCTGCAAGAAGGTGTTTAATTTTAGATTCTCAGGCATCTCAATGTCTTCTACCTGCTGATCAACTACAAATCTCAATGAAAAGGAGTGTATAGATTTCATTAAGAGATTAAAAGTGAAATATACGGTATCAACAAGTAAGATTTTCTCAACCCAGTTTTGTGATTTCCTCTAGTATGTCTGGATTTTCAAGTGAAGATAAATCCCCCAAAGTAGTTCCAAGTAATTTTGATTTCAACAGTCTACGCATTATTTTTCCGGTTCTAGTTTTTGGCAAATCTGTTAACTGAAAAACATGTTTTGGTCGTACCACTTTTCCAATTTTTTCTGCAACATAATCAGAGATTTCAGATAGAGATAATTTTCCTGTTTTGTCATCAGATACAAAAAATACTACAATTGCTTCACCAGTCAAATCATCAGGTATTGCAATTGATGCAGCATCAGATATTTTTTTATGGGAAATTACAGTATGCTCAATTTCAGCTGTAGATATTCGATGACCTGACACATTAATTACATCATCAGTTCGTCCACGCATATACCAGAGATTATCACTATCAACATAGACATAATCTCCATGAAACCAAATATTCTCAAACCTAGACCAATAAGTTTCCAAATACCTTTGATCATCATTTAACAATCCACGAGTCATTGCAGGCCATGGGGATTTTATTATCAAATAACCATTTTTTTCTCTAACTGATTTTTGATCATCATCAACTACATCCAAATTCATTCCAGGCACAGGAATTCCAACAGTGGATGGTTTTAATTTCATTCCAGGTAAAACAGATAACATGGCACCGCCAATTTCAGTACCTCCAGATAAATTGATAATCGGGATTTTTTTGTTTCCAACTTTTTCATAAAGCCACCACCATGAATCTTCATCAAGTGGTTCACCCGTTGTTGGGATATTTTTGATTTTATCTAAGGAAAATAATTTTGTCGGTTCGACATTATTTTTTTTAAATAATCTTACAGCAGTAGGAGATATTCCAAAAATCGTTGCATTATACTCAGATAGCATTTTCCAAATCCGATCAGATGTTGGAAAATCCAATCCACCGTCATAAATTACAGCAGATGCACCCACAATCAAAAGACCATAGACATTCCAAACCAGACCTGTTATCCATCCAATATCTGCAGGCCAAAACAGAGTATCATGTGCCTGAGTATCTATCAAATATGCTGCCTGATGACCTGCAAATACAGAAAACCCTCCATGAGTATGAACCACGCCTTTTGGATTGCCTGTAGTACCCGAAGTGTACAAAATAAACAGCGGATCTTCAGAATCTAAAATTTCAGTATCGCATACATTGTTTTGTTCAGATACAAGGTTATCATAGAAAATAATCTGTTCAGATTCAGAATATTCATCAACACCTTTGTAATGAATCACAATAGTTTTTTCCACAAAAGTGTCTTTAACTGCAATTTCTACAGATTTTTTTTGAGAAATAGATTTTCCTTTACGATGAAAACCATCAGAAATCAGTAAAATTTTTGCATTGCAGTCATTTAGTCGCATATGCAATGAATCTGCACTATATCCAGAAAAAATTACGGTTTGAACAGCACCGATTTTTGCTGCGGCAAGAATAGATAGAATTGCTTCTTCAATCATCGGCAGATAAATTGCAATTACATCTCCCTTTTTTACACCAAGTGATTTTAATCCATTTGCAAGTTTTGAAACTTTAACATCTAATTCAGAATATTTAATCTGCGAGGTCTCCCCATCTTCAGATTCAAAATAATATGCAATTTTTTCAGGATATAGTTTAGTAAATTTTTCAACAGATGATTTGTAGATATTTGTTTTACCGTTAACAAACCACTTTGACCATGCAATTCCTTCAGAATCATCTAAAACTTTTGTATAAGGTGCATCCCAAACAATTCCAATATCTTCATCTACCGATTTCCAATACCATTCCAAATCCTCTTTAGATTTTTTAGACAAATCGTCTAATGAAGATAAATTATGTTTTTTCATAAAATTGTAAATGTTGGATTCTTGAATTTGTTTTTCAGTTGGAATAAATTCAAAATTAGACAAGATTTAATTTTTAAAACTTTGACAGAGTAAAAAGACTTTTTCTTAGGAAATATCGATTCCAAGACGTCTAGCACATGCAATTGCTGCCTTACCCATATTTTCATCAATTCCAACTTTGCTAAATTTCCCAGTCCAACCAGTTTGCATACCCATTGTATTTTCACGATAATATTCTCTCAAAATTGCGCCTATTTCATCATCTAATCTATGCCTAGTTGCATCATTCATTCCTGTTTGTAGAATTGTAGCATCAGTAGTAGCTAAAATTTTGATAAATTCAATGTGTTCTAGAAATAAATCAGTCATTAGATTCCAATCTGTTTCTTTAACAAGTCCAATGTTAATGAGGGATCTGCTTTCCCTTTTGTTTTTTGCATCACCTTACCTACCAAATAATTAATGGTTTGAGGATTTGATTTTGTTTGTTCAACTGCTTGAGATTCTTCTGAGATCACTTGACATATGATTCCAGATAACTCCGATTCATCAGATACATTTCCAAGATCTAATTCTTTAATTATAGTCGTTAAATTTTTTCCAGTTTTTAAAATTTCATGTAATGCGTTTTTGGAAGAATTTTTAGATATTTTTCCAGACTGGATTGAATCTGCTAATTCTTTCAAATGTACAGATGTAAATTTTGAGGCCTCGCGTTTTTCTCTCGTATCTACTAATCCCATCAAATCAGTTGTGATTATATTTGCAACTTCCTTTGCATTTAATTCAGTATGAGATTCTTCAAACAAATCAGAATAGTATTTGTCTGAAGACAAAACATCAGCTACTTGTGCAGGAATATTATATTTTGAGACATATCTTTCTTTTTTAGAACTAATACTTTCAGGCATTTGTGAAGATAATGTTTTTTGAGTTTCAGGATCAATTTTGACCCACGGAATGTCACCTTCCAAAAAATAACGATAATCCAAGTCTTCTTCTTTTGAACGAGACGATACAGTTATCTTTCTTCTATCATCCCAATGACGTGTTTCTTGGACAATTTCAATTTCACGAGAATGCAAACTTTCTTGTCGTGTTATTTCAAAATGAACTGCTTTTTCTAAATCATGAAATGAACCAATATTTTTTATTTCAACTTTTTTACCTCCTTTAATTGAAACATTAGCGTCAGCTCTCATGGCACCTTCTAAACTAGGATCTGCCACCCCGAGATTTGCAAGAATATCAGATAAAATGTTTAGGAAATCTCTAATTTCTTTGGGAGTTTCAAAATCAGGTTCAGTTACAATTTCCACCAGAGGAGTTCCTGCACGATTGTAGTCTACCAAAGTAATTTGGTTTTTTGAGGAACTTCCTTCGTAAATTAATCTTCCAGGATCTTCTTCTAATTGAATTCTAGTAATTCGTATTTTTTTGTCACCTACCATGATTGAACCAGTACCGCCTACGCTAGTATCTCCATAGATGTTAAGTTGGGTGATTTGGAAATTTTTAGGAGAATCAGGATAAAAATAATTTTTCCTGAAAAATGCAATTTTTTCAGGAGTTGAGCAATTTAACGCCATAGCAATAATCGTTGCTTTTTTTACAGCTTCTTGATTTAATCGGGGCAAACTTCCAGGCAATCCCATGCAAATAGGACAAATGTTTTCGTTGATTTTAAAACCCCTATAGTTTGCCTTACATGAACAAAATAATTTACTATTTAGATTTGTTAACTGACAGTGAATTTCCAAACCAATCATAGTCATATTGGAACCTCAGGTAAATTGACAGTTTTTTCTAATGCATGTGCTGCTTGAAGTAATAGTTTATCTTGAGATGAATTGGCCATCAATTGAATTCCAATTGGCAGTCCATTTGAATTAGCAAATGGGATAGAGATGGCAGGTTTGCCAGTAAGATTTGCAGTGACGGTATTAATATCAACTAAAAATAACGATACAGGATCATCAATCTTTTCACCTAACTTGAATGGCAATATTGGAACAGTTGGGGAAATAAGTAAATCAAATTTTTTGAAAACATTATTGATTTCTTTTGTGAGTTTACTCTTTACTTTTAATGCCTTTAAAAAATATTTTCCAGCATGTCCTGTAGATGGGACAAATCCTCCAATGATCAATCTTCGAGTTACTTCAGGACCAAAATTACGTCTAGCCTTTGAAATGTAAGAATTAAACTCATAGCCTTCAAGTGGAAAATCATAACCGTATCTTAGATTGTCATATCTTGCAAGATTACTGCCAGCTTCTGTTGCAGTAATTGTATAGTATGCTGCAACAGAATATTTTACCATGTCAAGTGATATCTCCTCACAAATTGCGCCTAAACTCTCCAATTTAGAAATTGCATCTTTTGTTGCAGATAGAACTGCAGGATCAATTCCTTCACCAATCATTTCCTGGATAATGCCAATTTTTTTGCCTTCAATACCAGAATCTATTTCGGATAGATAATCTTCATTTTTGTTATCAATTGTTGTACTATCATTAGGATCAATTCCTGAAATCATATTTAGCATAAAGGCAGTATCTTTTACAGTTCTCGTTAATGGGCCAATTTGTTCAATGCTGTTAGCATATGAAATCAGACCAAATCTACTAATCAAGCCATATGTTGGCTTGTATCCAACTGTAGAACAAAAACTCGCAGGGTTTCTTACAGAACCGCCAGTATCAGAGCCAAGAGATGCCACACATTCAAATGCACTGACCGATACAGCACTACCGCCAGATGAACCTCCTGGAACATAATCCGCATTCCAGGGATTTTTGCTTGGGCCAAATGCACTAAACTCAGTAGTCAACCCCATTGCAAATTCATCCATGTTAACTTTGCCGACAAATATTGCATCTTGTCGTTTTAATTTTGTAATTACTGTGGCATCATATGGCGCAATAAAATCTTCAAGCATTTTTGATGCGCACGTAGTTTTAGAATCTTTGATGCATAAATTATCTTTAATTGAAATTGGCATTCCAAAACAATCACCTACTTTTTCACCAGACTTTACTTTTTTGTCAATTTTCCTGGCTTGGTCAACTGCTTTTTGATTTACGGATAAAAATGCATGTAATTTATCATCGACATTTTGAATTCTCTCAATGGTTTTTGCAACAAAATCCTCTGCAGAAATATTTCCAGTTTTTACTTCTTGAATGAAATCAAGGGCAGATATTTTTAGATTCATGAAGACATCTTTGGCGCTCGAACGTATGTTCCCTTGTAGTGGTTTAGTTTTTCAATTAATTTACCATCAAATGGAATATGTTCATCTTTTCTCAAATTTGAGATAGAAATTTCAGGCATTGAGATTTCTTCAGATTCAACGCCTGCAGAATCTAAAATGTCAAAATAATTAATCATCGAATGTACTTTTTCAACAAATTCCTTATGATCATCAATATCTATTCTCATTAATTTCGAAACGTGTTCTATTTCTTCTTCAGTTACCACAATATTTCAGATCAGAATACATCGATATATTACTAATGATTATGAAGATTATTTCTCAAGATTTTAGATATCTAAGTGACAGTGATCAGACCGAAGTTTATAGTCCTAGTGATCGTTTTTCCTTCTGCATCATAACCCGTAATATGCATACTCATATCATAATTCCCTGCAGGAATAAGTCCGGTGGATCCGGATACCGCAGGAGGGTTTTTAGCAGTAGAAAAAGTAAGTTCTAAAATACTATTCACAGTGAATGCAATACTATCTTTAGTGGCAGTAATGTTATCCCCATTGGTAGTTCCATTTCCAGAGAGTATTATGGATGCAAAAGTGTCTGAAGAAGCAGATCTTCAAAAATTAAACGCGTACCTTCATATGTAATCCACATAGAAGATGGTCCAACATTATACACAGTCAAATCAGTAGTTTGATCTGCAACAACTGAAATGTATGATGAGAAAATATCACTCGTACTAGGATATTGTAAAAAGGAATTATCTGGAAGTCCTGTAAGCGAAGTGTCGTCAATTCTCATATCCATATCAAGTCCAGTGAGTCCGCTCATTCCAAATACTAAACGTTCAGTACTTGTAAAGGATATACTTGAAATATTTGATGTATAGTTGAAACTATCCAAGAAATCCCCATCAGATCCCCCATCAAGGAATTTCAGAGGATAATTATTATCAGTTACAATATTTGATTGAAATACACCATTAACATCAGTTTTGTTCATCGAAAATTTAACAAGATGAGTAGCAGCACCATAATTAGTATTTGACAAATCGGTGATTTCGGTAGTACTTAGTGCATAATCATCCCAGTGTAATACATCATCTATGACCCCATAAAATCCTAAATTAGAAGAATTGTCCTGAGCGCCAATAAAAATTTCATCTATAGAGACATCATTATCCCCATCACCTAAACTGCTAGTAGCAACTGATGTTGCATTAATGTATAATTCACATTGATGGTGATTCGGCCTCACAGCAACCAAGAACTACCAATTATCATTTTCATAATCAAATCCAGAAGATGTACATCTTGTGGGAATTTTATTTTTCTGAGTTAGAAATTCAAAAAATACATTGTCACTGGCATCTATTCCAATTTCATAGTATGTATCATGATTATTTTTTGCTGCATGATAAAGAATTTGTTCGCCTGCAATTCCATCAGTTGCATTAAACCATAAGGCTGTTGTATCTGGTGCCATTTTGATATCATTGTCCCCTTCTTTATTCAATTCAATATAATCACCTCCGTCAAAATTAAATGCACCAGAAATATGAGGTCCTCCAAATTCATCATAAGTGGGCATTTTACTTCCAGACCCAAGATTATGATTGTTGGTATTTCCAGTAGAATCAACAGGATCAATATTTCCTTCAAAATGAAATATCATATTTTTTGAATCATTATCCATCAGGCTATCAGGATACGGAGAACTAACATAAGTCAAACTAGCATTCCAATTACCAGCAGGAATATTTACAGAAACACCATCATTAGTAAAAAATTTTGGGGCATCTGTTTCAACTGAAATAGTTGTTCCACCAACATCAGCATCGCCAGAAAACATTTAGTATTCCCCATTTGGAGTGTTTACAGTTTCACTATGAAAAATTAAAAGATCTTTGTTTTGTGAATTTCCAGAATTAAGAGCCAAAGTGGTTGAAGATTGTTGTGCTAAAAGCACATCGTTTACTGTAACAGATGTGGTTGCTATGTTTTGAGGATACCCATTTTGCAATGAACCTGTGAATAATACAGTGTTACCAACATCTCCAGATATTTCATAGCTCCAAGTGAAATAAGCAGTATCCCCCTTTGCAAGAATATCGTATTGCGAAGGATCTGCATCAGAAATTAGAGTATATGATGCAGTACCTGTTGTCTGAGGAAGATCTAATTTGGGTACGATGTTTAGCAAGACATTGTTATTAGTCATGTTGTTTGTGACAGTCATTAGCATAGTAAGAAAACCATCAGAGACAGTTTGAGGTAATGCAATTAATTTAATATCAATAGGTTGATCACTTGGAGAATTTATAGAAAAGTCTTCACTATTTCCTCGTTGTGTTACAAGTTTCATAGAATATGCTTGAGTACCAACTGCATAAAGAGGAATATCTTGACCCACATTGGTTATGGTTTTACTTGGAGTTGCAATTTTATTTATTGTGAAATTTTGTAACGGCCATGTGCTATCAGTAACGTTGTTTACCCAAATCCTAGTGAAATTAATCGGCAAATCCCCCGTATTTTGTAATGTAAGATTAAATTCACCATTAACAATTTTTGTGGAAGAAATTTCAAAAGATTCTTTGAATTTATTTTGCATATTCATGTTTTTGAGAACTATTTCGTCATTTAGTGTCTCTAGTAAATTTACGCCATATGTGAAATAACCAATAGTAGAGCTAAGAACAACGACCAAAAAAATCATGCCAATTACATTGCTAAGACCACGTCTTTTATTCATCAAGTACACCCAACAAAAATTCTAATGCTCTAAAAGTATTATGTATGAATTTGTGTTTGAAGAAGATTGCCTCTATTAGTTTTGGCAACAACATCTAAAACATCATATGATTGGAAAGAAGGATCATCAATTACAATTGCAATGCTTTTATCAGACATTACAGATCCTTTTGAAATTAAGGTTGTTTTGCTAAATCCAGATATTTTATCAGTAATGTTGATTTCAGATATGTTAAATCCAATATCTCCAACATTGGTCAAAACAACAACTATTGAATCACATGGATCTGCATCACAGTAAACGTATTCAAAAACAAAAGATTCATTGATTTTATTGACATAATTACTAACAGTGTCAGTCATTTCCATTTGTTGAGAATTAAGAGAAGACTGACTCCAAACAACACCTGCACCACCCAAAGTACTCACGGCAGCCATCATAATTGCAGATGTAACAACCGTAGCCAATGCTCTTCTACATCTTGCTTGTTTCAAATTCATATCTTATTCCCACAGTTGGGAAATATATCAGATAGTTTGTATTCCAAATAACATACAATTCCAATTTTGGGAATGCTCAAACAAGCCTAATTTTTGAGCCTAAAGGTTCAGCGTATGGAAATGATGTATGATTGGATTTGAAAAAGGGCAAAAAAGTGTCTCTTTGAAAACAAACATGAGATTATGTATTTCTCAAGCGTAGTATTGTCATGTCTAAAGAAACAACCAATCACAGTATGAAAGATTTGGAATACTTAACTGATAAAATATTATTAAAAATAAAACAAGTTTCTGAAACAATATAGAACAAAACTAATTGAAAATTCTGGATTAAGGAGTTAACCTATCAACATCTCTAGGATAGAATGTCGTATCACGAATATTTTCTGTTCCAGTTAACACCATAATTAATCGCTCAAGACCAATTCCACAACCAGCGTGAGGTGGAACTCCA
Source organism: archaeon (assembly GCA_024276695.1). Lineage (GTDB taxonomy): Archaea > Thermoproteota > Nitrososphaeria > Nitrososphaerales > Nitrosopumilaceae > Nitrosopumilus. The sequence goes on from JAJRWR010000018.1 coordinate 34,076, forward strand.
TAATCAAAAGCCCCGAGATGATATTCAAATGCATCAGTTTTCATTCCTTTGTTTTTCATTCTCTCAGCTAGCTCGTTACGTTTTTCAATTCTTGTACTGCCAGATGATAATTCTAAATCACCATACATTAAATCAAATGATTCAGAGACCTTTGGATTTAACTTGCTATCTTTTACGTAGAATGGTTTGGGTGCTAAAGGCCAATCAGTGATAAAGTAAAATCCGTCAAGACCAATTTTCTTAAGATTTGAAGGATACAAGTCATCACCCCATTCTGTTTTTGCACCTGCCTTTTGCATTTTCTCAACCAATTCATCATAAGAATATCTAGGAATAGTTTCAGGAACTGTAATTTCAGGAAATTCTGAATCAGGATTTTCTTTCGCATAATCATTTACAGTTAGAATTGAAACCTTGATGATTTCCTCAATTCTGTTCATCACATCATTGTAATCAACAAATGCCTCTTCCAAATCAATTGAAATTGCTTCAGCCAAGTGACGATTTGTTCTAGATGGCTCTGCTCTAAAAATAGGTGCAATCTCAAAGACTTTTTCAAAACTCATCGTCAATTGTTCTTTGTATAATTGCGGGCTCTGGGCCAGAAATGCTTCTTTGTTATAGTAAAATATTGGAAACAATGCCGCTCCACCTTCAGTAGCTGTTGCAATCATTTTAGGAGTGTTTATTTCAACAAAATTTTGATTGTTAAAATAATCCCTTATTGATTTTAAAACCAAACTTCTAGTTTTAAAAATATGTTGTAAAACATCACGTCTAAGATCAATTGGTCTTACCTCTAGTCTTGTATCAATATTTTTTACAGTTTTAACAGTAGGCTCGAAAGGAGGAGTTTTTTCAACATCTGAGAAAACACGTAGTTCAGTTGGAATTATTTCAAATCCACTAGGTGCTTTTTCTGATGCTTTTACATTACCAGTAATTGCAACTGAAGAGTGTGCTTTTAGTGAAGAGATTTTTTCACGTATTTCATCAGGACAATCTCCTTTTTTTGCAACAATTGAGAGATCACCGTTTTTGTCACGGATTGTACCAAAACTAATATTTCCATGTCCACGGATGGTCAAAACCCAGCCCATCACAGTTACCTGAGTTCCATCCATTGATGAGTTTATTTCATTTGAATAGTGAGATCTTCTCAAAGTTCCCAATTCAGTTTCTATCATAATTTACATTATCAATGACATCAGGGTGTAATTAATACATTAATTTTCATAATGCTTATAGCCAGTAAAAAATCCACAAAAAATAAGATGAAGATCCTCATGACACTAGTAATTGCGATGTTTATCATTGTTGGGGTATACGTAGGATACAATGTATCACAGCAAGCATCTGAAGAGGCTGAAGGTCATAATATCACCATGGAATTAGAAATTCTTAATGAAAGCTCAGGATTAATACAAATTTTACAAAATTCAGAATTTAGAAAAACAATCATTTAGAAATTCCAAAGTGGATTTATATTAAATTATTCAACTATTCAAAAATCATGACACTTTCAGATAAAGAAAAAATTATTGCGATTATTTCAAATGGGATAGCAGTTTTTTCATTGCTACAAGAACGAGAAGAGTTACCAAAAAATACCTCAATGTATGATTTTATTTTAAAGGTGATTCCAAAAGATGTCAAGTCAGAATTAAGTGCAGCGTTAATAGATGAAGTGTTTCAATATGTAACTTCCACACATAGTTCATAAAGTATAAAGTATTCATAGATACATAATGACTTCAATAGCAACATTAGGCTCCCATTGTTCCTTGCAGGTCTTAAAAGGGGCAAAAGACGAAGGTTTGAAAACTATTCTAATATGTGAGAAAAAACGTGAAAAATTATACAAGAGATTTCCATTCATTGATGAATTAATTATTGTAGATTCCTTCAAAGAAGTACTTGATCAAAAATGTCAGTCAATTCTTGAAGAAAACAAAGCAGTACTAATCCCTCATGGAACACTAGTAGCACAGATGAGTTCTGAAGAAATTGAATCGATCAAAACTCCAGTGTTTGGAAACAAGTGGATTCTAAGATGGGAATCTGACAGAGAAATGAAAGAAAAGCTCATGAGAGAAGCAAAACTTCCAATGCCCAAACCAGTGTCAAACGCTAAAGAGATTGAAAAATTAGTCATAGTAAAGAGACAAGGGGCTGCAGGAGGAAAAGGGTATTTCATGGCAGCAAACGAAGAAGACTATAATTTAAAAAGAAATCAACTGATTTCGGAAGGAGTGATTTCTAAAGACGAAACTCTATACATTCAAGAATATGCAGCAGGCGTTTTAGCTTATTTGACATTTTTCTATTCTCCTCTAAAAGAAGAATTAGAATTTTTTGGAGTTGATCAACGACATGAATCTGATATTGAAGGATTGGGAAGAATTCCTGCAGAACAACAACTAAAATCAAATAAAGTTCCATCATTTAATGTCATTGGAAATAGTCCTCTTGTTTTACGGGAATCATTATTAGATGAAGTGTACACAATGGGTGAAAATTTTGTAGAAGCTTCAAAAAGAATAGTTGCCCCAGGAATGAATGGTCCATTTTGTATTGAAGGAGTTTATGATGAAAATGCAAAATTCAAATCTTTTGAGTTTTCAGCAAGAATTGTAGCAGGTTCAAACATCTACATGGATGGCTCACCTTATTATTCACTATTATACAATGAAACAATGAGTATGGGGAAAAGAATTGCTAGAGAAGTTAAAATAGCCACGGAATCCAATCGACTAGACAAAATTACAACATAAAATTCAATTTAGAAATCTATTTTGTGGTTACTTCCATACCATGTTGAGATTTTATGATATACTTGTCTCTAATTTTCACACTAATCCAATCAATGAACAAGACAGTTACCAACACTACCAACATGAAGATTGCTGCTTTTCCATACTCAAAGAATTTAATATAATTGATTATGTAAAATCCAATTCCGCCAGCACCGACCAAACCAAGAATACTGGTTTGACGAACATTGTAATCAAACATGTATAGTATTTGGCTCAACAGATGAGATGCAGATTCAGGAATCACCACATAGCGGATTAGTTGCCATTTTGAAACGCCAATAGAACTTACAGCATCCATTGGATCAGAATCAATGGTCTCAATTGCCTCATATTGTAATTTTGCAACAAACCCAACAGTATACATTACAATTGCCAAGACTCCAGCAAAAGTTCCCAATCCAACCATGATTACAAACAAAATTGCCCAAAGAATCGAAGGAAATGTTCTGATAGCTGCCAATAATGCACGAACAGGAGCATAGACATATTTGCTGTTTAGATTTCGTGCTGCAAACATGCTAAGAGGTAATGCGATTGCCGTACCAACAACAGTACCAATGAATGCCATTTGGATTGTTTCAAACATCGCCCAGAGTGCTGTTGGAATATATTTTGGTTCGACAAGAAGCATCTCTTCAACTACAATTGCAAGGTTAGGCAATCCCTCAACAAATTCTAAAGGATTTGCATCCACATTATACGATGCGACCACTACAAGTGCCACAATGATTCCAATTACAATGTTATTTTTTGGAGTCATCAGAATACATCTCCATTATTTCTTTAGTGTTCAAATCACCCGTTTGAAAATCAACTATAATGTCACCTTCAACTCCAATTTCTAGAATTTTTTGGCCTTCTTTGATAACTGCCACCCTATTTGCATATTCTAATGCTAATTGGATATCATGATGAACCATGATTGCAGTCAAATTCATTCTTTTTTGAGCATCAGCAATCAAATTCATTATCTCACGAGCGGTCACATGATCTAATTCTGAAACAATCTCATCTGCCAACAGTATGGTTGGTTTTTGCATTAGTGCTCTAGCAATAGCTACTCTACGTTTTTCACCTCCACTTAACATGTAGGCTTTTCTGTCTTCTTTTCCAGATAATCCGACAAGAGACATTATTCTTTTTGCTTCTTGAATTTCAGATTCAGGGAATTTTTTGAGTAATGATTGAATTTTGTTTAATCTAGGTAATGCACCAATTAGAATATTTTCAATGACTGTGATGTTTTTTACCAATCCAAGACTTTGTGGGATATAACCAATAGTGTGCATCATCTTTTTGAATTTTTTATTATTCATGTCAGGTGTAACATAATCAATTTTGATGGTACCTTTGCTTGGAATCATCATTCCATTCATTAGTTTCAGCAAGGTTGATTTTCCAGAACCTGATTGGCCAACAATAGCATAGTTTGTTCCTCTATCGATGGAGAGATTGATTCCTTCTAGTGCAAAATTTTTGGAATCATACGAAGTCCATACATCATTCATTTGGATGATTTTATTTGTTGAGATTAATGAAAAAGAAGGGTTTAGGGTCATCTGAAGTTGTTTCATTTTCAGAATCCCTTGTTTTATTTGCTCTTGTTGTATTTATCAAGAATCAACTGATCAAGTCCTGTTAAAGCATCAATAAAGTCACCAAATTCACCAATATGCATAGTTGTGGTGGTTGGAACTAGAGCTTCTGCACCATACAAGTCTCTCAAGATACGATTATTTTCATCATAATTGAGTTTGATCATTGCATCAACAAGTGCATTTCTGGTAGAGTCAGACATGTCAGAACTTACCATGAACACATGTGACGGCACAGGTCCAATTGTAGTGACTGGTCGTAATTTTAATTGATCTTCTAATTCCAGATATTTCTGTGGAGCAATATCTGAACCAAATGCAACATCTACATTTCCATTAAGAAGTAATTGTAATGCAGCTTTGTAACCACCTGCAAAAGTATAACTTTCAAAGTTATTTGCCAATGCAGATTCTAAAGCAACAATGTCATCGCCTTCTATGGTAACATAGCCCTCAGTAACCAAAGTTCCCATAGGCCTAACAAAACCAGATGAACCAGTGATGCTAGTAAATGCTACTTTTTTGCCAACTGTATCTTCCAATGAATTAATTGAATCATTTTCAGCCAAGGTCCAAACTGTTGCTTGATAGTTTACCTTTCCTGCAACGAGTTCTGCCATTACTGCCTCTGCACCAGTTCTTTGATTGGTAATCCATGCAGGACCGGTGTCCATAAAGGCAGCATCAATATGACCAAATCTCATCCCTTCAATGATTGTTTCATAATTTGTTGGAACCACGATCTCGACATCTACACCAAGCTCAGTTTCAAGAAAGATTTCTAATGCTTGAGCTTTTGGAGTTAGTTCATCAGCTTTTTCAACTGGAATAAATCCAATGGTAATTGTGTCAACATCTACAGGGTTAGATTCAGATGAAACATTGATGATGTTGTTTTCCAACAGATATGTGATTCCATTTAGAAAAGTTTCATCATCCAAAGTACCATCAGCCCACCAACCAGCATTTGTTTTAATCCAATCAGGGACTAAACCCTCTGCTTGTGCCGATTCAGTTAATGGTACAGACAACACACTGATTACTGCAAAAACAGCAATCAATGCTAATGTAATTTGTCGTTTCATGATTAACAAAGAATTAGGATTAGCTAAATTATTTAAAGCAAGGCATCATTCCAAATCATCATTCCAAGTCTATAGAACAAGAACAATAGACATTTTTGATCTTAAACCAATAATTAATTTGATTTAGGATTTGCAGTGTTTGAATACAAATTCAAACTAGGCTCCAAATCATCCAATGTGATTTCGACCTTTCCAATTCTACTTCTATACAATTTTATTTTTTTGCCTTCAGGAGATATAATGAATTTATCAACCTCGGCCAATGCAAGTTCCTCTAATGTTGACAGAGTTTTGTACACTGTAGAAAGTGAAATTTTTAGTTCATCAGCAATTTGAGTGGCATCTTTTGATTCATTTTTCACTGAAAACAATACAGATCTAGTACACACATTGCTTAGAGATTCAATAATTTTTTGCGTAATATCAAATTCAGATAATTGAATTATAGTAGGTTTTTGCAATTTTATCACTTAATTTGGGATTAACGTAAGACTAGGTTCAGGCTTTCTAATGGAGATATCAGCTTTGCTGATACGACTTCGATAAACCTTGTATTTTCTGCCCTTATCAGATAACATCCATTTTTCAACTTTGATTAATGTTAATTCTTCAAGGTCTGTTAATTTTTTATAAACAGAACTAAGGGGAATTTTGAGTTTGTCAGAAAGTTCGGCAGCTGTATTTCCTTTTTTAATTGTGGAGAATAGAATTGCTCGAGATTCAGAATCAGCCAAAGCCTCTATAACTTTTTGAGTTGTATCGTATTTTTTTAATTGTGGAAGTGTTAATTTTCGTGACATGTAAATATAAAAAAATGGTTCAGGTATTTAAAACTAGGTTATTTATTCTCATTCTAGAGAGTTAGAATAATTAATTGGATTGTGTGTTTTTTGTAAGATTACAAAAAAATTTCAAAAATATACCCACACATATGCAAATGATGAAATTCCAAGAACAGATATTATTCTAAACTCATTTACTAAATTCACAGGTACAGATATTTCATCAGATGACAAATTCATTGTAAAAAATATCAGCAACTAACACGTGTTATGGACACTAGGAAAATACTAACTTTTAGTGACAAGGAAATCCTGCTGCATGTCTCATATCATGAGTTAATTCATGAATGTAAAGATCAGTGAATGCTTGTTCACCATATACAGGACTGAATATGTGGCCTTGGTCAAATCCGACAACAAATAATCCTGCGACAAATACAATAGATAATGCAAGAATTGCTAGTTTTGAAACACCAGTTTTTGAAACAGAGATTTGTCTAGATTCAGACATGAAAAATATCATTCTCTGTTTATATTAAAACTCTTGGGTGCTGTAAAAAAATCAAAGAGTCAGAATTTAGTCATGAAAATCTGTTATTATAAGATCTTACATACTGTTGTTTTTGACATATTTTTTCCAAGGAATTTTGTAAAATGAATGATTCAGGAACAAGGATAGAGATTACAAAACATCAAACCCAGATTTCAGATATAATTCAAAGAGAATTAATTGATCTGTACGGTACAAATGGATACAAATCAATTATGCAAACAATGACAAAAATTTCTGGAAAAACAGAGAAACAGATTATTACAAACTTTGAATTATTTTCAGAGTTATCTGAAGGTGTTTTTGGTAAATCATCAGAGTCAAAAATTTTGGATCCAATTAAAATGAAAATAGACATCATCGGTATGGAGAATATCCATCAAGAGGAGAAAGTGGTGAGAGAATCCATAAAAGTCTTGATTGCAGATGATGAAATAGAAATTCTAGGCCTATACAAGACATTTTTAGAAGGCAAAGGCAGAGAAGTCACTACAGCTACGGATGGACGCAAATGTGTTGATGCATACAAGTGGTTTAATCAAGATGAATCAAAAAATTATTTTGACGTTGTGATACTTGATCAAAAAATGCCATTTATGACAGGGTTACAAGCAGCAATATAAATTTTAGATATCAACCCTCACCAAAAAATAATTTTTGCATCGGGATATCTTGAAAAGACATTACTTGAAGTATTGACAAAGATCAACAAGGCAATTGCAGTAATTGAAAAGCCATTTTCACTAGATGTGTTAGATTACATGATAAATAATTCTGAAATTTTTGACAGATTAGAAAAAATCAACATCAATCAACAAGAAAGAGACATTAATGAAAAAATGTCAGAAATAATGACAGTATTACAGAATCCAATTTAAGAAATTAGAGAAGATATTTACTTGAACATTATTTTGTTTCAATATGATAAAATTATATTTATTGATAATCCCTATAACAATTGGAATTATTATTGGAATGTTTTTGTCATTTTATCCCGAATCAGAAGATGAATTAAATCTATTAACAATAACAAAATTAATTGATGGAGGCTCTCCAATTATGGGAAATAAAAATGCACCAATCACAATATTAGAATGGGGGGATTATCAGTGTACGTTTTGTTACAAATTTCATCAAAATACTTTAGGTATTATCAATGAGGATTTCATTAAAACTGGAAAAGTAAAACTAGTCTTCAAAGATTTTCCACTAAACGGTCCTGATTCACGTTTAGCGGCTGAAGCAACATATTGTGCACAAGATCAAGGAAAATATTGGCAATATCATGACGAATTATACAAGAATTGGGGAGGTGAAAGAACAGGTTGGATTACCCGAGATTCTCTTGACAAATTTGGAACCACGATAAATTTAGATTTAAATGAATTCAACAATTGTCTGAATGAACACAAATATCAAAAAAAAGTAATTTCACTTTACGAATTTGGAAAAGAGATAGGAATTAATGCAACACCATCATTTTTGGTTTTTAATGATGAAAAAATAATCAAAATTAGGGGAAACCAACCACTAGAAGTATTTCTTAAAACATTTGATGAGTTACGATTTTAAAAAAATTAATCAAAAAGATATATTCGTAAATTAAGGACAAACCATAATGCCCAAAATTGACATTGAAAAACAAGATTCAGTAAAAATCTACAAAATTAGAAAGACATTAGAAGAATTGTCTAAAAAATCAGGTAGAGGTACAGAATTAATCACAGTCTACATTCCAAAAGGAAAACAATTACACGAAATTATCAGTTCACTTCAACAAGAACAAGGAACCGCAGATAACATAAAATCTGATTTAACAAGATCACATGTAGTTGATTCTTTGGGCAAAGTTGTTCAAAGATTAAAGATGTACAAGAAAACTCCTGAAAGAGGATTGGTAATGTTTTGTGGTGCATTGCCCCCAGAAGAAGGAGGTCCGTTAGGAAGTGAAGTAGTCAAAGTTTGGGAAATTGATCCACCCAAAGATTTGAATCAATATCTGTACAGATGTGATGATCATTTCCATGTGGATATTCTAAAGAATATGTTAAAGGATGATAATCTCATAGGATTTTTAGCAATTGATGCAAAAGATGCAGGATGGGGATTACTACATGGAGACAAAATCGAAGTACTATCTCAAACAGGTTCAGGAGTAGCTGGAAAACACAGACAAGGTGGACAATCTGCAAAGAGATTTCAAAAACTAAGAGAGATGGAATTGAGTTATTTTTACAACAGAGTAGCACAAACTACCCGCGAATATTTTATTGATATTTATCCAGTAAAGGGATTAATAATCTCAGGACCAGGACCTACAAAAGAAGATTTCATTAACGGGAATTATCTAGAATATAGATTACAAAATAATATAATCAGTACAATTGATTCATCATACTCCGGAGCAGAAGGCATACGAGAAGCTTTTGCAAAATCTTCAGACATCTTAGGTAATTTTAGACTCGTAGAAGAGAAAAAAATGGTTGAAGATTTGTTTAGAGAAATTAACTCTAACACAGGGAAAGGATCATATGGTTTACAAGAAGTCATTGAATTTTTGAAACATAATGTTGTTCAAACTTTGCTAATTACAGATAATACAAATCTTCACAGAGTGGAAGGCAAATGTAAGAGATGCACGCACGTCCAAGAAGATATTGTAGAGAGGCCTCTAGTGATTCCTAAAAAAACAGAATTCACATCTAAACCATGCCCAGAATGTAATGCGATGGAAGTAGAAGTTAACGAGCAAGATATTGTGGATTATTTGCAAATATTATCTTCAAAATCAGGTTCCCAACTAGAAGTTATTTCTGGAAGTGCAGAACATGGAAATATGCTTGCGAGTCTAGGAAAAGTTGGAGCAATTTTGAGATACAATCCAGGTCATTCTAAATAAAACTACGAATCTTTTTAGATAATTCTAAAAGTTCATCATCGCTAGAAATTTGTCTTTTAGTCCATACTGTGCCTTTGTTATTGTATCTAGGGATAATGTGTATGTGGACATGAGGAATAATTTGTTTTGCAGCCCTGCCATTATTTTGTCCCAAACTAAATGCATCTGCACCTGTGGCATCTAAAATTCCCTTTGCAATTTTTGGGACAATTGAAAAAATATTTCCAACATCTTTTGAATTCATATCAGTGATTTTTTCATGGTGTTTTCTTGGAATAACCAAACTATGCCCAACATCTATGGGATATTTATCTAAAAATGCAACGTGGAATTTATCTTGATATAAGAAATGCCCGCCTCTCTTTCCATCTAAAATATCACAAAAAATGCAATCCATAAAGAACAGCGTTTTGTAATTTTATTTATTGTTTTTAATCAATTTGAATCAGTCTTGCATTTAGACACGTATTTTTCAACAATAGAAAGTAAATTCCAAGGCTCTAGTTTTCTTCTTTTCCACAATGCATGCATCTTTTTGTGGACAGTATCTCAAACCACACAAAATCATGAATAAATCCCTCTTTGCAATTCACATGTATTGTAGTAAAATTAGCATTACAAAGAGTCTTGTCAAAAACAGTATCGATCAACATGAACTCTTTTCAGAATAATTTATCAAATTATAATTTAAAAAAAAGAACGCATTGACAGTCAAAGACAGTATTTTGTGACGAATGGTTAATTAGGGCAAATTTTGGAGTGAAATTATCTAATGGGCCGAAAAGAACGACGTGAACGTGAAGTAAAACGTGAAAATTACGCTACAAAGCATTCAGCTGAAAAAAGAAAGCATACGCTAATTGCAATTGGAGTTTTAGCTGTGATTGCAATAATCGTCGGATATTCTGCCTATCTATTTTTGAACATGACTGAAACAGCACCAGGGGGACCAGAAAACGCAGGAGCCCTTGGAAGTGAGCACTCACATGCAGGTATTTTAGTAAAGATTTTTGGAGATACATTTGAATTTTCTAGTCCAGCATTTCAAATCAAGTCAAGTTGGATTCATTTTGAAGGAAGAGACGGGTTTACAATCCACAAACATGCAACGGGTGTAAATTTAGGATATCTATTTGAAACTCTTTCAATAGGTCTTGATGATCAATGTTATGTATTTCCAGATGGAAAGCAATTCTGTACAAATGAAGATTATACACTAAAGTTCTTTATCAACAGAGAACAAGTATCAGACATCAGAGACTATGAGATACAAGAAGGAGACAGAGTATTGATCGTATTTGGTGCTGAAACTCCTGAAGAAATTAAAGCATACTTGCTACAACTAGACAACCAAGAGTTAATTGAATAAAATTAAGATGTATCTTTTGTTGTAAATGAGGATGCAGTTTTGTCAAACATCATATAATATCCACACATACTACATCGTAAAACAGTTAATTCAGTGGTAAGAAATTCCTTGTCTTCAAAGCGTCCACTAAGTTTTACATTATCGCCTGCAATTTCAGCTTTGTTACTCTTACATACTGGACATTCAAGGGCTTTTTGTTCCATGAAATCATCCTAAATATTTACAATTTAAACTCAATGAAAGTTTACAATTAGAAAACTTCAACAAAAGTCTAAATTATAGCAATCTAAATTTGACATGTCATGGAAATATCTAGTAAAAATGTGGTAGGCGGAACAGCACGTTCTCCACATAGAGCAATGTACAAAGCTATGGGACTAGATGATCACGATCTTGGCAAACCATTCATCGGAGTTTGTCATACAGGTAATGAAGCAACTCCATGTAACATATTATTACCAACATTAGCAGAAGATGCAAAGAAAGGAGTAGCAGAAAACGGTGCAACTCCAAGAATATTCTCAACAATAGCAGTCAGCGATGGAATCGCAATGGGTCATGAAGGAATGAAATCATCTTTAATTTCTCGTGAAGTAATTGCAGATTCTATTGAATTAATGGTAAGAGCCCATCAATATGACGGAATAGTGGGAATTGCCGGATGTGATAAAAGCCTACCAGGTACAATGATGGCAATGGCCAGATTGAATTTGCCTTCAGTTTTTGTATATGGTGGAACAATTATGCCAGGAATTCTTGATGGAAAAGAGCTAACAGTTGTCGATGTCTATGAAGCAGTTGGAGCATATGATGCAGGACAAATATCTCTAGAGATGTTAAAAAATATTGAAAATACTGCATGTCCCAGTTCGGGTTCATGTGGGGGAATGTTTACTGCAAATACCATGGCATCAATTTCAGAAACCATCGGATTAGCATTACCAGGAAGTGCCAGTCCCCCTGCAGAAGATGAACGTCGTAACAAGATGATGTATGATACTGGTGCTGCATGTGCAAAATTATTAGAATTAAACATCAAACCAAGAGACATTATGACGTATGAAGCATTTGAGAATTCTATTGTAATGTTAAATGCAGTTGGAGGTTCAACAAACGGAATTTTGCATTTATTATCAATGGCAAATGAAGCTGGAATAAAATTGACTTATGAGGATTTTGAAAGAATTAGAAAAAAGACACCCCACATTGCAGATATGAAACCAGGCGGGAGTTATGTGATGAATAGTTTGGATAAAATTGGTGGAATTCCTTTTGTTCTCAAAAAATTGGCTACCAAAGGATTACTAAATGGAGATTGCATCACAGTTACAGGAAAAACAATACAACAAAATCTTGATTCGATGAACATTCCAGAACCAGAACAATCAATCATCAGACCAATTGAGAATCCATTACATTCAGTAGGAACCGCAGTTGTACTCAAAGGGAGTCTTGCTCCAGATGGGGCAGTGATTAAAACAGCTGGTGTTGAAATGACAAAATTCACAGGTAAAGCCAAAGTGTATGACAGAGAAGAATATGCGTTTGATGCAGTTGCCAAAGGAGATGTAGAGGAAGGCGAAGTGGTAGTTATCAGATATGAAGGCCCTAAAGGAGGTCCAGGTATGAGAGAGATGCTTGCAACTACTGCAGCACTAGTAGGTCAAGGTCTAGGTAAAAAAGTAGCAATGGTAACTGATGGACGATTCTCAGGAGGCACCAGAGGATTCATGGTAGGACATGTGGCACCAGAAGCATATGTTGGAGGTCCAATCGCGCTAGTTAAAGATGGAGATGAAATTACAATTGATACAGAAACAACAATAATTGATCTTCATGTTTCCGAAGAAGAATTGACAAAAAGAAAAGCAGAATGGAAGAAACCAGAGCCCAATTACACATCAGGTGCTCTTGCAAAATATGCAACACTTGTAGGCTCAGCAGCACAGGGTGCAATTACAACTGCACATCCTTAGAAAGAACAATTTATCCACAAGCTTTATAGATCACGATCTGGGAATATCATCAGAGATAACAGAAACAAGAAATAACTTATGCTTATCAAATTACTGTTGTCTACTACAGATTAATTTCTCAATATTTTACCCAATGATTAGATTTAAGTTCAAAAATATTATTTCAAACTCATGGATATTTACTCTGGTAAGTTTGCAATAATTATAATTATTGTACTAGTCAGCATTTTGACAATACAGATAATGACCAATAGTAATAATACATCGAAATTAATTGATTCAGAAACGTGTGAGATATATGTTATGGATTCTCAAATTAATGCAAAAAAATACCTAAATGAATTTGATCAAAAATGTCTAGATTTTAAAAGTCTAAACCCCTAGAAAATTAATTAATGAACCTATTTTCATTAAATCATGGAAGGCCCATCTGAAATAAATTCTGTTTTTTGGAATGATAAGAAAAAATCATGGGATTATAAATTGATCAAAGTTGAAGAATATTTTGGATTCACTGAATGCCAACAATGTAGAAAACCAATGTCACATAATATAAAAGCAAATGGGAAATTTAAAATGGTTTATGTCAAATGTGCTTGTGCAGATAGAAAGTAGAATATTGGATTCAAACATCATCAATTTTTAAAACATCGTAGTATGCCTTTGGAATCATTTGCTGTCCTTTGAAAAAAACATTATTCACGGCTGCATCCAGAACATATGTTTTTGCCCAATCATCATTACTTCTAATTGAACGTCCAAATCCTTGTAAAATCTTTGTAAGTGTTTGAGAGGTATACCAGAGAGGAAATTTATTCATTTTTGCCCTAGTTCTCTTTTCAGTATAATTTGGATATGGCACCTTTGCAATAATCTGAAATCGGGACAAATCATCTTTCAAATCTACACCTTCCCATAATGAAGATGAAAGTAAAACTCCTGTAGGGTCAGTAGCATGCTCAGAAATTACCTCATCTTGAGTTTTTTCATCTTTATTTTTACTATGACAAAGTCTAATTCTTCTAGTATTCTTAGGAGACAGATATCTAATGATTTTTTGACATCGAGGAATAGAAGATGTCAAAATTAGTCCTCGTTCATCAGAATGTTCATCCATTATTCGGTCAATGGTTTTAATCACTTCGAGTTCATCCTCATCAGTCGAACCATAACTTAACCGTCTAATATTAAGAAGATCAATACTTCTATGTTCAATAGGGAATGGAGATATTTTGGTATCAACAAATGCAACATCGTCTGAATACAATCCCATGTTTTCACAAAAACTAGATTTATCAATAGTTGCAGACATAAAAATTTGATATTCGGTTTCAAAAAAGGAATTTGCGAATTTTGAAACATCTATTGGTTTTATAGAAATGGTTCTAAAATTCCCATTCAAATCTTTGAGAGGATCATTTACAACAAAATTATCTTTATCAGATATGATGTCTATTTTTGCTTGTGCAAATCTATCATGTCGACGCTCCAATCCAGTAATCAGATCATAGACAGGATTATTTTGAAATGCTGTGCTCTCTTTGATATCTTTAATTTTTTTAGCATATGAGAAAGTTATGTCATCAGTTAACTGTATCATAGAATCTAAATCTGTAAAATCATATTTTTCAGAATTCAAATTACACTCATCTATTTGTCCACTAAAAATGTCAAATCCAACAAACTGAATAATTTGGTCCTCAATTTTATGAGCCTCATCAAATACAGTCACTTTTCTATCAAGATATTCCTCAAAGAGTTTTTTGTTGAATTTCATAATTGTAAAAAATGCATGGTAATTCCAAAGAGAATGCTTTGAAACTAGGGCATCATATTTTTGCATGTAATAATGACAGGACTGAGAGTCTTGTGTATTATCTTCAACTTGTTTAATCGTAGGTTTGAATTTGCAAACTTCAAAAATTTCTTTTCCATTTTTGTGGACTCTTTCCTGACATTCACCTTTATCACAAGTTAAACCCCATCTCATTGCTCTCCTATCATTGTCAACCTTTTCTGAAGCCATCAATTTGAGACATGGAAAATTTTGTTTCCCTTTTACAGGTTTTAGAAACTGAATATTTTGAATATATTGATCTTGAAGATGTTTTGAGGCAGTTACAGTAAAGGAACTATCAAAATAATTTGAAACAGTTGCTCCTACCAAAGATTTTCCAACACCAGTTGGAGCACATAAAATAATTTTCTTAAATCCGGATTTTAATTTCTCATCAATTTGTGAGAGGATCTCTTTTTGAATGTCTCTAGGAATGAATTGATCTGGAAATTTTTCTAATAAAGACAGGATTACATCTCTTTATGCTCAATATTAAAAGCATGAAGGTTTCTTGTAATATCACAATTTTTGTAATCTAGTTTAATATCTAGTATCAACAAGAAATGATATGGAATTACTAGATGATAAGATGAGGGTTTGGACAGATAGTGCCCAATACGTAAAACCAAATCCAGGGGTATATGTTCTGTATAACAGAAATAAAGATCCGATATTCATTGGGGAAACAGATAATCTTGAAAAGACATTTGCAAATTATGTTGATACCGAATTTGACGGAAGTGAATGCATGCAAAAAACTTCATCATATCAAAGAGTATTTCATGAAAATCCAAAAGAAATCCAATCAAAATTGATCGAAGATTTCAAAAATGAAACAGGTAATATTCCAATTTGTAATTCAAAGATCAAGATAGAAGCACATTGAATAATTACACTGCATTGCAATGTGGTCTTACTTGATTAATATAAAAAATGCCGCTTAATTTCATGGGTAAAGCATTGATTTACATAGGTATCGCCGTAGGTGTTGCAGCAATGGCAGCAGCTATCGCATATGGTACTGAAAACCAAAAAAATTACTTACCAGAAGATGCAGTCTTACAGTCTCAAGCTGATGAAGGCGTATTAGCAAAAACAGGACCTTTGGGTGCAGATTTAAACAAGGAAAAATGGCATGAAGATCCTTTTGGTGATATTGCAGCAAAAGTTAAAGCTGAAAATGGTAGATAGTCTACTCTAGATTATCATCCACATTATTTTCATAATCAAAGTTTTTTTATGTGGTTACTAGGTACAAATTTCAAATTTTGCAAGCAAAGTAATTTATTCGAGATATCCGTAATTTAATAATGCATCAGTGCTATTATTGTGAACAATTATTTGAATCAAAAGAGGAGCTATACGAACATGTGGAAGTTCATTCAGATATTGAACGTAATAAGGAAATCATGGAAAGGAAAAAACAGGCTCATCAAAAATAGTCACTTCAGACTAAAAAAAATAGAGTAAAGGTAAGATTTTTCAAATTCTGGAATGGATATAAGGATTATTTTAACATCCAGTGTGGATTGGGTTGAAAAGATATTACAAAAATCATGTGATAGGACACTTAGTAAAGGAGAAGTATTACACAGTCTTTTTCATATGATTGAAGTAAATGAAACGACAATGAATCAAATTCAAACAAACAATGTTGATTTTGGTCCAGAGCTTGAAGAATTAAAACAAACAGAAATCAGGGATTTAGAATTTCATTTAAAATATTACCGAAGTTTGGTAAATTACATTAATTCAATTCCTGAAAGCAAAATAATTGGAAATAGATCCTAATCGTCCCAGGATACAGTGTAGGATACTAAAGTTATAGGATTTGATTTTCTTTTTTGCAATCCCCATTCATTTCGAGTATGTCCAGAATTATGTTCAGATAATTCACTCCATTTGAATTTTGGTACCTTTGCAGTTTCCATGAGTTAAAATTAAAGAATCAGTATATGACAAATCAGACCACACTGCAAGACAATTCATCTTCGTAATTGCTTAAAAATCAGATTGTATTTTGATTGAGGCACAATTTCTAAACCATGATTTGTTTCATCATGGTATTTCAAAGATTTTTCATCATATAACTTTTGTAATTTTTCCACCTCAAAATTAATCATCTTCCCAGAATCTTCTTTTGCAAACTGCTTTTGTTGTTGTTCATTTTGACCTCTAGTTGGAAAATATTTTGAATAAAATTGATTTTGTAGTTTTTTGAGATTATCATTTTTCACTAATTCGGCTAGATCAAAATTTCCTTGTTCATGATTTAGTAATGAATCATTTGCTTCAGATGATCGTACCCAAGAAAGCAAAGGATGAAATTCTACAAAAAGACGAATATCTTCAATGAAAAAAACAATTTGTTCACCTATTTTTTCAGAATTCACAGTCCAAGTAAATCTATATTTTACTACACTATGAGAGTCCTCAAAGACTGCAGGATTAGATTCTGCTTGAAAATCAGACCAACTCAGAACAAAATCAGGAGTCCATTGCAGAGTAATATGTTCACCCATGATAGTGTATATTTTAAAGAGAATAAAATTATTCTTTTACATATCAACAGGAGGTCATTTTTAGAATAAACAGATTTGAGTGTCAAACATAAATTCCAAAAATTAGGCTCGACCATACCAAAAAATAGAAATGGATCGTTTTTTCAACCCTTTTTGATCAAAAAACAAGACATATTTTATTTTAAGAATTTTTGAAAATAGGAATCAATACGAATTTTGAAAGCAAGATGATTGCGGATTGGACATCCAAATGTAACCCCCAAAGGGTAGATGAAAAGGAATGTCAAATTTGCTTGCTTTCTTAATTCCAAACTATTAATTTCAGCAAAATATTGAATATTCTGATGATGAGAAAATTTTATGTTTGGATGGGGATTTCAGTATCAGCATTAGTTGTAGGGTTAATTCTATTGTTTAGTTAAGATGTAATTTCAAAATTAGGATTACATCCGAGTTGATTTAGAATTTCATTAATTTCTTTGATTAATTGGTTTTGTTGATCAATCATGGTGTTGATTTTTTCACCTTGTAAATTTAGTTTTTCAAAAATATTTTGTGCTTTCTGGTATTCTTGCGGATCAAGTGTTTTTCCTTCATAGTATTGAGATTGCTTAAAATATTCATCATACTGAGATTGTTCATGGTTAATTTTAACATCAAAGGATTCAATATTTGACTGTAACTCTTGTTTATCAAACAACAATAATTGACTGTAACTCTTGTTTATCAAACAACAATAATTGCTGTCCAACATAAAGTTCTTCAAATCTTTCGGGTAAAACATATCCTTTCGTGTTAAATGGAATTTGTGGAGATTCAGTTGAATACATTAAATGATTTTTTCACTTGAATGCCCCAATCCCAAAGCATGCCCAATTTCATGCATCAGAATGTTTGTTACCATATTTTCATCATTTTGAATAAAATTTGAGTTACAATCTTCAGATCCAACAGAAATTTCCAAAACACAGTGAGTCAGGACTCCAAATAATACACTATTGCATGTCGCAAGACCAGTATGATTTATTGATGCATATTTTTTCCATTTAATTTCAATATTTGAATTTTCAGATTGAATAAATTCTAAATTTGGATTCAATTTTTCCCAGGTTTCAATAGCTTTTTTCAATGAATCTACAGGAATCTGTTCATTTAGAATATTGGGAACATCCTCAAATGAATAGTAAATAATTTGATGATCTTCAGATGTAATGATATTAGATATTTGCTGAATATTTTCAATTGATGGAGAGAATCCATCAGAGGATGTTTTAAATCCAAATGGCAGTAAATCAACATACCAAATATAACTAATAATTAAAACGATTATTATCAGAATAAAAATCCCTTTCAACACATAGCAAAATGTACAATGCTACCTAAAACTTTCCATCAAATCAACAAAACTAGCCTCGATCGAATTTTTTGATAAATTGAATCAACTTTATCATACTTTTTTTATTTTAAGAGGGTTAAAAGACCACAATCATTGCCATAGAAAAGCTGGATGTTGGTAATCGCCTAACGCAATTCGACATTGATTACCAATTTTATCTGTGGCCAAAAATTTCATTTTTGATGAGAATCTTTCAGATATTCTAATTTTTCCAAATCAGAATATAATAAATTATTGTATTTTGTCAATTTTAAAATATTTTGAAATGCAGGGCATTCACAATCAACAGAAAAAATCTCTTCACAGTTAGGACACTGTATCACAGTATGATTGCCCCAATCACATTCTACATCATCAATGAGCTCAAAAAGTACATTTTCATTACAAGTGCAATTTAGTTTGTTTTGAAATTTTTCTCGATTGATCATATCAAATTCTACTTAAAATCAAATATAATTTATTAACAATACAATAATCATCAAACTGTATTAATTTGACAGAATGCCCAACATGTAAGCTTGCAATGGAATCACATTCAACAGAAGAGTTAATGGAATGTTGTATGAAACAAGTAGGGAAAGGGTTTTCTGAAGAAGAATCTGGTATTTGTCCAAATTGTAAATATGATATCAAAAAACACTCCAGTAAAGAACTGACAGAATGTACTCTTGAATTTCTCAAATCTGGAATAAACAACGATTCAAGATAAGATTAAACAATAGAAAAAAACGAAAAAATTCATTGGATCAGACAACTAGAAAACTAATTTCTGAATTTTCACCAATGTGGACCAATAGAGAAATTTGGGAGTTTGAGCAAATTAATGAAGATTTAACATTTGATGCAGCATATGCAGAACCAGGGAATTTTGAATCTTGGAAATCAAAATCATCCCACCCAGATTCAGATATTCGAGGTATGGTAGTAAGAACATTTGATAATTTTTTGGAGGGAAATGAATTATGGATAGCAAACAAAGATGAAGGAAAATTAGACAAAAAATATGTAGCATATCTCATGTCAGTCATAGTCGATATCATGATTGAGGAGGAAATTTGTCTCAATTTCAGAATGGAAAATGATTGCCTGGTTGCAATAATTGATGAAAAAGCAGATGTGATTGATTGTAAAGAATTTTTTGAAGAATTTTATCATTTAGCAACGGGATTTAATTTTAATACAGATACTGGAATTCCAGATGATGAAACAGAGGCTGAAATGTATCTTATTAGATTACAAGAAGAGTTTGATGATAAAATGAAAAATAAATTAGGGGACAAATACATGCCGGGAAATAACGATCCAGACACACTTAATGCTAAGGATTGAAAATGATTAAAATAATATGTCAAAAAGAAAACCCTATAGAAATTTTAAAAAAGAGAATCAGGTTTGACAACAGAACAAAAAGTTGAACAATTTGTCACTAGGAATTCTAAAAAAGGTTATTTCACAAAAGTGTCAACCATCTCATACAAATTTGAAGTCTCAGAAGATATAGCATGGAGTATTGTAGGAGAATTACTATCAAATGGATCATTTGAATCAATTCATGACGAATATTCTGGAGAGATGAAATTGTGTGAAACTGGCAAAATATATACTATTTTGGATTTGGAAAGAAAAAGAAAAAGGGACAAGTACCGGAATAACAATAAACAATCTAAAAAGAAACGACCATCACAAAATACAAACTCTTAATTTCAATTTAATTTCCAATCACATCATGAATGATGAAAATTTACCTGTTCAATGTCATCCCACTCCAAAACTAAAAAAAGAAAATAAGAGGTAATAAAAAATGATACAGTGTAAATTATGTGGGACACCATTAGGAAAAGAGCCAACTACTGAAAAATTAGAAGTTCATTGGAAAAAACATCATAATTGGCATTGGGAATCAAATAAAGAGAAAACTCCAGAAGAAGCATTATTAAAAAAACGATAATCAACGTCTTGGAATAGCGGTCGTTTATAGCATGCCTAAACCGCTAATCGAAGGCGTCAATATTCATCCAGTCCCAAGTTATAAAAGAAGAAATGTGCATTTATCAAACATTTGTTTAATAATTAAGAAAAAATCTGATTAATTTTTAGAATTTTCAACATATGATTTATCAATTTTGTTCACCATTGAAATCTATGCGTGAAGATTTTGCAGAGTATATAAAATGTACATCATGTCAGCAGGCACTATTTTACTGTGATTGCAATTGCCCATACTGTGGAAAAAGAGAAGAGTGTGATTGTGAAATGACACAATTAACAATTACACAATAAATTATTTTCATGAGCCTGTGAAATGATTTGAAAAAACTTCACGCGTACTATTTTATTAATTTTGAGCTATTAGATCCGAAAAAACTTTGAATTTGCAATAGTAATTTTGTTATTAAGACATATGTCAAAAATAGAGGCATATGATATCAAAGCACGAAAAAAAGTGTCAATGAAAAACCCAAAGCCATATCTCATGAAAAATGGATCTTGGGCACAAAGGAACTAGCGCCGAAACTGGAATTAATCTATTCAAAATTGTCGGAAGGCAAAAACCATCAATTAGCCAGTCAAGATTTGAAGCATTCAAGAATATGTTTACAAGTAGACAATGTGAATGTGACAAAACATGCTAGTCACATTTTTTATCTTCCCATAAATTTAAGACAATTTAGAAGAGGAATTCAATCCACATAAGGAAATTAATTCGAAAGCATTATTTTGATAATTTTTTGGACATAATGTATGTCATTAGATGTTGATTGGAAAGACAATTTCTATGGAATATCATGGGCATATGAAAAAGACCGATTGGTAATATCCACGGTATTTGAGGATAAAAAAGAGGCAATTTTAATTGCCAAAGAAATTGAGGATTGGAGTGATAAATTTACCAGATTGACAATAATTGAAAAAGAAAATGACGAGTTTGCAATTTGCGTATATCAGGATCCTCAAATTTCAAAAAATAATAGTCATTTGGGACTATTCAGAACGGGTATGAGACAAAGTGGAGGATATGAGCAAGCAAAACCAATGATTATTGAAAAACCACCTCTCTTACAAATTGCGTATGCGGCAGATGTTAGAGATATGATGACATATGAACAGATTTCACGACTGGTTCCAATGCGTAAATGTAGAATAATATCTGAAAAAGACTTGAAGAAACAAGAATACTATTACGAGAAAACTGCAAATTCTCAAAAATAAAAAGGTGAGATTCAAAATGAATCTAGGATTTGAATCATCACCAGGTATGGTCTGATAACAACTATAATCAAAATTCAATATAAAGAATCACCACTCATTTGTACTAAGAAATTACACTGATAAATCGTTCATCAGTATTAAATAGAAAATTTACCAATGTAAAATATGCAAGATAATAACAATCAATCAAACTGGGAAGAAGCAATTGGCATTTCATGGCTTGTATCAGATGAATAAAACATCTAGTTTCAATTCAAATTGCAGCCCAAATTGTTGGTGTAAGTTGGAAAATCCAACCAACGCCGATAAATTACTTTAGATTTTCTAAGGCTTTAATTTTTTAATTCAGAATATACACAAAGTAATTTTTTAGTCTTGTTGTATGAAATTGACAGTAAAAAATGTTGATATGCAATTCCAACAATTGTATCTCCAGTAACAAATGGAATCATAAATAATAAAATCAAAAATGATAATTCTAGGAAAGAAATTGCAGGAGGATTAGTCGATGCAGTATTTTTGATTTATAGCATGCCATTAATTGGAATGGCACATAGCCAATTTTACATATTCAATGGAGTGTCAGAGTATACGTTACTACCAAAATTTTCTGAAACTATAGAAATAATTCCATGGATGATGAGTAGCACAGGTGCAATAATTGGAATTATCATAATAAAGATGATGGCAAAATAATTTGGGATTCCTATCTAATATACATTATAGGGTACAAAGATCAAATTCTATTTTAGTATACCAACATACACTGCGATGATAAATAAATAAGGTATGTGTTAAAATAAGAGAGCAGAGAATCTTGGAAATTACATGGTAAATCAGATTTAAGTGATCAGTCATTGTTAAAGAATTTCAATAATGTAGTAAAAGAGTATTTTGAATGTAAATTGTCATAAGAATACCATCTTTGATTTCCATAGTAGATCTTAAGTATTATTTTGGCATAACAAAAAATATGAATTTTGAAAATCTCTTAAACAGAATTATGGATTCAGATGTGAACATCAGGCATAGCATAATTACAGACAGTGAGGGCAATATTCTAGCTACTAGCCATAGAGATGGAATTACAAACTATTTATCTCCAGAAGAAACGGCATCATCATTAAAGAGAGCATCTGTTGCATGGAAAGGCAGAAATGAATTAGCACCAAAAATAGGTCATGGACTGTATGCGGTTGCAACATTTGAGAAAATCACAAGAATGACATTTCCATTAGGCGATGAAAATTTGATTTTTGTCAGTATGGGGTCAGACGCAATAAGAACGGACTTGCATGAAGGGGGTCAAAAACAGATCATTGAGCATGTGTTGAATATTCTAAGTAAAGATCCTACAAAGCAATAAGCTAAAAGTGAGATTTTAACAAGATTATAAATTTGAAACAAGATAAGGGGTATCTAAATTGACAATGATAGAACATACCAAAGAATGCAAATATAGAATGAATAATGATTTGCCACATACTAATTGTTATTGTCAATGTCACAAAATAAGTATAGCAGAATCTTCAAAAATGGAATCAATGACTTTTTGATTCTGGTTCAAAACTGTCAATGATTTCAGTAACATTAGCAAGTATTGTTTCCTTAATTTGAATGATAGTCATTCCAGATTTATGCATCAATTTCATTTGATCCATTAAAGAAAAATGAACCCTACCTTGAAGATAATCAACTATTCCAAATCCTTTTTTTGGAAAATCAGTTACAAATGCATCATGTTCTGAAGAATCATAAGGGTTTTCACTCATGAAAACATTTCATAAAAACTAGATATAAAATTTCCATAATTTATTAGTTGATATTAAATGAGGATAGCATGACGAAATTTGTCCACAGACCATATGACAAAATTTACGTCAGAGACATGATCAAACTCAATCTCGATGATCTCATCAGTATGATGTCATCACTTGAAGCAGCTAACGCTTACTGGGTTGACGGAGTATTATTTGCCAGTTTTGCTATGACTGAATCTGAAGAATTAGCAAAAAAAGAGATGCAAAATGAAATGTTTCTTGATAAAATCATTTTTGCAGTGTATGACAAATATACAAAAACCGTAAAATCATCGACTAATCTTGAAATTGGAGTTCTAAATATGCAAAAAAGTAATCTGTATAGGGATTTGATCGCATGGCTAAAAACTCAATCAATTTGGAATGAATAAAAAAGTTAGGATGAATTCCAAGAAGGATAACCTCCTTCCAAAGTAACTGCATTAAATCCCTCTTTTATTAGTTCATCTGCAGCAATATTTCCCCTATAGCCGGTTCCACAATAGGTACAAATTTTCTTGTCCCTAAGGTCTTCAATCTGTTTTTTCTTTACATTTCTAATTGACAATCCCAAAGGTGTGTGAATAGAGCCTTCTATGACTCCACCCTTTAGTTCATCAGATTCTCTAACATCAATAATCACAAAATCATTAATTTGTGATTTTAGATCATTTGCATTGATTTTATCTGCCATGAAATAGTAAAAGATACACTGTAATTTATTTCTGCACTTTAATTTGCAAGTAATGTATGATCCATACTGATCATCATGCATTGAAAATGAATTTGTTCTTCAGTAACACATCCACATTTATGACAAAAGAATTGATTTGCCTTATTACAAACATTACATTTTTTGTTAATTCCAATTCGTGTCCACAACGTCTGCATGAATCTTGTTTCATGAAGTAATGTTTGCAATACAGGATTTCAACACTAGGAAAATTAGATCATCCTAATTAGATTCTTCTAATTAGTTACAACTAATATCAGATTTTGTCACTATTAGTTCAACATCACTGATAATTATCAATACGCTTAAGTTCATTATTCTTGTACAAAATTCATGTTTCTAACATCTAACGATAAACAAGTATAAGGTGTAAATCATCCTTACCAATCAGTATTAGAATTTACATCATAATTACATACGTTCAGGATAATTAATCATTTACAAGTCATGTCAAACCATAAACACTTTTGATTTACGATATCAGAGTTTAGAAATATTCTATGTATAAAATGAAAATATCAAATCTGAAAATCATGACTTTGCTAATATATAACAATATGAGAATTACTGTATGTCTAGAGAATCAGAAAAAGATCTGAAACAACAAGATCATGAAGAAATGAAAGAAGAAAGTCGTCAATTAGAACTAAAAGAAGGATATGCTCAAGATGAAGAATACGATGAATCAGAAAATTAGATTTTAAATTCCAATACGCTTAAGTTAACAACTCTTACAGGGAACGTATGCCGTTATATTGTAAGCAGTGTGACAGTAGAAGATTACCAGAGCATCATGAATCTGAAAAACAAACGTTATGGCTATGCAAAAAATGTGAAAATTTTGTAAATATGGAAGATGTTATTGTTCGTGAACAAACAGACGAAGAAAGAGAGCAAGCTAAAAGAAAACTAGAAGAATTTGAAAAAACATCCAACTTTCCAAAAGAGAAATTAGTTAGAAGAAAGGGCGTAAATTAACAGAATATTTTCAAATAATCTTGAAAATTCAGATCTCTTTAATTATTTAGAATCAGATTTTCAAGAGACAATCCATAATACGTATTGTCAGAAGATTTCAATGTATTCATTAATTCCGTTTTTAACGATTTGATTTCTTTTTCAATTTTCATATTATCATTGAGTCACATTTGAGATAACCCTCTCCTTTTAATCCTCCTAAAGCAGTAGCTCGCAATCGATTCATTTTTTGAGAATTCAATATAATAAAACTAGCAATAGGCTTAAGTTCACAGAGAATTCAAAAAATTATTGAGTTTTGATCCCAATTACAAAGCAATGCGGATGATTTTAAATGATATCGAGTCGCAAGGATTAGTTCAGTTCAACAAAGAATACCATGACGAGGAATTTTTTAGAAATTTTATCCAATTCAAAAAGGCATTTTCCCATTCAATGGAGGAATTAATTAACAGATTAGATTCATTTCAAACAAAACAAAATGAAATAAATATTCAACTCATCCCAATACTCTCCAATACATCATAATTGATGCCAAGTATACAAATCCCAGATAATTATCACAATTCTTTTCATATCTAATTCTTGTTCTGTGAAAACCATTTTTCAACCAAGCAAAGAATCTTTCCACTACA
>JAJRWR010000019.1 GCA_024276695.1 archaeon
AGAAAATTTCTCAGTTGCTGCAGTACCAAATACTTGGGTCAGAGGATATTGCCTCCAAAAATGATATGTTTGATCCCAGGCTGGTTCATGAGATATTCGATCCGAATAGGTTTCCTTATTATCTTTTTCTTATAGAGAATTTTTTTCTTGTCTAGGAACGTATTTATTCCAAAATTCAAGACTCAATTTCATGACGATCAACAAAGATCTACTTGCAAAGAGACAAGATGTTAAAGAACACAAGCCAGATTTTATCAGACCAGAGAGTTGGCGTTATGTTAGACTCCAAACTAATTGGAGAAAACCAAAAGGTATTGATCATCACCAAAGAAAACAAAAAAGTAGAGGTCGTCCAGGTCTTGTCAAAGTAGGATATGGCGGACCAAAAGATGCAAGAGGATTACATCCATCAGGATTTACAGATAACTTGGTTTACAACTTGAATGATTTAGAAAAATTAGACCCAAAGAAAGACGGGATTAGATTCGGACACAGTGTTGGTACTAAAAAGAGAAAAGAAATTATCGTAAAAGCCATTGAACAAAAATTCAAAATATTTAATGCGAGAGTGAGTGCAAGTGGTAGTAAATCTTAAAGCTAAAAAAAGACTCGCTGCCAGAGTTACTGGTGTTGGAGTTCACAGAATTAAATTTGATACTGATCACCTAGATGACATTGCAGATGCAATTACGAGAGAAAACATCCGAAGCCTAATCACAGCAAATACAATTAAAATTAAATCATTTACAGGTACTTCAAAAGGTAGAGCACATGTAAAGAAGGCTCAAAAAAACAAAAGAGGTACAACTCAAGGTTCCAAACAAGGAAAAAAAGGAGCAAGAGTAGGTAAGAAAACAGTCTATGTTGCAAAGGTTCGTTCATTAAGACGATTATTGAAAATTGCAAAAGACAGAAAAGATTTGACTAATCTAGAATTCTGGGCTCTCTACAAGAAAGTTGGCGGAAACACAGTTAGAAACAAAGCACATCTTAGACTCTTGATGGATGAAGTTAGAGAAAAACGAAAGGATTAGAATCGATAAAGTACATTTTCTAGTTTTATAATTTTGCCATTTACAATTTCGATTCCTTCATCATTTAGCATCTTAGTTTTAACATGTTCTCCATAGGCATATCCACCAATTTTTCCAGTAGACATTACAACTCTATGACAAGGAATGATCACAGGATATGGATTTTTGTTCATTATTTGTCCAATAGCTCTTTGACCATTTTTTAATCCAACAGCTTTTGCCAATTCCCCATAAGTTGTAATTTGTCCTTTTGGCACTTCAAGTAATTTTTTGTAAATTTTTTGTTGAAGATTCAAAGTTTGATGACCTCAAGGTCTGTTGATCCTAAAAGATCAAGTACTTTTTGTTTAGACGATCCCAGACCGTTCCAATCTAAGAGGGCAGTTTTTGCCACATTATTTTGTGAAATAATATGAGAAAATAATTCTTCACCTAGTTCTTTCAGTGCATGTTTTGGAATTACAGTTCCTAAAGCATACTTTCCATCCAACAATTCATCAGTGAATTTTGAAGGGTAATGAGTTCCACCAAAACAAATTGCAACTGGATTTTCTTTGATTGGTTGTGACATTACTTGATGAACCAATGCAGCCACGGAATTACATAAAGATTCATCATTCCATTGCTTTTCAGTGGTACCAATTTCAACAAATATAGAGGGTTTTGTCAATGCTGTAGGTCCATGATGAGTTGCCTCTATAGTAATTTGAAAATCAGAGAATTGTGACTGATTTTTCTTTAAAGTTTGAAGATATGCTTTTTGAAAATTAGGTTTTGGAATTGCAACTTGTTTATAGTTTCCACCAAATTTTGCATCAGAGAAATTTCCTGTACTATGACAAGTCAAAGCTAACACTCCGGATTCTGCAGCATGTTTTGAGAGAAAAACAAATCCATCATAATCATATTTTTCTTCCAACCAATCAGCAGAAATTGCAGGTGTTGGAATTATTACAAGATCATAAAATTCCCCATGAAAAATATCATCTTTCAAGGTCATTTCTTTTGAAAGATATTTTGCCATATTGTGACCTGCCGGGTCATCTTGATACGCAACCAGTAATTCCATGAGATAAGAGATATAAGGACACCTTATTAATTTCCAGCAATGAACCCTAAGCAGACTTTCAAGAACATGGCAAATACTATGAAAATGGCAAAAAAGCCAGATAGAGACGAGTATTCGCAACATCTTAGACTTGTATTATTAGGAATAGCAGGAGTAGGAGCTATTGGTTTTACAATTCAGTTTGTCTTTTCGGTAATTACGTTTGGTAGATAACATGTCTGAAGAAATAAAATCACATTTGTTTGCAATTAGAACCACTGGAGGACAAGAAAAAGTGGTAATGAGATTATTAGAAGCTAAAGCCAATGCAAATCAGATTAACATTCAGTCTGTATTTTGGGTAAGTGATCTAAAAGGCTATGTCGTTATTGAAGCAATCAATCCCAGTGATGCATACTTGGCAGTAGAAGGGGTAAGACACATCAGAGGTCAATTAAGAGGAGAATTAGAATTCAAAGACATTGAGGGATATCTAATCAAGAAATCAACAGTTTCACAATTAACAGTAGATAATGTAGTAGAGATTACAGGGGGTCCATTCAAAGGAATGAAGGCAACAATTACCAGAATTGATGTCGACAAAGAAGAGGCGACCGTAGTTTTGTTAGATGCATCGTATCAATTACCAGTCACAGTGGACGCCAACTACCTAAAGTTGTCCAACGAGACTTAGGAAGGATTAAATTTTCAATTATAGTTTGATTTAATATGGGAGAACAAAAAGTATCAGCACTTGTAACAGGCGGAGGAGCATCAGCAGGACCACCTTTGGGTCCAGCATTAGGTCCTTTAGGAGTCAATATCATGGAAGTTATCAATACAATTAATGAAAAAACCAAAGACTTTGAGGGAATGAAAGTTCCAGTTACCGTATCTGTAGATACTGATACAAAAAAATATGAAATTACGATTGGAATTCCATCAGCTGCTGCACTCATTATGAAAGAAGCAGGAATTCAGAAGGGTTCAGGCGCGTCAGGTACTGAATGGGCAGGAGATGTCACAATGGATTCAATCGTTAAAGTTGCAAATACAAAGCTTGAGAAATCTTATGCTAGTTCATTAAAATCAGTAGCAAAGACAATCATTGGAACATGTGTAGCATTAGGAGTTAAGGTAGAAGGGAAAACTCCTAAAGAAATCACTACCGAAGTTAACGAAGGCAAGTGGGATACAAAGTTTCAATAATTATTGAATCAGATAAACAGGATCTTTATCGGTTTTTTGTAATTCTACAAAAGTTTCAGTATTTTGAATGCCTTCAATTTTTCCAATTTTTTCAATTACAACTGAATGTAATGCTTCAAGATTCTTTGCATATACTTTAATCATAATATCAAATCTACCTGTAACCTCCGAAATAGAAACAACCTCGGCAGTTTCCATGAATTTTTTATGAATAGAGTCCTTAAACTTTGGATCTCGGTTAATCCCAACAGCTGCTTTTACTCCTATACCCAATAGAGAATCATCTATTTCAATAGTAAATTTTTTGATGAGTTTCTTTTTCATCAATCTCTTAATTCTACTATACAATACTGAGGCATTAATTCCGAGTTTTTTTGATAGTGTAGGAACAGAAATAGAGCCATCAGCAGTCAATTCAAAAAGCAATTTCATATCTAATTCATCAAAACGGTGCAACGTATTCGAAAAAACTCTTTATGATTCAATATATGTAGGTTTTCAGCATTATTTTCATCTTATTTGTAATAATTTTAGTGAAAATATGTAATTTTTTAAAATAAATGATTAACAGAAAACACAAATCTCTAAACGATTTTAAGTAGGTTTTCTAGAAATTGTGTCGTAATGATTACAGATGCTCAGCTAGTTGATCTTATAAAAGAAGCAAAAGCTGCAACAAAGGAAAGGAAATTCAAACAATCCATCGAACTAATCATTACTTTCAAAGATATTGATGTAAAGAAGGGGTTTGCACTAAACGAAATAGTTCAATTACCAAAGACCAGTTCTCCAGCAACTGTTTGTATCATTGCAACAGGGGATATGAACCAAAAAGCAAAAGCTGCAAAAGCAGATTCGGTGATTGGAACAGAAGAATTAGAAAAATTTGGAACTAATAAAAGAGAATCTAGAAAATTCATTAACAAATATGATTTCTTCTTAGCAGATACTAAAGTAATGCCAACAGTGGGTAAGACTTTAGGTCAGCTTTTAGGTCCAAGAGGAAAAATGCCAACGCCAGTTCCTTTTGATGCATCAATAGAGGCATTCTTGCAAAGATTCAGATCATGTATCAAAGTAAGAGCAAGAGCATCACTTTCAATTTCAGCAAAAATTGGTGATATGACAATGGAGGATGCAGATTTGGCAATTAATGCACTTGCAGTGTTACATGCAATTGAAAAGAAACTACCAAACGGTGAGAAAAATATGAAAAAGATTTTCATTAAAACTACAATGGGCAAACCAGTAAAACAAGCACAAGAGGTTAAGAAGAAATATGCATGAGAATAGAACATCTTACCCTAAAAGAAAAATCCAGATGTACCAACAACTAATTGAATTACCAAAAAAATACAAAGTTGTATCCATTATTCAAATGAGAAAAGTTCGTTCAACTCAAATTTTACCATTAAGAAAAACACTCAAGGATAAAGTAGAATTTGTCTGTGTCAAAGATAAGATTGCAGTAAAAGCATTAGAGACACTAGACGTACCAGGAATCAAAGATATCATTGGTGATTTGAAAGGCCAAATCATGTTCATATTTACAAATATGTCACCATTCAAGCTAAACGTTCTTCTTTCCAAAAACAAAATCATGATGGCAGCAAGAGGCGGAGATGTTGCAAGTGTAGATATTGTAGTTCCTGCTAAAAACACAGGTATTGCACCAGGTCCAATGCTTACTGAATTCAAAGAAGCAGGTATTCCAACAAAAATTGATCAAGGAACAATCTGGATTGCCAAAGATAGTACTCCAGTGAAAAAAGGCGAGGCAATCAACGAAAAATTAGCATCAATTTTAGGTAAATTGGATATCAAGCCAGTGGAGGCAGGAATTTCACTATACTCAGCAGTAGAAGATGGTCTAAAGTATGCAGAAGCAGAAATGGTAATCGATGTTGAGAAGATAAGAGATTCCTTTGCACAAGCACATCAAGAAGCAGTATCACTATCTATCGAGGCAGCATACATTACTGCAGATAACATCTCACAAATTCTTGGCAAAGCATCAGGATATGCTCACTCTTTATCAGTAGAATCTGGATTTATGACAGATGAAACAAAAGAGCAAATCCTGCAAAAAGCAGATGCACAAGCCAAAGGTGTTGCAGGTCAAGCAAAAGATTACACCCCTGCTTAAGATTCTCTAACTTTAGGTAAATTCCAATTATATTTCATTGCAAGTAATCTTATCCCAGTTCCCACAATTATTCCAATTATCGAAGATACTTGTATATCTACACCAGATGATAGTGTTGTATAAAATACTACAATTCCAACAATACTTGCAATTGCATACACTTCTTTTACAAAGACGATCGGTATCTCTCGCACAAAGACATCTCGAAGTATTCCACCACCAATTGCTGTAATCATCCCACCAAACAGCATTGGAAAAAATTCCAATCCAACCATTTGATATGCAATGGATGCACCTAAAATTGAAAACACACCCAATCCAACTGCATCAAAAACTAGCCATACTGTCATCTGTTTTTTGAATTTTGCAAATAGGAAAAACATTACAATTCCAACTGTCACAGTTAATGAGACATAGATTGGATCAGAGAAAGCCGTTGGGAATCGTCCAAAAATAACATCACGGGTTACTCCACCGCCAACCCCGACTACAGTAGCTAGAACTATAATTCCGAAAATATCTGCCTTGTGTGCAATTGCTTTTGATGCTCCTGTTACTGCAAAAGCTATCGTACCCAAATAATCTAAAATACTGATGAACCCATCTATTGGGAAAGAGAAATCAACCAATCAATACAAACTGTGAACTAGGAGTAATTAAGATTAACAAAAATAAAGATCAAAATTAAATTGATAAAAGAAAAGTTGTTTAGCCAAATAAGGAAGACAATCCTTCCATGGCTGCTTCTTCGTTTTTAGGTTCTTCTTTCTTCTTCTCTTTTGCTGTGGGTTCTGCTGCTGCGTCTGCTGCTGGTGCTGCGGCTGCTGCAACTGCTACGGGTGCGGCTTTAACTGCCTCATCGATATTAACATCGGCTAAGGCTGCAACTAGTGATTTAACTTGGGCTTCATTAACTTCAGCACCAGATGCTTTAACAACTGAGCTGACATTTGCCTCGTTAACTTCTTTCTCTAGTTTGTGAAGAAGTAAAGCAGCGTAAACATATTCCATTGTATCGAGATTTTCTTAGGGCATAATATAAAACTATGGAGAAGTTACGCCTGAAAACTAGAAAATTTAGTTCAGAATTTTTAGACTTCTGCAAACAGCATACACTGTTCGTTTCAAATTGGGATCATTCAAAGTGTCCTTTCTATGTCTTAAAACTCGTTTTGCCTCATCTCTTTCAGAACCTTCGGGTAAGGATAAAACAGTATTAAAAAATTCAGGTAATGATTCACGAATCCAGCCATCTAACATTGAATAGATTTTTGGAGGAATAATATCGCACTTGTCAACATCAAGATCTAATACTTCTGCATAATTTTCATGTTCGACTCTATACACTAAAGCAAGCACCACATTGTCAGGGTTTGGATGTTCAAGAATTTCTCTAGAGCGTTCACCAGTCTTTCCTTGAGCAATTTTGTTTTTCAATCCTATTGGATTTACAATTACTCCATTGACACCTACTTTTCTTCCATCAACACCAGTAACTACACCAAAAATAAAGTCATAAAATTCACCATTTTTTTTAACTGAGAAAATCTGAGTACCTTCTTTCAAAACAGGTTTCTTACCAAACATGAATAGATTGAGAAGTGTTGTGTATTTAATGTGTTATTAATCGACAATTCTTAATATCGGATTGGGACAGCCTCATCGTTGGATAAAAGAGAGATCCTAAAAGAATTTTCAGCAGATCCTGAGAAATACTATAATGTCAAACTATTCCAAGAGCAAGGATTTGTCAGAAAGTCATGTACCAAATGTGGCAGATTCTTTTGGACACTAAATGCCGATAGAAATTTGTGTCCAGATGATGGAACAGACACATATTCGTTCATTGGCGAGCCTCCGACTAGCAAGAGATTTGATTATACACAAGCGTGGAAACAAGTCGAAAAGTTTTTTGTAAAAAATAATCACACTTCAGTTAGTAGATATCCAGTTGTTTGTAGATGGCGAGATGATTTGTTTTTTACAATTGCATCAGTTGTTGATTTTCAAAGAATAATGGGAAGTAAAGTAATTTTTGAGTTTCCTGCAAACCCACTAGTAGTTCCACAAACTTGTTTGAGATTCAAAGATTTAGAAAATGTTGGAGTTACAGGTAGACACTTTTCAAGTTTCTGCATGATAGGACAACACAGTATTCCAGATTTGGGAGGATATTGGAAGAATGAATGTGTAGATTTGGACTTTAGACTATTGACAAACCAATTTGGAATTAAAAAAGAAGAAGTTGTATTTGTAGAGGATGTATGGGCAGGTGGTGGCTCTTTTGGTCCATCACTGGAATATTTTGTTAGAGGATTAGAGTTAGGAAATGCTGTATTTACTGAATTTCAAGGAGAACTAGGACAACACACTACACTTGATCAACGTGTAATAGACATGGGGGCAGGATTGGAAAGATTTGCATGGATTACCATGGGAACGCCTACTGCGTATGACTGTTGTTTTGGTCCAATTAATCAGATACTATTTGAAAAGATTGGAATTGATTCAGATTCTGCAATTTTAAAAAAATACTTTACAGAAATTGCAAAAGAGATTGATCATTTCGATGATCTAAATGAGGTAAGACGTCTTGCAGTAAAAAATGCAGGAATTACAGATAATCAGCTAAACAAGATGATAACACCGCTTGAAGGAGTGTACCTAATTGCGGATCATCTCAGAACACTAATTTTTGCAATTACTGATGGGGCACTACCAAGCAATGTTGGCGGAGGGTACAATCTTCGAATGATGTTGCGAAGAATTAATGGGACAATTAACAGATTGAATCTAAAATTAGATATTGATGAATTAATTGATACACATATTGATTATCTCAAAGATACCTATCCAGAACTAGATGAGAAAAGAGAGGATGTCAAGACAATTCTTAAGCTAGAATCTGTAAGATATGAGGATTCTAAAGTACACATGAAAAAAAAGGCAGAAAAGATTCGTGAGAAAGGAGTGCCAACAGTAGATGAGCTAATCACTTTGTACGAATCAGATGGCATTACACCAGAATATCTCAAAGAAGTCGATGCAATTAGTGAGATTCCATCACAGTTTTACTCTAAACTATCTGATTTGCACCAGTCTGAAAAGAAAAAGGCAATCAGAGAACTTCCACTAGAAGAGTTACCTGAAACGGAGATTCTATTTTATAAAGACGACCCAATGGAGTTTGAGGCCAAAGTAATCAAAGTCTTTGATGATCAAGTGGTATTAAATAAAACTTCATTTTATGCCAGAGGTGGAGGACAAGAGCCTGACTTTGGAACCATTGCAGGATTCAAAGTGATCAATGTAGATAAACACGCAAACATTATTGTTCACAAGCTAGAAGGTGGTACTCCAAAAGAAGGCGATACCGTTTCCTGCAAGGTTGATGAAACAAGACGTGCAAACATTACCAAAACCACACCAGTACTCACATACTAAACGCATCATCTCGTAAAATTTTAGGTTCATGGATTTGGCAGCATTCTGCGTTCAAAGATGATGATCATGCAAGATTGGATATAACCCACCATTCATCATTGACTGATGAACAAGTAAAACGGATTGAAGATGCAGCAAACAGTATGGTAAAACAAAATCTTACAGTAAACATCGATTACTATGATAGAGGAACTGCAGAGCAGACATATGGATTTAGGATTTACCAGGGTGGAGTAGTTCCAGTAAAATCAGTCAGAATTGTTTCCATTGAAGATCAAGATGTAGAGGCATGTGGGGGAACCCATGTAAAGAAGACTGGAGATATCGAACTAATCAAAATTACAAAGACCAAACGAATTCAAGACGGTGTAGTTCGTATAGAATTTGTCTCAGGTCCTACGGCATTTCAATATGTAAAAGACCAAGAAGAAGAATTAAGGAAACAAGCTGAAGATGATATTGTTAAAGAAAAAATAGAGAAACAAAGAGAAGAAAATAAAGAAAAGACAAGAGAACAAATTCCTATTTTACTAGAAAAGGTTCTATCTGGAGAATCAAGAGAACTAGATGAAATCATAATTAAAAATAAAATCTGCTTTACATCAAGTATGAATTATGATGATTATTTCCATCAAAACTTTGGCAAGAAGTTAATTGCAAAAGATAGTACTGCAGCTTATTGTGGAGTGTTTACAATAGGTTCAACGATTAGAATTATGGTATTTGCAGGAGAACAATCAGGCGTAAATGCAGGTAAAATAGCCAAGGAAATAGCCTCAATTTTGGGCGGTTCTGGAGGTGGAGATTCTAAATTTGCTCAAGGTGGAGGAAAAGACACATCTAAAAAAGACCAGGCAATAGCCAAAGCAAAATCAATGATTTTAGGATCAAATATAATGACGATTAACTGGAATGAAATAGAAACAAAATGGCAAAACAAGTGGACCGAATCAAAAGACTTTGAGACAAATCCAAATGAGAAACCAAAAAAATTTATCACAGTAGCATATCCGTATCCAAACTCTCCACAACATATCGGACATGGAAGAACATACACACTAGCTGATGTTCATGCAAGATTTTATCGAATGCAAGGGTATAACGTATTGTTCCCAATGGGATTCCATTATACTGGAACTCCAGTGTTAGGAATGGCCAAGAGAATTCAAGCTGGAGAAAAAGAAATTCTTGATGGATTGAGAGATGTATATCATGTTACAGAGGAAGATATCAAAACATTTGTTGAACCAATAAAAATTGCGGATTACTTTCATGAAGAGATAAAGTCTGGAATGATTGAAATGGGTTATTCCATTGATTGGAGACGAGAATTTACCACCATAGTTCCAGGTTATCAGAAATTTATCGAGTGGCAAATTACAACACTAAAAGAAAATGGTAAAATAATTCAGGGCAGCCATCCAGTTGGATGGTGTCCTAAAGATCAGAATCCGGTATCCCAACATGATACAATGGGTGATGTAGAACCAAAAATTGATGATAAAAATTTCCTAGTAAAGTTTTCATTTGGTGAATTTATTTTCCCAGTTACAACTCTAAGACCTGAAACAATTTTCGGTGTAACTAATTTGTGGGTCAATCCAAATATTACATACAAAAAAGTTACAGTTGATAATGAAACATGGATATGTTCTGAGCAATGTGCATATAAAATAAAATTCTTTGAAAAAGAGGTCAAGATAATTGGCGATATTTCAGGTTCAGAAATTGTTGGAAAATGTGCAACACTACACAATGGCATAGAGATTCCAATATTGGAAGCAGACTTTGTAGAGCCTAGCATGGGAACTGGCCTTGTAATGTCAGTGCCTGCACATGCTCCAAAAGACTATCAAGCTTTAATGGATTTGAAGGCAAAAAATCATGAATTAGCGTCAAAAATCGAGCCTATTCCAATTATAGTTACTCCGGGATACGATACATATCCTGCAAAACAGATTTGTGAAAAATTAGGAGTTGTAAACCAAACAGATGAGAAATTAGAAGAGGCAACAAAAGAGTTGTATCTCAAAGAATTCACAGATGGAAAGTTAAATGAAAGATGTGATCAGTTCAACAATGAAAAAGTCCAGTTTGGACGAGAAAAGGTGCGAGTATGGTTAGAAGAAAACAAACATCTAGAGAAATTCCCAGTACTTGAAAATGCTCCAGTGAAGTGTAGATGTGGTGCAGAATGTGTTGTTAAAATATTGAACAATCAATGGTTTTTGAATTACGGAGATGAAGAATGGAAAGAGTTAGCTCGTGATTGTTTTGATGAGATGAATATTCTACCAAATAATATTAGAACAGAATTCAAAGAAGTAATTGATTGGTTGCATGAGCGAGCATGTGCAAGACAGCAAGGGTTAGGAACTAAACTACCATGGGACAAGGATTGGATTGTAGAATCACTCTCAGATTCTGTGATATACATGGCATATTATACAATTTCACGATTTGTAAATGATGGAACAGCAACTCCTGAGAACTTAACTCGAGAACTATTTGATTATATTCTATTAGATAAAGGAGATTTGTCACTAGCTGTTAGTACTTCAAAGCTTACAGAGAATATAATTGGTATCATGAAAAAAGAATTCACTTATTTTTATCCAGTTGATTCAAGACATTCAGGTAGAGATTTGGTTCAGAACCACTTGTCATTTTTTGTCTTAAATCATGTTGCAATATTTGAAAAAAAATTATGGCCACAGGAAATTGTAGTAAATGGTAGTGTCATGATGAACGGTGCTAAAATGAGTAAGAGTATGGGAAACATTATTCCATTACGTACTGCAATCAGAAATAATGGTGCAGACCCAATCAGATTGGCAATCATTTCATCAGCCGAATTACTCCAGGATGCTGATTTTAACATGGAATCAGTATATGGTATTCAAAACAAGCTAGAATCATTACTAGAGGAATGCACTAGGCTCAAAAAGGGAGTAATTAGGAAGTTACAAGTTGAAGATAGATGGATTTTATCAAAAACCCAGAGTATGATATCTCA
The DNA here is from genome assembly GCA_024276695.1 of archaeon. Taxonomy (GTDB): domain Archaea; phylum Thermoproteota; class Nitrososphaeria; order Nitrososphaerales; family Nitrosopumilaceae; genus Nitrosopumilus. Next base: position 11,898 of record JAJRWR010000019.1, read on the forward strand.
AGTCACAGAAGCTGTTGAAAAAATGAGATTGCGTGAAGCACTACACGATATTTTATTTACGTTTGAATCAGATTTGAGCTGGTATCACAAAAGAGTACAAGCCAAAGGAAGAGAAGACACATCAGGGATATTACACCATATCAATTCTGTACGAGTTACAATGTTATCCCCATTTGCACCACACATAGCTGAAGAAATATGGGAGAATCTTGGTAATGAGGGATTAGTGTCAAAATCAGCATGGCCTACTCATTCTAAAGAGGATGTTGATGCTACTGCAATACAATCAGAGAATTTACTTAAAAATACTATAGATGATATTGCAAATATTTTAAAAGTTACAAAAATTACTCCAAAGAAAATTGTACTCTATGTAAATTCAGATTTGATGAAATCAAAAGTGTATCGTAAGATATTGAGTATCATGGTAGGAGGACAAAACAACATGGGAGTTGTAATGAAGGAATTAATTGCAGATCCGAAAACTACAGAGGCCAAAAAAATGCCAGACTATATCCAAAAAGTAATCAAAGATTTGCATTCAGAGTCTGAAGAAATTAAACAGATGAAGCTTGAATCGGATTCATTTGATGAAAAAGAATTCCTCTTATCAGAACTAGCTAGTATAGGAAAGAAAGAGTTTGGCGTAGATGTTACAGTGTATTCAGAATCAGATAGTGATATTTATGATCCTAAAGGAAAAGCACGTCATGCAAGGCCGTTCAAACCTGCAATATTGATCGAATAGTATTTTTCAAGGTTTGAAATCGACCTGATCAGTAAAGCAAGTTAGATCTAAAAAAACCTCATTTATGTATAGAATGTAGCACATCGTCCAGATTTCTGGATAGAATTTCTTGATGCATTTAGAGCATGCATTACAGCCAACAAATAGCATTTGGTTGACCATATCTCAAGCATTTTGCCATGAAAGTTCACCCTTTATGATAATTGATTCGACAGTCATCCCATTGGCTTTTCATTAATGATTCTAAATAATCCCGTATAGATTACCAAAGTTTTAATCAACTACTGTAATCATATCGGGATATATGGTAGATTTAAAAACATATGAAAAAATAAACGAAGATATTAAATTCACCGAAGAAGAAACAGAAGAACTGCTAAAGTTAAATGAAAAAGAAATACTAGTGTTGATTCTTTCTGAATTAAAAAAGATAACAGAAAATACTAGTAAAAAAATAACATGAAATGGTTTTAGAAGTTTCCAACTCCAACAAACGCGATTACAATAATCATAATTGGTTTCATTTTCTAATCACTTTCATAACCAACAGTTCTCATGCCAACACAGGGCTTGTTTCCTTTATTCCAACATTTACAAGAACAAGAAACAGCTTTTCCACTTTCCAAGTCTTTAACAACTTTATGAAAAACTCCCTCCCTAACTTTTGATTCAATTGTTATTGTTTCATATTTATCAGATTCTTGATTCATTTTCCAACCTCAATAATCATAACTGTGTAATTAGGATTCAAATTTTACCCAACACTTTGCAGCATCACACAAGGTACACTTTGTCTTTTCATTCCATTTATCAAACGATTTACCAGATGGAATTCTAACTACGGTAATTCTTTGACATCCAGTACACTGTACCTTAACTGATATATTTCCAGTGGCATCACCAACGAATTTATCCCCGAATCCCATCTCTATTCTATTCCTTTTTCCTGCTTTATTTTTGCAATTACATCTTTAACTAATTTCTCATCTTTTACCACTAATTCTTGTAATTGTACCTTAAATTACTCATCTCCCCATTTCTCAAGACGAAACATCTCTTTGACCAGATTAACAATTTTAGATTTATTTTTCTGGTGATCTCGCTTTACAATTTCAGAGTCATCCATAATTTCTCTTAAAGAATAATCAACTTAAAGATTTAGAGTATTCTAGGAGTTGCGTTGCATATTACATGAATAACATAATTCATTTTTAGTATGTTCTGATAAAAGGAGATTACAGTTTGTACATCTTTTGTTATTCTCAATGTTCATTGTGTTTTTCTTTTCAGTTTTACCAGATTTGAACTTTAGAAATCCGAATTTAAAAGCAAACACCATTTTACTCATTCCTCTACATCTTCAAAAGTCATATTCCTTCTTCATTCAAGTCAGGTTCTGCATTCACATTTTCAAAAGACATTTCATTTTTTTGACAAGACTCACATTTTTCCCACATGCCAAATTCATTTCGGTACTTGCCTTTTCCATCACATCTAAAACATTCCAATCTAATTCTAATTGTTCAAGATACGCATTAAGGTTTCCTTAAAATCACGACTGAGAAATCCCATCATTAATTGAGAAGAATCAAAATTTTACAATACCACAATCTTCTTTCCCATTACCAAATTTTTGCAAGAGAATTTTTTCCTTTTTGAATGTCCTGAGTTAAAACTGTAGGTTTGCCATCATCATAAAATTTTGCGACGATCATCTTCCTTGAAGTATAGAAATTCTTTACCCCATCAAAGGTTTCTTCAGTTTCAAGATTTACTTCAGGAATTTACCTACTTTTACAACTTTTTTTCAACGTTATCAACTTTCACCATAGTGAAAACACCCTTGTCATCTAGTTTTGAAAGTGAAGTTTCTACCACACCTTACTCATCATCTTGTTTTATCATAAAATCCAATGTATCCATGATGATGCTGGTTTTCCTATTGATAATTATTTTGTTTAGAATCTAAGCGTATTACATATTATCAGAACTGTAGGAATTTCAACAAATATCAGTTAATTTAAGAACTCTAACTGTATAGTGTACATATTGGTTCATTACTTTATCAGTCAAATAAAACACATACCACAAAAACCATCTCAATGTGTTAGTTGTGGAAAATCAGACCTTAAAGACGATGCAGTTTTAGCTACCACCGGCTCTTCTGAAAAATATGCAGACTATGTACCATCTACATTGTGTCTATCTTGTGAAACTTTGATGATAATTACATCTCATCCAGGTGCAGTGGTTGGAGTTAACCACACAACAGGAAATCAAGTAACTGTACGTGAGAAATAACATCAACTGTAAAAATTCTCAACATACATCAATCCATAAAGAATAATTTTATTCAGACTGAGATTTTTTTTGTGATTTTTGTTTTACATTAAAAGTGGAAAGCACCTCATCAGTTAACTTGTCAAATTGTGATGCAAAATACAACGCATTGGAATATACCATAATGTTACTGTCTCAAACAAATACAATAGTGTGTTCTGAAAATTCTTTACATTTGTTTAGTTTTTCTACAAAAAAGACTAGAAAAACAAAGATCTTAGAATTTTATTCATATTCTGAATGATCACATTTGGGGCAATAATATTTAGTTTCCATATTTTTCTCATTACCTCTACGCTCTACTTTTGGATTTTTGATATTCATTTGAATATCACATTTTTTACAAATTCTCAATGATAGACTATCTTGAGATGATCTTCTATTAAAAATTACAGAAAACAAGGTATTGTAAAATTCATGAGGCTTTGATCATGGATCTTATTGTGTAAAGTGTCGAGACCTAGAAAAAAAGGGTTAACCCCTGCATTCCTTACACCAAGATTGAACCATTTCATATCCGCTATTATTACGAATACCGAAAAGAGTTTCAACCTCTGTTCTATTGTTAGCTACTTTGTCACACTTTGGACATTTTGCATTATCAAATTTTGACATGCGTAAGATTGTCTTTTGCAGATATAAAGGATCAGTAGATTGTTAGCTCGACTTTATCTTTTAGTCAACTGATCCAATAACCTAGGGTTTTTTGATCGCTAGCAGATTCAGACTCCTTGATGAGAAAAGAAGGAAAATATTTTTGGAGAGGAATAAAGCACAATATTTCACCCTGTTGCATCATGTTCTTCGAGAATGAATGGGATTCCATCAGAAAAGACAACAAGGAATATGGTCAAACAATGCACACACTTACAGATAATCAGGGAATAATTCTATGTCCTGATTGTGTGGCTAAAAAATTACTGGCTTAACTTTGCATTCTGAATAATTGTAATCCACTTGTTGAGACCTTCTACCTTGATCCCTGCCTTCTCACTTGGTGTCATTCCATCAATTCCCATGTGACTTCGAATGTAATTATGGTGAATCTGCATACCTTTGATAATTCGAGAGTCATCTGTCTTTAGGGAACGCATGACTTTCTCACGGTCTCGAATCTCACCGTTTAGACGTTCCATTTTGTTCGTGTTCTTGTCCCCCTTGATTTTGAGATATATCTCATCACAATACCATTTCTCAGATACCTGAGGCGTAATAGATGCGAGATAATTATCCATCATTCCAATGTATTTCTTGATCCAGTTATGAATAGTCTGGTGAGTTACCTTGACTCCAAAGAGTTTCATGGAATCTGCAACATGTCTTAGGGATTCCCCATTAAAGTAGAGATTCATAGATGCCGATAGACTAATTATTACTGAATAAACCTCAGTAGAAAGTATCTTTGATTTGATTTTTAAGAACAGGTCTCGACACTTTACACTAGAAAATCTCAAATCAAAGCCTCACTAACTTGACAAGACCGAAAACAATCATATTCATATCAGAGTTTAATCCATAAAGAAATTTTACATCTACTCTAGCAAGACTATTAACAGGAAAAATGTAATCTACGTTTAATATCCATTAATTCAAAATTCAAATCATGAAAAGTATCATGATACTATCCATATTGATTGTATCAATAGGATTTGCAAGTATAGCGTATGCTCAAAATGCAGGGGTGGATATGAATGGAACATGGTATTTAGGTGAGGGTCTCAAAAAGGGAGACTATTTTGAATATACTCTATGCGAGATTGATCTTAATGCATGCTCGCCAATTGAATTGAGAGTTTGGATTAAAGGTGAAACACAAAACATTAGTGAAACATTGTGGGATGCACAAATTCTAGTAATTGATGGAGATAAAACAATCAAAGGTTCATGGGGATTGGGAAAAATAGTGCCTACTCCAATATTATTTGATGACGACTTATCAGATTATGCAATTGCATTCAAGTCATCAATTGCATGGATTTCATCTTTTGCTACATCAAATGAAAAAGACAGAATTCACGGACCGCAAGAATTCAGAGCTGCATCATGGGGATCATTGGGTCCAGTTGGCGGAGGATTGGAATCAGATCTTGTTCCAAGCAGAGTAGAGTCAATTACTATTTCTGATAGAATAACGGATGCAATAGTAGTTGGGTGGTACAATGATAATGATAATGAAATATGGCTAGTAGATAATTTCCCATTTCCAGTAAAGGCATTGACATATGCTGGAATTAATTCAGATAGTGTACCAATAATGTTTGAATTTGATTTGACAAAGTATAAAGAAAATGTAACTTCAGATCCATTTAGTGATGTAAAGGAAACGATTCAAAAATCAGAATTGCTAAAGTGTGATAAGGAATTTTCAGATTACACTAGTGGACGAATCTCTACAAATACATATTCAATGATGATTCAATACAACTATTCTCCAGTATCACCAATTGAAGGCTGTGATATTGATTGGAAAATTAATTTTTACAGCAAATACAATGACATTGAAATTTTAGACCAAGTTAGTTATGATATTTGGGTAGTAGATGAGAATAACAATAAACTGTACTCTTTTGCTGAAAGCATTGGAAAAAACAATCTCTTCAACGAGTTTGGGCAAGTGGAGCATCGATTACCAATAGAACAAGAGGCAGGACTAGTTAGATATGCAATATTTGTTCATGGTTTAGGGCCAGAAGAACAAGTGGATAACGCGCTAAATGGATACGCCATAGTTGAAGTCCAAGTTGGGAAAAATCCATTACTAAACACCACATCAAAAATTTCTGAATGGATTAAAAATAATGCAAAATGGTGGGCAGAAGGTTCCATTGATGATGATACATTCATTCAAGGAATAGAACATTTAATTAAAGAAGGAA
>JAJRWR010000020.1 GCA_024276695.1 archaeon
AAAGAAGAACCAGCTAAAGAAGAACCAGCTAAAGAAGAACCAGCTAAAGAAGAACCAGCTAAAGAAGAACCAGCTAAAGAAGAACCAGCTAAAGAAGAACCAGCTAAAGAAGAACCAGCTAAAGAAGAACCAGCTAAAGAATAATTCTTTTCAAAAAATTATAATTTTAAAAAATCATCTTACTCTAGTTGGTACAAATCTAATTCACAATCAATACTGCAATCTGGTGTATGCCAATCTAAAGTATCTTCTTGTGGAATCATTCCGAGTGGATCATAGTTATCAAATTTTGTCATTCCTTGAATGGATGATAGCATTACAACTTTGGATTCATCAGACGATGAGGTCATATCCATCTGTGAATTACTTTCATTTAGAATTCCTGCAGTGAGATTTGTGATTGAATTAATTACGCCCACAGGAATATTGCTTCCTCCTACTACATACAACATTGAACATTTAACTGAGTTTAGTGGTGCATTACCGTATAGCATTTTTAGTGAATCTCTGAGTGAATTTTCTATATTTTGTCCATTTCTGCTTGTAGTGATAATATTTGTCTGACTAGATATCTCAGATGTGCCAAAGGATTCTACAACGTGCATCATTGCAGAATTTGCAATATCATAACATGCTTTTGGACTCAAATCTGGATTACTATCAAGTAATGAATCATTGTCAAATACTACTGTACATTCTGAATTTTCTCTAACTCTTTTTAGAGATACTCCTGAGTTGAAAATTCTATCTTTTTCATATTTGAAAGGCATGATTGCAAATGACATTAATCCTGAATCTGCTTCTTTACACATCTCTGATATTACTGGTGCCATTGCTGAGCCTGCTTTTCCTGCTAAATTACTCATTAAAATGATTGTAGAATAACCTGAAATTTTTGATCTGATTTCATCTGCAACTTTGTAAGTTGAGCCTCTGATTAGTTGAACTGATGGATTGATTACTGAATAAGTTGAAACATGAACTGATGGAATATCTGATAGGAAATCTTTCTTATCATTACTAATTACTAGACAATCTGAATTAAGGGAATCTTTTGCTTTGACTGCTAATTTTGAGCCTATGCCGCCCAAGCCTATTACTAATACTGGTTCTTTAATTTGAAAACTCATTTCTAATCTTATTTTTTGATTTAGATAAAAAACCTTCTTACGTTTTTTTAATCAAATTTTAGATCGAAAAAATTTAGCTTGCGATCTTACCGATCAGTCTCTTTACAGTTGCATCTATGATTTCTACTATGTGTGATTGACCCAATTCCACATCATTCTCAACAGCTATAGGCTTGTAAGCAAAGTTTCTACCCTTTATTCCTTCGTCCGTCATCTCATCAAATAGGACTTTGCCTTTCCACCCGATCCATTTTTGATTACTATCCATTGATAATTTACTGATCTGCTCAAAAATTAACTTGCTTCTTCTCTTAACTTCAGCGGCATCAATTTGTTCCAATTCTGCAGCATCAGTTCCTGGTCTTGCACTATATTTTGATAAATTTACTACATCTGGTTTTGTTTCATCAAGCAATGATATTGTTTTCTGGAATTCTTCTTCAGTTTCTGAAGGAAAACCTACAATGATGTCTGTAGAAATAGTAAAGTCTCCAAATCTTTCTTTTACTTTGTTTACAATTTCTCTATAGGTTCCAGATGTGTGTCCTCGTTTCATATCATTTAGTACTTTGTCACTTCCACTTTGAACTGGAATGTGCAAAAATTTGAAAACTTTCTCATTATCAAATGAATCAATTAATTTTTCTTTGATTCTTGGCATGTACATTGGATTCATCATACCTACTCTTACCATGAAATCTTCTGGAATTTCAGTAACTGCATTTACTAGTGATGGCAAGTCTGTACCTATATCCAATCCATAACATCCATTATCTGTAGATGTCAACCATACTTCTTTACATCCTTCTTTAATCTCCGTTTGAACTTGTCTTACAATATCTCCTAATCTATAACTTGAAAGATTTCCTTTAGATAACTTGGTTTGACAAAATGTACACTCACTCATGCAACCATTTGCAATCTCTACTATTCCTACTGTTGGATTTAATCTGACTTTGGGTAGTCCAACTTTTGATAAATCTGAATCTTCTAATGCAATTTGTTTTCTTCCCTCTAATGTTGAGTTGATCACTTGAAGTGTTTTTCCTAGCGAATTGGGTCCTAACAAACTAGCATTTTCTGAGAATTTTTCTACAGCTTCCTTTTCTGCCTTTGGAAGACAACCTGCAACAATTAGTGGTTTTGATTTTAATGAATTTATTCTATACATCATCTTGTTTGCTGTTGAATCTTTGACTGAACATGTCACTACGATATTTAGATCTGACTCTAAAGAATTATCAGCTAATATATGACCTCCATTCAAAATTAACCCTGAAATCATTTCTGAATCTGCAAAGCTAGCAGAACATCCGTAGGCCTCTACAAAAATTTTTGCCATGACCTACTCGAATAGAGAATCGATCTCTTTGTTACTCATTAGTTTCTTTGAAACAACAAGCTCTCTGATAGTTTTCCCTGTTTTCAATGATTCTTTGAAAAGTTCTGCAGATTTTAGATATCCTATTTTTGGAGTTAACAATGTGACAATTACTGGACTATTTTCAATATCTTCACGTAATTTGTCTTTATTAGCAGTTAATCCATCAATTAGATTTGCAGAAAATATTGGCAAGAAATTTTTCAGCATGTCTGTTGATTCTAACATACACTTTAGCATTCCAGGAAGCATAACGTTTAGCTCGAACTGACCGCCTTGTGCTGCACAAGAAACTGATGCGTCGTTTCCAATGATGTTAAAGCAAATCATATTCATACATTCTGCCAAAGATGGGTTTACTTTTCCAGGCATGATGGACGAACCTGCATGCACCGCAGGAATTCCTAGTTCTGCCAATCCTGCAATTGGACCTGATGCCATTAGTCTGACATCATTTGCAATCTTTCCAATTTCAATTGCCAAATTTCTCAAAGCACTTGACAAATTTGCAACTGCAAATTTGCTTTGCAAACCATACTGCATATCTTTTTCTGGATTTAATGATAACTTTGAAATTTTTCCGAGTTCTAAAACTGCAATCTTTCTATAACCTTTTGGTGTATTAGCTCCGGAACCTACTGCGGTTCCCCCAAGTGCAACATTTTGTAATTCTTTTTGTGCATCAAGAATTTCATTTTTTGCTTTAGTAATTGATGTAACATAAGCTCCAAATTCACTGCCTAGTGTTACTGGCAATGCATCCATCAGATGGGTTCTTCCAATCTTCTTAAATGATGAAAATTGTTTTGCTTTTTTAGATAGTGATTTTATCAAAATATCAATAGCTGAAATTGTTTCTTTTAGATTCATCAAAATTGCAACATGCATTGCAGTAGGATACGTGTCGTTACTTGATTGTGACATGTTGACATGATCATTTGGATGTAAAAACTCGTACTGTCCTTTCTTTTTATGAATAATTTCTAGTGCCACATTTGCAATTACTTCATTTGAATTCATATTAAATGCAGTTCCAGCACCAGAGTTTATCATATCTACTACAAACTGATCAACGTATTTTCCAGACAAGATTTTATCACATGCAGATACTATGGCTTTACCTCGTTTTGCATCTATGGCCTCTGTCATCATGTTTGCAATTGCTGCAGAACGCTTTATCATAACAAATGACTTTATCAAATTTTCATGGCTTTTGTTGCCTGTAACGTGATATTGTTTGATTGCTCTTCCTGTAAATGCTCCATAATATGCGTCTGCTGGAATTTTGACTTTTCCAAGTGAATCTTGATCTAATCTGAACTTCATACTGACTTACTAAATTTCCCCCATTATTCATTCTTTTTCTGATATTTTGAAAATTCCTCGTACCAATAATGGGAATTATTATATAGGAATCGTAAGTGCGTTGCATTATGAATAAGCGTATTAGTATGCTCTTCACGATTGCAGCAGTAGCTGTAATGGGAGCAACCTTATTCGGAAGCACATACACACAAACCCAAATTAGCGGACAATCTATTGACATGACCCAAATGGATGTCGATGTCATGGATCAAATTCGTAATATGGGCGGTTTAACAATGGTAATGCCTCAAGCATTCGCAGAAACTGATTGTGGTGCACTTGAACAAACTGGACGAAATATCGTTGAGTTTGATTTGACTGGTGAAAGTGTCGAACTTCCAATCATGGGAGGAAAAACTTACAACGCTATGACCTTTAGTGGACAAGTCCCAGGACCAACACTAAGAGTTACACAAGGTGACGTTGTAAAAATGACACTTACAATTCCAGATGATGAAGTTACTGCACACGGTAACGACATGCATGCATCACAAATATCTGCAAGTGCATTTGAGTCTGTCAATCCTGGCGAAACAAGTCAGTATTGTTACATCGCAGAAGCTGCTGGTGTCTTCAAATACCACTGTTCTGGTGTCAAATTAATTGGTATGGACCAACACGTTCTTTCCGGCATGTACGGAATTGCAATTGTTGATCCTGTTAATGGATACAAGAAATTAATGGTAGAGAAAACAAAAGTTAGTGGTAACGGTGAAGTATCATTAGATAGAAAGTTCTATGATGCAGACGCATTAGAGTTCCAATTCCAATACAACCAATTGTATCTAACACCTGAAGGTAACTATGATGCAGGTGCAATGTTTGCACATCAAAACACTGCAACAGTTGTTAATGGAATGCAATTCGGTTATGTACCAAACATGGCTCATAACTTACTTGTCAATGGTGATGTAAACAAGAACATCTTTGTTGCACAACCATGGAATGGAATTGATCTCAAGCAATACCAATCACAACTCTTGTTTGTTGAAAATGATCAACACGTGAGACTCTTTGTTGAAAATTCAGGTAACGAACCAGTATTTTTCCACATTGTTGGAGAAATTTTGGATAGAGTTACACAAGGCAATAGAGTACAATCCGCAGCAACTGAAACATGGTTACTAGGTGGCTCACAAAACATGATTGTTGATATAGTATTTGATGAACCAGGTGCATATGCAATGGTAAACCATGATTATGCAGCAATATACACTGGCGCAGCTTCAGTATTTGTAGCAGGTGACCCATTCAACTTGAATCCAGTTCTAGTTGAGAAAGGAGTCATTCCAGCACCAGTTGCATCTTATGCATATGCTTTAGGCAATCCAAGTGATGCTATCCCACCAATGGGAGAACAAAGCATTGCTCATCCTGCCCAAAACATTCACGGTTTATACACTGATGAAGTAGCTTCTGAAATGCAAGCAAGTGGCGATTATGTCGCATTATGGGAAGTAATTCCTGTAGTGGCAGAAATGTTAACTTCTTGATCTTTTAACATCTTTTTTTCTTTTTATTTTATTAATGAATTATATTCCACATGTCTTTTTCATTAGATATGGGATTTGAAGACTCTGTGCTAATTTGTGATGAAGTTGATCCTATACTGAATAAAATTTTGATAGATAATGGTCTAAAAGTTTCATATGAACCTGAAATAACCCCTGAACAAATTCTTGAAAAGATTCCTACTTTTAATATTGTAATTGTTAGAAGTAGAACTACCATTACAAAAGAAATGATTGAGAAAGCTGACAATTGCAAAATTATTGCAAGAGTTGGAGTTGGATTAGATAATGTTGATCAAGAATCAGCTAAAGCAAAAGATATTCGTGTAATTAATGCTGTTGAAGGTGCAATGAATGCCGTAGCTGAATTAGTTTTAGGATTGATGCTATCTCTTGCAAGACAAACTGCAAGAGGCGATAGAGCAATAAGAAATGAACAATGGTTAAAAAAGGAATTAAAGGGAACTGAACTTCGAGGAAAATATTTAGGAATTATCGGTTTAGGAAATATTGGAAAAAGATTGGGAAGACTTGCACGTGCATTAAACATGAACATTATTGGATATGATGTAATTCCAATTGATGAAGAATTTGCAAAAGAAGTCGGTTTGATGAAAGCTGATCTGAATACACTCTTACAAAGTTCTGACTATGTCTCTATACATGTTCCACTTCTAGATTCCACATTTCACCTTCTTGATGCTGAAAAAATGTCTACTATGAAAAAGACTGCAAAAATTATCAATACTTCCAGAGGTGGTGTCGTTGATGAGGATGCTCTTTATAATGCAATCAAAAATGGTACTTTGGGTGGTGCTGCTTTGGATGTGTTTGAAAAAGAACCTGCCATTGGAACTAAATTGGCTGAACTTGACAATGTAATTTTGACACCGCACATTGGAGCACAAACAAAAGAGGCTCAATCTCTAGCAGCAAATGTGATTGCTGAAAAAATTATTCAGATATTGCGTGGTGTAATTTAGTAGAATTTCTGCCTGAACTTTAAAAATAAGTAAAAAAGCTTGACTTTTACGTGATTAATTATCGTCTCTTCATTTTTAACGTCAATTCGGAGGTCAAAATATACAAATGAATAATTCTGCTGTAAAAGAATTGTACTCGGAAAAACATACGCCATTACCTAGCGTTAATTCTTTGTTGAAAATCTCTCTTGGCTTAATCTTATTTACCATGATTTCAACTGCATTAGTTTATGCAGAAACAATGTCTGTAGATATCGAAGGGAATTCTTTTGATATTGAATATGATGTAACCGGAATGACTGTATCTGGAATTGAAGCAGACACTGATGCCATATCATTAATTTTAACAGTTGATGTTAATGATTCCAACGGAACTCTAGATATTACATTTAATCGTTCTTTCTTTGATTCAACTTATCAGGGATTGGATGACGATTTTATTCTTTTAGCAGATGGTGATGAACCAAATTTCTCAGAAATTAACACTTCTTCTCAAAGTAGAACTTTGAGTATTGAATTACCTGCAGGTACTGAAGAAATAGAAATTATTGGATCTGTATTTGGTCAAACTCCCGTTGAAGAAACCCCTGTAGAGGAAACACCAGTTGAAGAAACCCCTGTAGAGGAAACACCAGTTGAAGAAACCCATGTAGAGGAAACACCAGTTGAAGAAACCTCTGTAGAGGATACTCCTAAAACTCAATGTGGTGCAGGAACTGTTCTTAAAAATGGAGTATGTATCCTAGATGAACGATGTGGCCCTGGAACTGTTCTTAAAAATGGAGTATGCGTTCTTGATTCAACCTCACAATCATCGAGTTCTGGAAAAGGAATGAGTAGAGAACTGATCATGGGTTTTGTTATAGCATTTGTAATTGCTGGGATTGTTGGAGTTATTTTCGGAATAATATCTAAAGCAAATAAGAATAATTAACCACAAGACAAATTTTTAGTATTCATCATTTTATCAAAGTCTGATCCTAGCATCTCAATTGTAGATGAGTATGGAATAATTCCGATTATGGGTGTGTCTATTTGTATTTGAATGATAAATGTAGCAGGATCCATTCTTTGCTCCCCCCCATTAAACATATAGTCAAATGTGAAAAAATTTCGTTGTGCTTCGACAATATTTTCTGATGTAAAAATCCCTTCTTGTACTTTTGATGAAAATGGACTTATTGAAAATGAATTTGTAACAAATGAACCAAGATGTTTTCCTTGATAGAATGTCGCAATTTCAAATTTTTGAAAATTTGTCATAAATGGCATTGTATTACAAAATTCTATTTCACCAGAATTGGATAATTCAAAAAAACTAAATCTATCTGGATTACTCCATTGGTATTCTAATTGATATGCTTCTATAATGTTTATTCCTGAATATACAAACGGAATAATAATTACAATAATTGCAATGATGGTAATTATTGAATACTTGTTCATATCTCATTTTTCATTTCTATTGTAAATCCTATAATGTTTCTTTCTAACAAATTATTCATTGCATTTGAGAAATCATCATCTGAAATTATTCCCTCTAACCACCAATAACCTATATTTTTTACCCATTCTGGAATTTTTATCTCATACACATTTTTTTCATTGATTTCAAATGGTATGTTGAATAATTGGGTATCTACATATTTTTGTAATGCATCTAAAAGAAATCCATCTGAAATGTTCCCCGAAAGCCAATTGGCCATAATTGGTTTAATCAATTCAGGAATACATATTGAATCTGAATCTATTAATTCGAATTTTGCAGAAGTTGTAGCTCCTGAATATTGAACATCAATGAAATATTTTCCTAATGGAAAAATATCTGCCTCAAATGGAATTAATGATGGAATGGGATTTTGTAAATCAGTAATCGCTATTGGTATTGCACTACTGCCTTTTCCTGATTCATCTTTGATGTGAATAATTGCGGGATCTCCTGTAACTTCTGAAACTTCAATTGTATAGAATAATTTTTCACAATACTGATATGTTGTTTTTTCCATAATTATGGAAACTGTAGGTTCTGCATATGCTGATGAAAAAAACATTGTAAAACTAATTGCAAAAATTACTGACAAATATGCTATCTCAGTTACCATCTTTTCTAAAAATCCTTAATGCCCAATAAAAATCTCAAAGCAATTCTGAGGAATCTTTTTTAATAACTTGAGCCTATTTGACTTATTGAGTTTTCTGCGGAAGCAAACTCTTTGAGTGTGTGGATTGTGAAACGCCACTCAAGAGAATTTTTATTGGTTAGTGTTGATTAGGTTTTGAAAAATACGAACAAATATCGGTTAACCGTTATTAAAGGGGATTTTTCTAATCTCGATATGCCTAGTTACCAAGACCAAACATGGATCAGACTATGGAAAGAGAATTCTCCTGAAATACGTGAGCGTGTAATTAGATGGCGTAAACAAAATGCAGTTACTCGCATTGACAAACCTAGCAGATTACAAAGGGCTAGAAGATTAGGCTACAAGGCAAAACAAGGAATTATTGTTGTTAGGATGCGAGTAGGCACTGGTGGTATGAGAAAACAAAGACCTACTGGTGGTAGAAGGCCAAAACATCTTGGTGTTACAAGAATCAAGGCTGATGATGATATGAAAACTGTTGCAGAAAGGAGAGTTCAACAAAGATATCCAAACATGAAAGTTTTAGGTTCTTACTTTGTTTACAAAGATGGAAAACACTATTGGTTTGAAATTATTTTGGCAGATCCAGATCATCCTCGAATTGCTCAAGATAAAGAATTAACCAAAAGAATTCCTAGAACTGCATAAATTGAAAATTATATCTCTAGTATCTATTGCATTACTTTTCGTAGTAATCCCTGTTTATGGTCAGTTACTATCTGATGCAACTGGCTTAGTAAATCGATTAGATATTCAAACTGGCGTATATTCATTTGAAGTAAAAACTGTTTCAAATTTTGACATATCTGATTTTGAATTTGATAAAAATGAGAAAAAATTAACTCTTTACATTACTAGTGGATTGGAAAATAATTTGGGTGAAATAATTATACCTCAAAACCTTTTGGGAGGGAATCTGACATTCTATCTCAATGATGAAGAATACTTTCCACAAATAAATTCAAATGAAAAAATCTCATTTATAACGTTGAATTTTACAGGTTATGGAGATAACAAATTAGATATTTTTGGAACCACTTATCTCTCTGGTTTGACTGAAATGAAAGAAACAGACATGCCCTCCCCAAATATGACCCCTTCAGTTCTTTATGATGTTGGATTAATTTATGCTGTCCTAATCTTGATTCTCTTAATTGTTGGTGGAATAATTGGCGTTGTTATTTTTAAAATTAGAAGAAGAAAATAAAAGATATACTTTTTCTAATCGTAGTAATTATGGATAATGCAAAAATTGCTCTTATTGGTGGATTTGTGATAGTTGTATTACTATCTGTAACACTAGTTTTGATAAGTTAACCTAGTCTTCATTGAGTAATTTTTGAATCATTGTATCGACATGACCTGATTGTCCAAACGAAACATCCCTCAAAATTCCTTTTCTATCCACTAAGATCATTGAAGGTGTGCCTTGTAGGGCAAATTTCTCAAAAGTCTCTGCCGAATATTCTTTTGACTTCATGTAATTTTTCACTTTTTCAATGATTTGATTCTTGTATTCATCTGGCTGTGAATCAAACTCTGGAATTTGTGGATAAATAAACTGCATAATTTTTTCTTGACTGATTTCACCTGATGTCTTTGTGAGATTATCCATTGCTACTGGAAATGGAATTTTAAATGATAGTTTATTACCATCTTGTAGTTGTCCGTATGATGAAAGCGCATCTTTTGTTTCTCCGATAACTTCCCCCGTTTCTACAAGCATTTTTAAATTCTCTAATGTATTTTTATCAAAATCCTCAAAAGCTGTAGCAAGACCTAAAACTCGAACTCCGTTATCTTTGTATTTGTTATAGATGTTGATCGCTTCAGGAATTGCGTTCATAAAACATCCGGGACAATTTACCTGAAATACTTCTAACAATACGATGTGATCTTTTTCTTGATCAAAATTTGTTGGAGCTCCTTGCACCCATTCTGATACTCCAAAATTTGGTGCTTTTTCACCCACCACTGCACTCATAATCAATTATCGTATTTTTTCCATTAAATACATAACGCAATCAAATTTTGATTTCACTCAAGTAACCTAATATATGACACAGAAAGTTCTAAAACAAAATGCAGGTAGTAACTGATGAGAGATTATCACTTTTTGTGGAAATGGAATCAAAATATGAGCAAAAAGACACAGAATATTTTGTCTCTCTTTTAGAACATCCAGATTATGTTGTAAGAACAAGAGTGGCTTGTATTTTGGTTGATTTTGGTGGAGAAGATAAAGTTCCCTATATTGCCAAAGTTTTAAAAAATGATGATAATGAATTAGTTCGCCATGAAGCTGCATTTGCATTAGGTCAAATGAATTATTCTAGTGCAATACCTCCACTAACGGATGCCACACTAAATGATCCAAGTATGTTTGTACGTCATGAAGCTGCTATTGCTTTAGGGGTTGTTGGCTCTAAAGATGCAAAAGAAGCTCTAGAAAAAGCACTAAGTGATCCGGAAGAATCTGTAGTAGAATCTGCTGTTGTTGCATTATCTAATATTCAATTTATGGAAAAGTTAAGTAAGAATGAGGCATTTGCAAAGTTAACAGGTGGATGAGATGAATTTTTCTTATGGAATAATAGGTGTAGTTGGAGTTCTCGTTGCGATATCTATTGGATTCATAGCTATGGATCCTGGAGATGTTGTGGAACCAAGAGTTGTTTCTGAAGAGAAACCAACTGTTTGTACCATGCAATGGGACCCAATGTGTGGTGTAGATGGTGAAACTTATGGAAATATGTGCATGTTGGATGCAGCTGATGTTGAATTAGATTATGGAGGTGAATGTGTGGTAAAAGAGCATGCCCAAGAAATTTCTGTCAATTCTAACATTATGCCAAGTACTGCTACTGTAGGTGATGTTTTAAAAATTGAAGTTGAATTTAGAGATGATGATGGAAATATTGTTGATCATGTAAATTATGATATATTTGCAGTACAAAATGAAAATACCATTTTATCTGAACCTGGTTCCCACAGACACCCTGGAAAACACCCAATTCATGAGACAACTCCCTTGAGTGAATCTTTAATTGAAATTCAAGTTCTTGTACAAGGTCTTGGACACGGTGATGAAATAACTGGACCAAAAGGTGTTGAAACTCTAATGACTGTAACTCCAGAAGCAACTCCAGAAGCAACTCCAGAAGCAACTCCAGAAGCAACTCCAGAAGCAACTCCAGAAGCAACTCCAGAAGCAACTCCAGAAGCAACTCCAGAAGCAACTCCAGAACCTCAACCACTACCCTCAACTACAATAGTTTCAATCCCTGTAGGTGCAGCTGTTCCAGGATGTGAAGAAACAAACGAATGTTATTTGCCTTATAAAGTCACTATATCTTCAGGTTCTTCTGTATCTTGGATTAATAATGATTCAGCAGCACATACGGTAACTAGTGGAACTGTTAATGCAGGAGTAACTGGTGTATTTGATTCCAGTTTATTCATGGCAGGTGATATTTACGAATTTACATTTAATGATGCAGGAACTTTTGATTATTTCTGTATGGTTCATCCTTGGATGACCGGAATTGTAACTGTTAACTAGAGTGTAGTAACTTTACTTCCTTGTTCAGTTGATTCAAATTTATAAATTTGTTCTACTGTTGAATCTTCAAAAATTTCTGTATCGTGGGTAATTATCATAAATTGCATAGGTGTTTCTGAATTTGAAATATTGGATAATTGAGATAAGACCCCTACTAGCGATTTTTTTCTTTCAGCATCAAGATGTGTTGTAGGTTCATCGAGAATCATTAAATTAAGATTTGATGCCCCTAGAAGACTTGCCATGCCTAATCTCAAGGCCAATGCTACGCTGACTTTTTCTCCTCCACTTAGTGATTCTAAATCCAACTCCTCGCTTTTTGAATTGCAAATAATTGAAATGTCTCTGGCTTTTTCTGTAAGCTGAATTCTCTGAATCTTTGTATTAAGTAACGCTAAATATTCTGAAGCTTTTGCAGATATTGTATTAAGTGACCATGATCTTAGACTGATTGCAACTGGCCCGTCCCTGTTAAAAATATTCAATTGAATTTCATTCAAGTTTATCATATACTCTTTGATCACTTGTAATTCTGAAATTACACTTTGAATTATGTTAATTTGCTCATTTCCTTTAGAAATATTCTCCAAAATTGCACCCATCTGTTGATCTATTTGTGATAGTAAAATCTGTTTTTCATTCACCGATTTTTTAAGATTTAAAAATTCTTGCTCGTTGAATCCCTTAGTTTCTATTTCTAATTTTGAAATATTTTCAAAAATCATTCCTGCATGTGAATCTATTTTTGATATTTCTAGTAAATTTTCGTCAGTAAGAGGAATTTTTTGTATGTTTTGTTTCTTTATTTCTACATCTTTTTGTATTTTTTCTAATTCTTCTTTGTTGTTAATGGAGTGAGCTCTAAGTGTAGCTTCTGCATTTCTAACATGTTGTAACTTATCCGAAAATTCCCTTCGTTTTTGATTATACAGGTCTCTTTCTTTTCCTTTTGAACTGATTGATTCTTGCAATGATTTTAGTTCTTCTTTGAGATGTTCTTCTTGGAATAATGGATTGAGTTTTTCAACTTTTGAATCACAAACAGGACATTTGTTATTTTTTATCTGAAGTTTTGATGCTAGTACTTGTTTTTCTTTTAATGATGCCATTAAACTAGTCATTTCTTGTATTTTTTTTAGGATATCTTCAATTGCCTTTTCTACTTTTGTTATTTTAGATTCTAATTCCTCCTTAAGGTTTACATGTTCGAAACAGCCTTGACAATCCTTGATTTTCCTCTCTTTTTCATTGATTTCGTGCTGAATTTCAAGAATGGCCTTTTTTGCATATGCCAAAAGTTCTTTTTTCCTTAGTTCTAATTGATTGATTTTATCAATTTTTGGAGTTTCTATCTCTACTTTTCTTCTTAATTCTTCAACTATGTTTTGTAATTCTATTTGTTTGATCTCTAACTGATCTTTTTCTGGTTTTGCATTATCTATTTCATTTTTGTATCGTTCCAAATCATGTGAAAGAAGTTCAATATGCGTATCATCATATCCTATCTTCTCCCTTATTTTTTCACGAAATTCCTTATTCACTATCTTCATTGATTCTGATGCAACGTCAAGCTTGTCAATCCCAATAATCGCATTTAATAATTCTTTGAATTCTTTTGGCTTTGCATTAATAATCGCATTTAATTCCCCCTGTTGAACTATGGATGCTATCTTTAGTTTTTCAAAATCAAGACCGATTCTTTTTTCAACTTCATGCGTCATTGATTCTCCAAATTGTTTTCTTTCGCCTGCTGCAATCTCTACTCGTTCACCGTTTAATATTTCTGAAAATGTTGCTGAAAGTGTTCCTTTACTATCAATTTTTCTAACTGCTTCATATTTTTTCCCACTTATCGAGAATCCTATTTTTGCAAATCCTTGATTTGAACCTCGTTTGATCAAACCTTTATTTGATTTTCGTGTATGTTGTCCAAATAAAGCAAATGTAATGCCGTCAATTATACTTGATTTTCCTGTTCCATTATCTCCAACAAAAACTGTAACTCCATTTTCAAATTCTAGTTTTGTATCTGAATGTGCTAGAAAATCTCCCAATTCTATGGATGTAATCATTGTTTCTTTTCCTTTTTGAACTTTTCAAAATTTTCAAAAATCAATTGAGAAGCTTCACCTGTTTCTCCTAATATTAACACTGGAAGCAATTCCTTTATTGCAAAATTTGCTGCTTGTTCTGAACCCAGAGTATCTACAGATAACCGGAACATCTCATCATCAATCATATTGGGTCTGTCTAAGAATATTGATGAATCTGAAACTTGTTTTGTACTGATTCTCCAAAAACATCGCAAAACAGATGAATTTAGTCTTGCAATTTGTGCCTGAATGTGGTCAGTTTCTATGTTTTTTCCTTGTATTTTGATTTCTACTATTGGTTTTTTTCTAATATCGACAATTTTTTCTGAAATCTCATCTATTGTTTTTGTTAATTCATCATATTCTGTTTTAAATGAAAATTGAGGTCTGGTGTCTAGCTCAATCCAATTTGGTTTTGCCTCTTTTCCTGAAATATCTACCTCAAAAAATCCTTTTTTTGTTTCTTTGATTCCTTCACTTGTTGTTGATTCAATAGAACCTGGATATGCTATAGGTCCTTTGAGATGGTTGAATTGTTTAATGTCTTTATCATGAAGATGGCCCATAGCATAATATGTAAAATTTTTTGGTAAATCCGTCGATTGAATTTCCCCTGCAAATTTGTTGAATTCTGTAATTCCTTGATGTAACACTAAAATTTTATGTCCTGAATGGTTTTGAGCAATTTTATCTATCTCTACAAATTTTTCTTCATATTGTGAAATCTCTGCTTTTCTAATTTTATCAAATCCTGCAATCAATACTCCTTTATGTTCAATAGGTTTTCCTTGACCAATGTATTTTGAAAATTCTAAATTGTGATAAACATATGGAATTGGTGTTGTTCTAATTCTACTAATGTCGTGTTCTCCTAAAATAAAAAATGAATCAATATTATTTTGTTTTAATCTCTTTAACCCGTTGGCCATTTGAATAATTGCAGTTCCATTAGGATTTGGCACATGAAAAATATCTCCTGCAAAAATCACAAAATCTACATGATCTTTTATTGATATGTCAATTGCTTGATTAAAAACATCATACACGTCTTGTGCACGTTCTTCTGAACCATACTGTACTAATCCTAAATGTATATCTGAAATATGAGAAAATAACATTTAATCTAATAACAAATCCTTTTGAACTAATCCTTGCGTTGATTCTACTGCAATTTCTTTCATCCTGTCTGCATTTGCCCAAGCATTTATTGCACTTTGGTCTGCACCCATAATCTTCTCCTTTACTTCTTCAACGTGTACTAATGAGGGTAAATTGGTCCACTGGCCTACAAGAACTGCATCTCCTACATTGAGTGAGGTCAATTGTGCTATCAATTCACGACTAGTTGACTCTGTAGCTGAGGCTATTTGGCGTTGATCATCTTCTTGAATGATCTTCATTATTGCAAATGAGCCCATTTGACTGAGAACATTGAGGTCTACACTTCGTGGTCTTTGTGAAACAATTCCTAAACCTAATCCAAACTTTCTTCCTTCTCTGGCAATTTTTGCGGCCCAGTATTTTGCACTGGTGTCATGATCTTTTGGAATGAAGACATGTGCTTCTTCTATGATTACAAAAATAGGCGAATTGAATTGATAATTTCTATCTCTTTTACTTTTTCCATGTTTTGCAATGCTTGCATCTTTCCTATCTTTCAGTAACTGTTGCAAGTAAAATGCTAAAGCAACATTTGCTTGTTTTTCTGATAACTCTGAAATGTTGAGAATGTTTGCACGTCCTTCTTTTATGAAACTAATTGGATCTCCCATATCTGGATCCAAAATATCTTCAAACCTTCTTTGAGATTCTTCAATGATGTCTTGAACTCTATATGCTGATGATCTGATCTCCTTGAGTTTTTTATCTTCTGAATTTACAATAAAATCTATCTCTGTTTCTAATTTTTTCCAAAATTCTTTTGATTTTTTAACATGTTCTGTAAATGCCATTCTCAATACTCTTTGTTGAACAGTAGCACTTTCTCTAATCTCTAATACATCTGAGAGTTGATCTGCATCTAATAATCTGGGATTTATTTTTGCATCAATTACATTGATTCTTGGAATATTGAGATTGGTGTAATCATTGTGGTAATCAAAAATTATTACAGTTCCTTTTAATTTTGAAATTTGTTTTGTAACTAGAGATACTAGATTGCTTTTACCCATTCCTGTCATTGCCAAAATCCCTAAGTGTCTTGAAACTATTTTATCCAAATTCACTTTGACATCAATTGATTTATTTCGTATAAGATTTCCAATACTTACCCATCCTTCTTTTTTAGGACTGAAAATTTCTTCCAAGTCCTGTTTATTTGGTAAAGTAATTTCTGTACCTGGAATGGGTGGAATCGCAGGAATGATTGATTGTCCTTTTCTAAGGTTTTCTAAAAATCCTAAAATTCCAATATGGGCAGTAAATGTTTTGTCTCTTTTATTTAACTCTGCAATCTCGGTACTTTCAGATGCTTCATCAAAATTTTTGACATCTGTAAATGCTGCACTTGACACTGAAGATCTTTCAACCAATCCTAGGATTTCCCCTTCGTCTGAACTGATTTTGATGTATTCTCCTACTGATAATGCTCTTGAAGTAAGAGATGTCACAAATGTTGGTTTTGATTCCCCAATGACAAAACCTAAACTCAACCTAATACCTCCCGTGACCCAATTTCATTACTTAGACCTAACAAACTAACCATCTTTCCAAGTTCTTTATCAGATATTTTACAGTTATTGTGTGCAAGCTTGAGTGTATATGGATATCCTCCAACACTAGTTTTGTATAATTTGTTCATAATTGATTTGATTTCAGATTCATAATGATGTTCACCTAAAAGTTCTAATTTGATTATGGGAGTAGAATCACTTAGTCTCACAAATGTGGATGAGATTATTTTATCTGAACCATATTTTTTTTCTACAAATATTTTACTAAATCCTGGTCTGTTAGTTACATGATTATAATAGAAAATATCTCCTGCAAGCGAACCCAAGTTTTCAAATTGTTTTTTTGTATTTGATGTCTTTGCAATGAAAATAACATTATCCTTCTTTTTCATTATCCTTACAATTGATGATCCTAGATTTGCCTGTCTTGTCATTAATTGAGAATGCAGTGATCCATCCATCAATACAAGGTCGACTTGATCTATTGTCTTTTCACACGCTTCAATCTCCATTTTACTTGCTATACTTGAAATATCATCCGCTGATCCTAATCCTGATTTGTGTAAATCCACTAAAACTCCCCCATCTGATTTTATCGAAACTGCGGTTGTTGCCCAAAGCTCAATTCCTTGAAATTTGGTATTGTTAAAACTACTATCAATTCCTGCTGTAACTACTTCTTTTTTTGTAGGCGTAAATTCTATCCAATTTTCCCGTGCTTTTTGTAAAATTTGCTCAAATTTTGGGCCTTTTAGTATTGAGAGCATCTTGTCTCTGTTGAGTATGGCATCTTTGTAGACTGTATTGAGCACACCCATACTTTGTAGGTTTGAATAAAATCTTTAGGTTATACTGAACTTTGACAAAACTGATCCCTCAAATCCTTTTTCTAAATGTGGTAACCATTTTTGAGCATTTTATCTTTAATTTTATTTGAGAAATTACAAACAACATGTTGAACCAGAATTAATTAAGTGAATAACCTGATGCCCTTAGTGATAGTAGATTATGATTCAGATGGTCGCCTTTTGATTTGTAGGACTAAACAGTTAGACGAAATACCTTCAATGTGTCATAATTGTAATGGTGATGACCTTCAGTATATAATGGAACACGTTAATGGTGGTAGTTGGATCTGCATGACCTGTAATTATCTAAACTCATATGAACCACCTATGAGATTTACAAAGAATATGCCTTTTTCTATGGTGAATTTAGGAACTGATGAGATTATTTTTGTTGAAGGTTGGGATTTTAAATGAAGACCGAGAAAAAATCAAAGAAAAAAGACGGGAGAAAACAGAAAGGAGAGAAGTTATCTAAATTAAAACAGCGAATTACAAAATACAAAAGTGAACAACAAAGAAAGAAAAAAGGAAAAAAAACTAAAAAAATATTAGAAATACGCGTTGAACTCATCAATTTTGCCTAGATTTATGGAAACTCGGACAAATAATACCTAATTATTCTAGATTAATTAAGTGATATTTTCTAGAATACTTACTTGAAACGAATAGGTTTGCTAGGGTGTGGTGCTATGGGAACTAAAATTGCACTTGCAATTGATTCTGGTCAAATTCCTGCACTCCTTACTCATGTCTTTGATGAGTCAAAAGAGAAATCTACACTGTTGGTTGAAAAACTAACAAATAAACCTGAAATTGTTGAGAACTCTCATTTGTTATCTTCAAATCCTATAGACATTGTTGTTGAAGCAGCATCCCAAGATGCCGTAAAGGATGTATCTTTGAGTGTATTACAAAACAAGAAGGATCTTTTGATTATGAGTGTTGGTGCACTACTTGATGAATCTATTTATGATATTCTATCTGATGCATGCAAAGATTTCAAAAAAACAATTTATCTTCCATCAGGTGCAATTGCAGGATTAGATGGGATAAAATCTGTAAAGAATGAACTTGAATCTTTATCCATTATTACCACAAAACATCCTTGTTCATTAAAGGATGCAAAGTTTTTTGAAACATCTGATATCAATTTAGATGAAATTAATTCTTCAACTGTAATCTTTAAAGGAACTGCAAAAGAAGCAGTATCATTGTTTCCTGCAAATATCAATGTGGCTGCTTTGCTTTCGTTAACTGGAATTGGCAGTGAAAAAACTGGTGTCAAAATTGTTGCAGATCCTGACACTAACAAAAATACCCATCACATTACAGCTGAAGGAAAATTCGGAAAAATGACTTTTACTATTGAGAATTATCCTGATGAAAATAATCCTAAAACAAGTAGATTGGCAATTTTGTCTGTCATTGAGACATTGAAAAAATACTGTTTGAATGATATTCAGATTGGTACCTAACATGGCAATAATTGCCACAGTTGCTAGTTTTTCAGAGAATTCTGGACTATTTCCCATTCTTTAAATCCCTTCCAATTTCATTTTGTACTGTTTATGCTTGTACAACAATCCTCCGCACTCAAAGATGAAATTCTGAGACTAAAGAAAAAAAAAGATGTGGTGATTCTAGCACACAATTATCAGATCCCTGATGTTCAGGATGTGGCTGATTTCATTGGTGATTCATTAGGCCTTTCAAGACAAGCCGCAACTGTTCCACAAAAAACAATTCTATTTTGTGGGGTAAACTTTATGGCAGAAACTGCTGCAATTATCAGTCCTCAAAAAAAGGTGATACTACCTGATTTAGAAGCTGGATGTTCATTATCTGATTCAATCACTGTAAACGAATTAAGAAATTGGAAGAAACAACATCCTAACGCGATCGCAGTTGGATATGTTAACACTACTGCAGAAATTAAGGCAGAACTTGACTATTGTTGTACTTCGTCAAATGCTGTAAATGTTGTTAAAGCAATTCCAGAATACAAAGAGATTTTGTTTTTACCTGACATGTTCTTAGGATCTTATGTCGCTAAAATGACTGGAAGAAAAAATATGTACATATGGGCAGGTGAGTGTCACGTTCATGCAGGAATCACTCCTGAAGATGTCACTAAAAAATTAAACTCTATGGAAGATGCTGAATTTGTAATACATCCTGAATGCAGTTGTACTACCCCGATGATGTATGATGTTGCAGATGGAAGTTATGATGATAAAAAAGTCTCGATTCTTTCTACAGAAGGAATGCTAAATCATGTAAAAGAATCAAAGGCAAAGAATTTTGTTGTTGCAACTGAAACCGGAATTTTATATCGAATGAAAAAAGACAATCCTGATAAAACATTCATCCCTGCATCTGAGAAAGCTGAATGTCAATACATGAAGATGATCACACTAGAAAAAGTGTATGATGCATTGATAAATGAAAAAAATATTGTAACTGTCCCAAAAGAGATTGCTGACAAGGCACGTTTAGCTATAGATAGAATGCTTGCAATTAGCTAGAATACGTGATTATTTTGGTTGGACTATTTAGTAGAACTTTGAAAGATCCCAATCAAAAAAAGAATGCTGATAAATTTAAAGAATTTAAGAAACTTACAAAACAAAAAAAATATGATGATGCACTCAAATCAGGCACAGAATACATCAAAAAAGTACCAAATAATCATGATGCATTATTTACAATGGGGGGAATTTACTATCTAAAGAAAAAATATAAAACTGCAATTTCATTTCTTGACAAATCCTTAGAAATTGGTGCATACGATGTTGATGCATTATTGCTAAAAGCATACTCTCATCAAAAACTAGGTGAAAACAAACGGGCCACACAGTGCTGCGAAAAAATTCTAGAAATTGATCCTAAAAACAAGTCTGTATCTGAATTGTTAACTCAACTAAATTCTTAGATTTCTAAACTCATGTCGATTCCTTGAACTGAATTAGTAATGCTGCCAACTGAAATAATGTCTACCCCTGTCTGACCATACTTTGAGATATTTTTTGCACTTATTCCACCTGATGCCTCTAACATAACTTTATTTCTCAATTTTTCATTTTTCAGAACTTGGATTGTTTTTTTGATTTGAATCGGCGTGAAATTATCTAACATAATTATAGTGGCACCTTCTTTTGCAGCAAGAATTGCATCTGGTATGTTTTCAACCTCTACCTCGAATTTTTTGTATTTTTTCTTTGCATTTTTAATCAAAGATACCAGTGAACCTCCAACTGCAATATGATTATCTTTAATCATGACCATTTCGTCTAATCGAAGTCTGTGCTTCTTTCCTCCTCCAGTTTCAACTGCTTCTTTGTCAAAGTATCTCAGGCCTGGAGCCGTTTTTCTTGTAGCGTACAATTTTGTTTTTTTTGGAATTTTTTTCACAAGTTCATTTGTTTGAGTGGCAATTCCACTCATTCTTGTAAGGAGATTCAATGCTGTTCTTTCACATGTTAGTATACTTCTTGCATCTCCAGCGATGATCATTATTGTTTGATTTGGTTTTATTTTAGAGCCATCATTTCTTAAAATCCTAACATTGCATCCTTTTAATTTGAAAATCTCTTTTGCATATGGTGCCCCTGCAATAATTGCATTCTCTCGAGAAATAATTTTAACTGAAATTTTCTTCTTTGGTAATAGTTTACTTGTAATGTCTCCTTTGCCGATATCTTCAGCAAGGAATTGTGATAATTGTTTTTTTGAATTAAATGTCAATATAATGATGAAATGTTAATGTAATTTTAAAGATTTTATGTTACTTTGATTGCGTATTTGCCTTTTGTAGTAATGCCTAAAGTTTTTGAAATTTCTGAATTTGTCGGATCAACTACTAGTACAACTCCATTCCAATCTGGTGTCAAGTCTGATGATTTACAATTTGGGCAAACTTTTAGAGTTGTTACATGTTTACATTTGCGACATGCCATTTCTCGTGCCATTCTAACTAGCCTCTACTTTTTCTTCCTTTGCTGGCTCTTCTTTGCCACCACTGGCTTTCTTAATTTCTTCTGCAATCCATTCATCTGCACCTAAGAATGGTTGTCTACATGTAATTCCGATCTTGCCCATTGCTGCAGCTTTTCCTAATGATACTGCAGTGATTCTTGCACGAAGTGTAGAACCAACTTTAAGTGTTCTTCCACTTTGATTTGCTAAGATCATTCCAGATTTGACATCACTCTTTAGATAGTCATCCATGACTTGTGATAAGTGAAGTAGTGCATCAGTTGGACCAATTCTTACAAATGCACCAAAGTCTGTAATGTCTACAATTTCACCTTGAACAATTTCTTGTAGTTTTGGATAAAATGTCAATGCTTCAAATTCGACTTTGTGAAATGTTCCGCCGTCTCCTGCAATCATCTTTCCCATTTCATCGACTTTGGCATCTAAAATCATAATGATATATCCTAAATCTGCATTAATCATACTCTCGTACTTTTCTTTGAGTATGTTCACTGCGGCTTTTTTGAGTGTGGTTCCAAATAAGCTTGGAGGAATTCTAACAACGTCAACTAGTGTAGATATAGAAAACAAATGTACAGTTTTTCTCGAATTTCAATTTATGAATGTTTAGGTGTTTTTAGGCTTGAAAATCCAAAGATTTTTCTTATTTTTCAAATTAATGCCTATTTCTTTTGGTCTCTGACTTATGTTTAAATAATGTAAACTGACTTTTTGACGCAATGGTTGGAATCGATCAAGTTCTTGAAAAACTTAGTACTGTAATTGATCCTGATTTGAAAAAAGATATCGTATCTATGGGTATGATTAAAGATTTAGAACTAAACGATGGAAATCTCAAATTTACTTTAGAATTAACTACTCCTGCATGTCCTTTCAACGTTGAAATCGAAGACGATGTCAGGAAAGCAATTGCTGAACTAACTGAACTGAAAAATTTTGATATGAATGTGACTGCCAAAGTCATGGAGGGACGCTCCCTTGATGAGGATACTGGCATGGCATCTGTAAAAAACATCATTGGTGTTGCTAGTGGAAAAGGAGGAGTAGGAAAATCAACTGTCTCACTAAATTTAGCATTGGCACTGTCTCAAACCGGAGCTAAAGTTGGATTACTGGATGCTGATATATACGGTCCTAGCATTCCATTAATGCTTGGAATGAAAGATGGATTCATGGAAGTTGAAGACAATAAACTTCAACCAGCAGACTCTAACGGATTAAAGGTTGTATCTTTTGGTTTCTTTGCAGACCAATCAAATCAGGCAGCAATTTATCGTGGTCCAATCATCTCTGGAATCTTGAAACAATTTCTAGTTGACACTAATTGGTCTGATCTAGATTATCTTATAGTGGATCTTCCACCTGGAACTGGTGACATCCCATTAACTCTTGCACAAACAATTCCAATTACAGGAATACTGGTAGTTACTACTCCACAAGATGTTGCAAGTAATGTAGCAGTCAAAGCAGTTGCAATGTTTGAAAAACTAAACGTTCCAATTATTGGAGTTGTTGAAAACATGAGTCATTTTGTATGTCCAAACTGTGATGATAAACACTACATATTTGGTGAAGGTGGGGCAAAGAAAATCAGTGAACAATTTAACATGCCTTTCTTGGGTGAGATTCCACTAAACTCTGGAATCATGGCAGGCTCTGATTTAGGCAAACCCATCATGATTACCAATCCTGACTCTCCTAGTGCAGAAGCTTTTAGGACAAGTGCAAAAAACATTGCGGCACAATGTAGTATTATTGCAGCCAAACTACAACAGGAAATGGAATCTGAAAGTTCTAGCGAAGAACCTACACCTGAGGCAAGTACTAACTAGCGATTTCTGTGAAATTACCTGATTCCTTAAGAGACCAGTTGAAGACTCCCCTAGGAGTACTTTTACCTGAGAATCAGGCTGATAAAATCAATATCCAAAAATATCTCTCAGAGAACTCGTACGTAATTACAGTTGGAGATAGAACCACTGAAAAGATGATTGACTTTGGTTTGATTCCCTCATTGCAGATAATTGATGGTCAGGAAAAAAGAAAAAAACGAGAACCCCCAAAATTAGAAAATGTAACTGAATTGACTGTAGATAATCCCGCAGCAGAAATTACATCTCAAAGTATTGATATGATAAAAAAAGCATTCACCATGCAATCTCCAGTGCAACTTTTTGTTGATGGCGAGGAGGATCTTTTAGTGCTTCCAGTATGCATTCATGCACCTGAAAATTCTGTAGTTTTGTATGGTCAACCCAATGAAGGATTAGTTATAGTGAAAATAACTTCCGAAATTAGAAATAAAGTACAAACACTACTTGATTTAATGGAATAATTGGGGTGTGATGAGACGGTGGCTGTATGATTGATGATTACCCCACTATAACCTCTGACCCTATTAATTCATGATTTTGAAGAATGAAAATACGCCAATGATGTAACGAACATCGTTCATAAATAGAAATTTTTCCTATAATCCCCATGCAATGAAGCTTACTTTTGTTTAATGAGGGGATAAAATCAGAACACACAAGAAAAGTATGTTCTAGACAGATTGATTCTTTTTTGATAAGATCAGCATCATACTCTCAATTTACAATTTAAATTATGAAAGACTTGTGTGGTTAAACCTGCAACTAATTTACATAAATCATGACTATCATTATATTTCGTATTTCTGAACGATTACCATACTATTGTAAACCAAATTTCCTACAACAATTGACATCTCAAGATAAACATCGATTTCTTGACATGGAATTGTGAAACTTGATCCTGATTTGACGTTGCAAATTTTAGAAAAAGTTGGCATTTACTCTAATCGTTTCTCTATACCTGAACCTCAGATTCTATTAACCACCAAAGAAGTACTAGATGCTCCAAAAGAGATGACTGAAGGTAGACGTACTTCTGCCTACAAGTATTACGGCGTATCCTATCTTCAACATAATTTAGTTTTCATCAATGTACGAAAAATACCTGATGAAAAGACACTTGAAAATACTATAGTCCATGAATTGATCCATATGCGATTCCCATACCTTGCTCATGGTAAAAGATTCAACAAATTAGTGCGACAAGGACTAAAAGGAAAGTCCTTTCCTCCATACAGAAAAAGAAGTAAGATCTCCACTATTTGATTTATATTTCCCAGAATTGGGCAAGCAAAGTATCTTATGGAAATTCCAGAAATTCTGCCATTTATTGCAGCAATTACATCGTTTTTAGTTGCTGGTGGATTAGTATTTTGGATTATAAAACAACCTGCAGGAACCAAAGAAATGATGGATATCTCAAATGCCGTCAAAGAAGGTGCTGCAGCATTTCTAAAACGTGAAATGATGATTATCGTTCCAGTAGCTATCGCATTATCGTTAATCATTGGTATCTTTTTGACTCCGTCAAACGGAATTGCATTTGCAGTAGGTGCAGCACTTTCTGCAGTTGCAGGAATCATCTCGTTAAAAATTACAGTAAAAGCAGCAGTTAGGGCTGCAAATCTGAGCAGTGAAGGTCTAGGAAAGACATTTGCTATGGCCTTTAGAGGCGGAGCTACTGTAGGGCTAGCAGTTCCAGCAATGGCACTAATTGCAATCACTGGTCTTTATCTAATTTATCCAGATCCAATCACAATTGCCGGAGTTGGAATTGGAGCAAGTCTAATTGCATTGTTTATCAGGATTGGTGGCGGTATCTTTACAAAAGCAGCAGATATGGGCGCCGACTTGGTAGGTAAAGTTGAGGTAAATATTCCAGAAGATGATCCTAGAAACCCTGCAACAATTGCAGACAATGTAGGTGACAATGTAGGTGATGCAGCAGGAATGGGTTCTGATGTTTATGAATCATACATTGTTACAATACTTGCAGCATTACTA
Source organism: archaeon (assembly GCA_024276695.1). Taxonomy (GTDB): domain Archaea; phylum Thermoproteota; class Nitrososphaeria; order Nitrososphaerales; family Nitrosopumilaceae; genus Nitrosopumilus. The sequence continues at coordinate 25,564 of JAJRWR010000020.1, forward strand.
ATTGCAGCATTAATCGGTGCACCAAACTTTTTCTTGTATCCAATATTAATTGGTTCGTCAGGAATGATCGCATCAATTATCGGTGTTGTAATTGTTGGCTCAAAGGGAGTGAAAGATGTTATGAAGCCACTTAATCGTTCATTTTATGTTTCAGCTACAATTGCAATTGGATTGAATTATGTGTTCATCACTCAGTTTATCGGAGATTCTGTAACATCGTATGCTCTCTTTGGTTCAACTATTATTGGCGTCATTCTTGTCCCAGTCATTCAGAAAATTACAGATCACTATACTAGTTACAAAAAAGGACCTGTAAAAGAAATTGCAGACTCTGCAAAATGGGGATATGCATCATTGACTTTAATGGGAATTATCAAAGGTATGCAATCTACTGGACCATTTATGATTGCATTAGTTGTTGCAATTATCATATCTTACAGCATCGCATCTGGTGCAGCACCTGAAGGTGCAGACCCAGTACTTTATGGAATCTTTGGAACTGCTTTAACTGCAATGGCAATGTTGAGTTTAGCAGGAATTGTTCTTAGTATCGATGCATTTGGCCCAATTGCTGATAATGCAGGTGGAATTGTTGAGATGACTGGAATGGGTGAAGAAAATCGCAAAGTTACTGATGAAATTGATGCAGTCGGAAATACTACAAAGGCTGTTACCAAAGGCTTTGCAATTGCAAGTGCTGCTTTAGCTGCCTTGGCAATGATTCAAGCATTCCAATTTGAGGCTGCTCATGTTTTCGCTGGTGTTTTAGAATTAGATTATAGTTTAACCAATCCTGCAATCATTGTTGGACTGTTAATCGGTGGTTTGATTCCGTTTATCATTACAGGTCAATTAATAAATGGTGTTTCAAGAGCCGCAGGAAAAATGGTTGATGAAGTTAGAAGGCAATTCAAAGCAGACTCTGGTATTCTTAAAGGAACATCAAAACCTGATTATGCTAAATGTGTAGACATTGCAACTGTTGCATCAATTAAAGAACTATGGAAACCAGCTCTTGTTGCAATTATCTCTCCAATCATTTTAGGAATCTTACTAGGTCCAACTGCAGTTGCAGGATTGTTAATGGGTGCAGTTATAACTGGAATTTTGCTAGCATACCACCTGGCAAACACTGGCGGTGCATGGGATAATGCAAAGAAACTAGTTGAGATGGAAGGAGAAAAAGGCTCTGAAATCCACAAAGTTGCAGTAGTAGGAGATATTATTGGTGATCCTTACAAAGACACTGCTGGCCCTGCATTAAATACTGTCATTAAACTACTAAACACAATTGCAATCGTATTTGTATCTGCATTTGTTGCAATACTTGCTATCTAATCTTCAACAATTAGTGTCATATCTAATTCATCAATTTGAGATTGAATTGCTTTTTGTAAAGTAACATTATGTGTGTCACAGAATTTGAAATAATTATCAGCTGTTTGGAAACATCCACAAATCCACTTTGTTTTCTTGTCCCCCTCAACAGTCCACTTTGAATATTTGTTTTCGGACATACTAATCTTGTATTGGTTAATCTAAAAAATATTTTCCTTGAGAAAAAGGAAAAAAATGTTTAAGGACAGCCTTCCATCTTTTGGATAAAGTAGCCTTTTTCCTTAATTGCTTGTTCAACAGGTTCTGGTGCTCCTTGTGAATGACAGAATTGACATTCATTTGTAGTCATTTCTGATTCTCCTTCACCGACGGATTGTAACCACTCTTTTCCATATGTGATTGCTTTGTCGTGATCTTTTTCACCAGTAATTACATCAAAGTGCATAGTGTGACCGTCTGCTGCTTTGACATAAGTGTCGTATACGTGAATTTCCATGAATGTAATTAAAAAAAGGGATATTTAATTCAAAGATCACCAATATTTATGAAACATTCAGTCATTGTAAAAATTCCACACTCATCAAACATACTTTTAGAATTAGATGACTCTAATTCACCAAAAACTGTCAATGATTTTATTGAAAAATTACCGTTCACAGTTGAACTTAATGTTTGGGGTGATGAAATCTATACTTCAAAATCTCCTATATCTCAACCAGAAGAAAATGCCAAATCTCTTGTAGACCTTTATGATGTTGCATACTGGCCAACTGGAAAAGCAATTTGCATGTTTTATGGTCCTACTCCAATTGGAAATCAAGAAGAAATTACCCCTGCATCTCCTGTTAATATCATAGGAAAGATTATGTCTCCCGATAAAACAATTCTAAATGACATTCATAGTGAACGAGCAATATTTAGCTTGAAATCTTGAATTATTATTCAATTGTAATTTCTATAATGTCAGAATCGAGAAAATATGCTCTAAAGTTTTTGTTGATCCCAGAGTAAATTATCCATACTACTGGATTACTTTGCATGAATTTTTTATCTGTGTTTGATGGATATGCTTCTGAATTTGGGTGTGAGTGAAATATACCTATCACATCCATCTTTTTCTTCTCTGCAATATCATACCCTTCAATTAACTGCTTGTTTGAAATTGTAAAGTTTACAGGTGACTTTTCAATATTTTCTGCTAGAAAAAGATCCAAGACTGTACTGTCTTTTCCAAACAGTAATGCACATGACTCATTAGGTTTTTGATTTTCTGAATACTCTGAAAGAATTTTTTTATTTGATTCTGATAATTTGATTTTCTGCAAATCTATTCTACATTAACAGTTCCAATCATCCATGGATGTAAAATACAATAGTAATCATAACTTCCTGCATTTGCGAATGTAAATTCATACGTATCCCCTGCAGATAATATGTCTGAATCAAATACTCCATCAGCTCCACTATCTGGACTACCTGATGTTGCAGTATGCATTGTGTTATCTGCATTATCCCAAAGTATAGTAGTTCCAACTGAAATATTCAAAACTTCTGGGTCATAGAATATCTGTCCTTCTTCTGGAATTGCAGCTCCTCTAGGAATTGTAATTTTAGTTGGTTCTTTTGGTGCTTCAATCACTATTGTTGCAACCATCCAAGGATGAACAATGCACAAATATTCGTATTCACCAATTTCTAAATCACTAGTATCTAATGTGTACACTTCACCTGGGTTAATCAAACTAGAATCAAATGTTTCCCCAAAGTCTACTGCGCTTGTTACTGTGTGTGCAGCTGTATCTGCATTAGTCCATTCTATAACATATCCTTGCGGAACAATCGATACGTCTGGTTGATAATCTGGATTTCCTTCTTGAGCTGATTCTGCTAAAATTTCAATTGCAAATATTGGCCCTGATGGCGTTAAATCTTCTTCTGGCTCTTCAATTCCTATTTGTTGAGGAATCATGTATGTGTCAGGAGATGCGAAAATTCCAAATGATATCCACATGATAATACCTGTAGCAGCTGCCATTGAGACAATTGCTCCAATTGGTTTTACAACTGTAGGGTGTTTCATAGAAAGATATGCAATAATGATTGCAGGGAATGCAATTCCCATTAAAATTCCCGCGATTGTAATTGTATAGTTTGATGTATTCATAGTCAAAGCAAACATTCCAAATCCTAATGCTATTGATAAAATTACCAAAGTTGTTGCTTTAGCTCTATTGCTAGTTGAAATCCCTCCGTCTAAGATGCCTGCTGCTAGGAAGATTAATCCTACAAACATTGTAAGACCAGTTAGAGCATGCATGCCATCAATGAATGTGTGAGCAATACCTGCATACGATAATGTAAGACCAGCTAATCCTATAGCTGTAAGTCCCATTCCTGGCATCATGAGGTCCCAATTACTCATTTAAGATAGCTGATAGGATTAAGATACTTAATCCTTACGAAATACTAGTGATCTTATGGACGAAGAAATTAAATGGCTTTGGAATAGGATAGAGTGAATTGGGATTTAATGAAGTACTGGAGATATCAAAACCTCGAATTGTTGTTCTTTTAGTAATAACTGCAGTTACTTCTATGTATGCTGCAAGTAAGCTAGTTCCAGGTGTTCCTGAACTTGATTATTGGGCATATCTACACATCATCATTGCAGGTGCATTGGCATCAGCTGGTTCAAGTGCATTAAACCACTATTATGATAAAGACATTGATCCTAAAATGACTAGAACTAGTACTAGACCTATACCTTCTGGCCGAATGGCAGCTCCACATGTTTTGATTTATGGTTTGGTTGTAAGTTGTATTTCTGTAATTTATGGTTACTTTGCATTAAATACTGTATCTGCATTCTTTATTGCAGTTGGAATTTTCTCATATGTAATTATCTATACTGTCTGGCTAAAACGAAAAAATACTTCAAACATTGTAATTGGTGGTATTGCAGGTAGTGCTGCAGCTTGGGCTGGATGGGCAGCAGCTACTGGCAGTATGGATTTGTTAGGATTTTTAGTTGGCTTCTTAGTTTTTGTTTGGACTCCTTCTCACTTTTGGTGTCTTGCAATGAAAATTAAAGATGAATATGCCAAAGCCGAAGTTCCAATGCTTCCAGTTGTAATTGGTATGCAAAGAACATCAAAATTCATTTTGGGTAATACTTTGATTTTAATTCCATATTCTTTGATACTTTCATTTATCCCAGATGGTATGGGACTCGTTTACACTGTAATCGCAATAGTCTCTGGAGGACTGATGCTTGTCTATCACTATAAATTAACAAAAAATCCTACATCTGAATTTGCTTGGAAAGCATACAAAGTAACTGCACCATACCTTACGATAATCTTTGTAGCTGTTGCATTAGATGCAGCATTTCATTTTCCTTTATTTTAATAATTATTTATCTGCACCTGGAAAACTAGCTTCATAATCTCTTTCTTCAGTTTCTTTTACTTGCTCTTGAATTTTATCAACTGGTTTTTCAACAACAACAATTTCTATTCTACGCTCATCTTTAGTTATCCATGAGACTGTGATAAGTCCTAGAATTTCTAGATCTAATAGAATTTTGTTGAATCTATCATCTGCTATTACATGTCCATCTTTGACTAAACTTTTGAAAAGCTCTACATCTGTTAGACGATTTACTTCTTTTATCTTGTCAAATACTGTATTTCTTATTGGTATGGTCATTTTTTATCCGTAGAATGATTTATCACCTGTTTTTGGTACTACGTTAGATATACTTTCCTTTACTGTATTGTACCATTGGTCTACTTCTTTAGTGATGGATGGTCTAATTTGTTTCAAACTATTTGCAAAGTCATGACTTGAAATTTTTGTTGAATTATTCCTCATTGCTTCAACTGCAGCTTCTCTACACAATGCGGCCAAATCTGCTCCTGAATAATTTTGAGTAGCCACTGCAATCTCTTGTAATTTTACATCATTTGCTAATGGCATCTTTCGTGTTAGAATCTTGATGATCTCTAATCTTCCTTTTTCATCTGGTGGTGCCACATATAGAACTAAATCTAATCTACCTGTTCTGAGTAAGGAATTATCTAAAACATCTGGTCTGTTTGTAATTCCAATAACCACAACTCGTGATGAACTTCCTTCTTCTATTTCTGTTAATAGTTGACTGAGAATTGTTTCACTAGATCCCCCTTCCCCAGATTTGTACTTTGCAATTGAATCCAATTCATCAAAAATTACTACACATGGTGATGATGCTTTTGCTTTTCTGAATATTTCTCGGACAGCTTTTTCAGATTCGCCTAACCATTTTGAAAGAATTTCTGGACCTCTAACTAAAATCATATTCGCCCCCGTTTCAGTAGCTAATGCACGTCCAAGTAACGTCTTTCCACAGCCTGGTGGTCCATATATCAAAGCCCCTTTTGGTGGTTTAATTCCCATTTTTGTAAATTTACCCGGTTCTTTCATTGCCATTATGAGATTATCTGAAAGTGATTTTTTGATATCATCTAATCCTCCAACGTCTTGCCACCACACTTTTGATCTTTCGACATAGAATTCCCTCATTGCTGTAGGAATTACTTCGTGCATTGCATCGTAAAAGTCGATTAATTTGATTTGCATTGATTGTAACACTTCGGAAGGAATTTTTTCAGTTTCAAGATCAATTTCCGGAAGATATCTTCTAATTGATTTTAGTGCTGCTTCTCTACAAAGTGATTTAATATCAGCGCCTGTATATCCGTGCAATTCTGATGACAAATCTTTAAGATCAATGTCCTCACTGATTGGCATTCCTCTTGTATGGATTTCAAGAATTTCCAATCTTTCATCCTCATTTGGTACTGAAATCTCAAATTCTCTATCGAATCTTCCTGGTCTTCTAAGTGCAGGATCAACACTGTCTGGCCTGTTTGTAGCTCCGAGAACAATTACGTTTCCTCTATCATTTAGACCATCCATTAATGCTAATAATTGTGCAACAACTCTTTTTTCTACATCTCCATATGCTTCTTCTCTTTTTGGAGCAATCGCATCGATTTCATCTATGAAGATGATGCTTGGGGAATTGTCTTTTGCCTCTTTAAAAATATCTCTTAGCTTTGCTTCTGTTTCGCCATAATATTTGTTCATTATTTCTGGACCGTTAATTGGAAACATGTTAGCTTCTGATTCACTTGCCATTACTTTTGCAAGTAGTGTCTTTCCACATCCAGGTGGACCATAAAGTAAAATTCCACTATGAGGTTCAATTCCCAACCTTACAAATAACTCTGGATGTTTTAATGGCAATTCTACAATTTCTCTCATGGCTTTAATCTCGCGTCTTAACCCCCCGACTTCTTCGTATGTTACTCGAACTTTTCTGTCAACTGATGTCTCTGTTGAGATGCTGAGATTTGTTGTTCTATCTATTTTGACTACTCCTTTTGGTGATGTCTTTGTAATTTTAAAGTCCATTGAATTTCCTAAAATCATTACCGAAATCTCATCACCATGAGTAATTGGCAATCCCTTTAATCTATTTTTTACAAAATCTGTAAATTCTTTATCAACTGTAACTGAATCATTAACTGGAGTTAAAGAAACTGTTTTTGCAAATTTTGATGTTACTTTTCTAATTTTTACAAAATCATTTAGTGATGCACCGACATTTTTTCTTGTTTGTCCATCTACTCTGATGATATCTGGTAATTTTTCATCTTCGTCAACTGGCCAAACAACTGCACAGCTGGATCTTGAACCCATTACTTCAATAATATCACCAGGTGTAACTTTGAGAAAATCCATGGCGTCTGGACCTATTCGAGCACGTTTTTTTCCTACGTCTCGTTGTTTTGCTTCTCCAATTCTCATTTGCAAAGGTTCTTCTTTGCGTACCAAAATATCACCTATTTCATGTCAACTGACATTCTACTCATATTGAGAACTTCAAACTCACTTACACCGTCAGTTGCTTTTATTGCATTCTCTAGAGCATCACTTTGACCTTCTTTATCTTCTAAAACAAATTCTGCCTTGATGCATTCTAAACCAAATGCTAGTGGTTCTTTTGCATGTCTTTTCATTGACATTCCTTCTGGTAATGTGGTTTTGATTGTATCTACTAATTTATCCAAATCTACTTCCATTCCTTTAGGAAGAATTTTTGTAACAAATAATAATTGAGCCATTTTTCTAAGGTCCTGTAAAGTTACATGAAGAACAAGTATAGTTTCTTGCGGCTTCTCTGCAACTTTGACATCTCCAAATTAAATCTGCGCCACAACTAGGGCAATTGAATTTTACACATTTATCATTAGGCATAATATGTCTGTGACAGCAACTGCATGTCGGTAATGAAATAGTAGAAGACATACCCCGATTTTCTGTAAACATCATTTATACCTTCCTTAGAAATTATGCTTGTTTTAACTGAGTAATTTTTTAATTTCTCCGCCAATAAGGGTCTGAGCAGTTTTAATTGAACCCTTCAACCCTAATAATTTTATAATTGATCCAGTATGGAAATCAAAATCATCTTTTTCTGAAATCTCACTAACGATTTCGGGTGTAATCGTATCAAATAATTTATTGATTATATTGTTGTCAATTCGCTCCAAAATTTTTCTTGCCAAGACTTGTTTTTCAAATTCCTTCCCAAATCTTGCAGTCCATCTATTTTGATATTGTTTAAGGTCTTCTAGATTATTTGTTTTTAAAAATTCTGAAATAGCTTGTCCTGCATAAACTCCTCCCATTCCACTGGTGAATATTCCTCCTGCTGTAGTTGGCTTTGCTTGTCCTGCTGCGTCTCCGATGATTACTGTTTGTTCTCCACAAAATTTTTGATAGGGCCTTTAATCCAAATTGGTGCAAAAATTTTCCGTATTGTTGCAAATTCTCCTTTATCTTTGAGGATGTTGTCTAAAGTTTCTGCAACTTTGATTCCTCTTCCTGCAACACCTACTTTTCCTTTACCTTCATCTGATGGAATCACCCATGCAAAAAAGCCTGGATATTTTTCTTGATCAAAAATTACTTCTACTTTACCTTTCTTAATCCAATCTGCATAGATTTCATATTGAGCAGATGACAAAATTCCTGTTCTGTCTTTATGAATCAATGATGAAACTCCTCTGGCATCTACAAATATTCTACAAGCAATCTCATCTTCATTAGTTCTAATCCCTTTATCTGTAAGTTCTTGAAAACTGGTTCTGACTTTGATTATTGCTCCATTTTTTTGAGCTTGAAAAGCTATCTGTTTATCTAATTCTCTTCTACTGATTTCAATCACTTTTTGTTTTTTTGAATTAATTGTAAAACTATTTCCATTTGGTGATGTTATTTCTGCTGATTCTATCATGTGATCAAATATTTTTTTGAAAGGTATTACTCCAAGTTCTTCCAATCCTGATAAACTCACTAAGCCTCCACAGTGTTCAGGGGTGCCGATTTCGTAATCTTCTTCAATGACCAGAACTGAAAATTCTTTTGAAGCAATCTCTCTGGCACATAATAGTCCTGCAACACTTCCTCCAGCAATGACTACGTCATAGTTCACACATTTTGTTTCTTTGTCAATTATTTAATTCAAATCTTTAGTGTACGAAGGGATATGATAGATTCATTATAGCATCAAACATGAAAGAAAGATCAATTCGATGAATAAATTTAGGGGGAAAAAATGAATGATTCTTTACAAAAGTTTTCTTTGATGTAAGAAAATCAATCCTGTAAGATGTGATATTGTTTTTTCTTGATCAGTTAGTGATAATTGTAAATTTATTTTCTAAATTAGGTCGAGTGATTCTAGTTTGTACATATGTTTTTGCATATCTGAAGTAGGAATATCTATTTTTTCCAAATAATTTTTATCTACTAAATTGCATTTTCATGTGGAAATGTGTTTCCGTTTTTAACAAATATTAAATTTTTATGATCTATTTATTTTCTAAAGAGATTCATTATTTGTTAAAACTATAAAGATCTGATCCGTTTTGTTTCTGGTTTTGATTTTAAAAAAGGAAAAAGAATGAAACTATGTTAATAGTTCCAATACTTTATCTAGTTCTGCCAGATCTGTTTCAAAGTCAGTCTCTTCTGAAACTGATTCCTCATTAGAAATTAGTGGTTTTACAGTTACGTCACCAACTAGAACTAGTGGTACTCTGACATCAGAATCTTCTACTGTTATGGCAGCACGAGTGAATGCCAATGCAAAGGAATTTTCACTTTCAGCAATTGGTGCAAAGTTACCTCTCAGATGAATGATAACTGAATCATTATCTTGGGATACACCTTTCATGTTGACATGATTGTTCTTTGCAAATCCTTTAAGATCAAAAGTGATTTCTCTTTCACCAACAAAAACAGTTCCAGTTCCAGTTAGTTGCCAGCCTTGTTTGGTCTGTTCGGCCTTGCCATCAAGAACAAAGTCTGTAGGATATGCCTTGCCATTTATTACAGCCCAACCCGATGTTTGGCCTTCAAATGTTAATGATGACTCTACATGAATTCTTTTCTGTTCACTGTCTGCTAGTCTATCTTTTCTTTGATCATCAAAGTCACGAACTTGGTCTCGTAATGCATTTCTTTGATCTTTGATGTTATCCAAGAAAGCTTTTCGTTCTTCTTTGTCAATTTGGTTGTTAGAATTCTCAACAGCAACATCAGATTGTGCAAATGCTCCACTTGCAGGTGCAATTACAATTGCCATGATTACTGCTAATGCTGAAAATAGTTTTGCGTTTTTCATTGTGATATAATTTGTTATAATATAATAAGCAATTACGCATCTATGTTACTGATAATTTCTCTGTGTCAGGAAAATTTGTAACATAAAAATTAATCAAAAATCATAAACAAAAATAATGAAATTATAATACCCATCTATCTAGGATTAAATTTTGATTAAACAATAAGCAATTAATCTCAGAAATTCCAAAAATGGGAAATTCATTTTATTGTATGTATTATTTCTAATTTACCTACATTCAAATATCTTATTCTCATAAAAAATATGAAAATAAGAAATGGTGAAGAGAATTCTATGTCCTTATTGTAAACAACGTCTTGTAGGAGAAGGCCATCTACGTAGACACATTAGAATGGTTCATAAGTCTGAAAAATAAATTGCGAAAATTATTTCAAACCTTTTTCTAGAACTTCATTTATGATCCTTGAAAAACTTACAGTGGCTGAAGATTCTTTTATTTTTTTTGCTTGTATTGTTCGCAATTTTTTTGCAATATCGCTATTTAGCATAATTGTGAGTCGTTCTGCCATGAAAAATTTAGAAAGTAATGGTTATTTTGAGTATCTAAAGATTCATTATTCACAAACAAGTCAATGAATATAGAATATTACCATTTTTGGAAATTAGCAATCAAATCATTTAACAATTATTTCCAAAAATTCTTTGTAAATTTCTTCAAATTTGATCGAGATCGATAAAAAAATAAGCTCGCAAACCATAACTAATTAATTCAAAAGTTTTTCATTAAGCCTACTTTTGATAATGTTGTGGGTAATATCAAACAGGTGATAGTCGTAAGAACTGATCTTGATATGGGTAAAGGAAAAATCGCAGCTCAAGTAGGTCATGCTTGTGTACTTGGGGCAGAACATGTTAGAAAATCTCATCCTGAATGGTACGGCGAATGGTGGGGAGGACAAGAAAAAGTGGTCGTTAAAGTTTCAGGAACTAAGGAATTACAAGAAGTAAAAAGACATGCAATCGATTTGAATCTGCCTTGGTCTGAAGTATCTGATGCAGGTCATACACAATTGGCCTCTGGAACTACTACCTGCATATCAATTGGACCTGCACCTGAGAATTTGATTGATAAAATAACTGGGGATCTCAAATTATTGTAATTTAGATCTTTCTTGGAATGAGATATTAACAGCACTAAGTGAGAAAATTTGTGAAAAAACAGACCAAAGGAATTTTTGCATTTGTTTTTCTAGGTGGAATCATGGTGACTTCTGGGGTTGTAATTGCATTTCCTGGAATAGATCCTGGTGTTAATCCTGAGATAACCATTACTGGAACTCCGGCAGATAATTTCCCAGATGAACAACGAGCTCAATTTTGTGGTTCAAGTGATGCAAAGTCTACAGACTATGTTCGAGAATTTTCCATTCCCACGTTGTGCACTAACCCTTTAGCGATTGTAACTGATTATGATGGAAATATTTGGTTTACTGAAACTAATACTGGTAAAATAGCTAAATTTGATCCTAATCTAGAAACCTTTACTGAATATGATAATATGTTATGGCCTCCAGGTGGTCGTTCAATGATGTGGGGAATTGATTATGCCCCTGACGGTTCTCTTTGGTTTACTGATGAATCATATGATTCTATATGGAAATTTTCTACTATTGATGAGACGTATGATAGATTGGATTATCCTTCAGAAGGAAATTCATTACCTCAAAAACTCCAAATAGATGGCTCACAAATTATTGTAAATGATTTTACTGGAAACAAACTCACCTTCTTAGATCCAAATCCATCTGGTGATGTAAACTATCTCAGTATTCCATCTCCAGTAGATGATTCTGTAACTGCTGATTTTGCATTGGATGCAGATGATAATGTCTGGTTTACAAACTGGCTATTCCAACAGGGGGGAGTTTTGGTAAAATTTGATCAAAATGGATATTTTGAATCTGTTGCAAACTCAGATGAACAATTCCTTCCACTCCTTGATTTTATTGAAATCTATCAATTACCTGTAGCGTTACTTACACCAAATGGTGCAGTTGTTGCAAATGATGGTATCCTTTGGCTAGCAGATACAACTTCATCATCGTTCTTTAGTTTCGATCCAACTGTTGAAGAATTTACACAATATGTGACTGCTGATCCTTTGCAAAGCACATATGGTAACCAGACAGGGGTAGTAAAGACTCCAATTTCTAGACCTTACTGGATTGAATCTGATGAACAAGGAAGAATTGTTTTCAATGAACAAACTGCAAATAATATCTCTGTGATGGATCCTAAATCTCAGTCTCTGATAGAATATAACATTCCTTCAAAGAACCCGTATTGGGCTGATTGTGATCCTGGAACTGGTATGATGATAGATGATTGTGGAGTTGCACAAATTTTTGATTTTACTATTGATGGTGAAAAAATATGGTTCACTGAATGGGTTGAAAATAATATCGGTGTAGTTGATACCACTGTACCATTGCCACTTGAAATACAATTGGAATTTGATTCTATAATTCTTGCACCTGGAAATTCACAACAATTCAACTTTATTGTTTCATCAAAATCTCAGAATGATCTATCTGACATTTCACCAATTCTAACTTCTACACATGAATTTTTGAATATAATTCCCAATATTGACACGCCTACATCTTTCCAATTAGATTCTGATACTCCTAGACCGATACAAACTACTATCTCTATATCTGAAGATGCAATACCTGGCACATACAAAGTTCTATTTGGTGCACAATTATCTGATGTTGCAATCAGCAAATATGTTACAGTGACAATAGAGTGATACCAAACATAGATTCTCAAATAGGCATTTTTGCATACAGTACAAAATTTTCTGGTATTGGAGGAAAAATCAGAGTTGAGCCTGAAGATTTTCAAGTAACTGAATTAATTTCTAAAAAGGTAGAAAATTCTATCAATGATCAAAATGGATATGCTGTATACAAATTAAAAAAGAAAAAAATTGATACCAATCATGCCTTATCTGGAATTTTTAGACAAAAAGGCATTCGTCTTAAATCTCTGGGGTTAAAAGATGCATCAGCTATAACCGAACAATTTGTGTGCTCTGGAAATAAAGGAAAATCAATAGAAAGTTTTTCAAGTGACAAATATTCTCTTGAAAAACTTGGCTTTGTAAAAAAACCTCTATCAAAAAAAAACATGATTGGAAATCATTTCAAATTAAAAATTTCTGAATGTCAAAATAATTTAGAATCCTTTACAGAATATGATCAAATTCTCAATTTCTATGGCTATCAGCGTTTTGGTTCAAAAAGACTTGTGACGCATCTTATTGGGAAGGCAATATTACAAATGGATTTTGAGAAAACCATTGATTTGATTTTGTCATTTACATCATCTTATGATTCTAAAGAAAATACTGAAATTCGTGAAAAACTTTCTGATAAGGCAAACTATGAACGATATTTTGATCTAGTCCCAGTCCAGATGGACATTGAAAGAATAGTTCTAAGAGAAATGATTGAACATGGGGAGCCCATACGTGCTATTAGAGCCATTCCTGTTTCTTTAAGACGTTTTTACATTCAGGCCTACCAATCTTTTATTTTTAATAAATCCCTTAGCGCTGCATTTTTGGATGGTGAAAATCTTTTTGAGGCACAAGCCGGAGATGTTTGTTTTGATCATGATGGAATAATTGGGAAATATGTTAAAGGTATGGATCAGAATTTGGCATTACCTTTTGTTGGTTATTCCTACTACAAAAAGACAAGATTTGATTTTCAGATCTCTAAAATATTAGAACAAGAAGAAATCACTCCAAAAGATTTCTTCATAAAAGAAATGCAAGAAGCAAGTAGTGAAGGTGGTTTTAGACAAGCTGCAATTCATTGCACTGATTATTCTTCACATGGAAATGTGGTGGAATTTTCATTATCTCGAGGATCTTTTGCAACAATCTTGTTAAGAGAAATAATGAAACCTGAAGATCCTATAATTGCTGGTTTTTGAGATCTGTTTTACAAAGATAATTTCTTAGATGTCTTTATGTTGGTATATTTTTAAGAAAATGTGATTTAATTGGAAAAGGCATACATGCTAATTAGTTGTGAAATTGGAGAAGAACAGTCACTTTATTCGCAACTAAAAGAAATTCCTGAAATCAAAAATTGTTTAATTACTTATGGTAGTTATGATGTCGTAGCTGAATTTGTCACTGATTCTCCTTCCCGAACTAATGAAATAATTACATCAAAAATAAGAAAACTCAAACAAATTCGAAGCACCATAACTCTACGTGTTACAAACTAATTTTTTTTGAAAATCACAGATCCTATAACCAAAATAATAATTCCTATAATCATCATTTGTATTCCATATGTTATCCAATCTGGATTTGAATACATGAATGATGATTTTGGTCCTACAATTGTTTGCCCTTGAAGGTGGAAAATAAAGCCAAAAATTCCTATAATAATTCCTATGGTTACTAGAGTTTTTCCACCTTTCATGAAATTTTTCCTTGGTACTAGTAAAAAAGGGTAAACAGAATTGATAATTTGACCAAATGATTTTCTGATTTGGTTTTTAATTATTTTCTTATGATGTCATAAAATGTCTAATTGGAATGATCATCAAGAATCCTCCATCCATAGTCATATGGGTTTAATTTTATTTGGCACTTCGGCATCTCTTGCAATTATCTTATTTCTGATATTTCATCCTCAAATTGAGGCTATTAACAAAGAATCGCCAATTCTAATCAATATCATGTTTTTTCCTGCAATGGCTGTAGGATTTCTTTATGGAGTTCGAATCACAGAAAGGGCTGTAAAGCCATCAGAAATACGTAGTCCAATTAAAAGATCGATTGTAAAAATTTTCTTATTCTTTTTTGTTATTGGGGGAATGTTCAGCTCTGTTAATTTTGCAATCAATGGTGGGAGTATAATGCCTGATATTACAATACTTGATGATGGATTATTGTCTTGGCTAAATAGTTTCATAACTGCAAATGGAGGTGCAACATTTCTAATTATAACAAGTATTGGTTTGATGGCAGGTGCAACCAAGCGGATCGTTGGAATGAATGCTGGAATAATTAATCGAATGGTTACGTTTGTTGGAACTTTTGTCTTTTTCACAATGCTTGTTCTAAGTTTTACAAAATCAGATCCAACGTCCTCCGGAGTTTTCTTGTATACCTTTTATCAAGCAGGCATTGTAGGTGGTGCATTTTTTGCAATGAATCGTCTTACTAAAAATCAAAATATGCTGGAAGATTATACTAATGGATTCTAATTTATTTTTCCAGATCGACAAAAATTCCTGAGGTTTTAGTATTGATTCTCTCCCAGTATATTTCACAACTATCTGTTTTGAAGTCATTCATTTCACATTCATCAAAATGAGCTGTTTTGTCTCTTGCAATGTTATCTGATAACAATACATCGTCTGCAGTAAACAGTGCTATGATGCCTATCGCTGCTAAACTTGCAGCCACTAAAATCATTGAATATCCAACTTTAGCATAATTGTGAGGGTCTTTCATTTATGGAAAATCAATGACTCTAGAATTTAATCTTTTCAAGTTGAATGTTTGCGATCAAATTGATGACAATATTGAATTTTTTGAGAAAAGATGAAAAGAAAGTACTAAAAGATAACTATGTTGAGCATCCAAATCCTTCAATACGAGTTTCTAGGGCCAATTTCTCTTGAAGAGTGGGGTCCACCTATGGAAAAAGTCGTATATTTGATAATGTCTCGAGATCAAGACAAATTTGAAATTGTCTATGTTGGTGATTGTCAAAAGACTGATGATTTGTCTTTTTTTACTGGAAATCCTAACTTCAAATGTTGGGTGGAAAAATCTGGCTCTGAAAAATCCCTACATCTTGCAATATTACCTTTGTTTGAATCAAGTTCAGAAAGTAGACAAAGTGTTTTAAATAAAATTAAGACTCGTTATAATCCACCTTGCAACTCTTATGATGAACCTACAAAACCTGATTACAAAGTAAGAATTTCAAAACCTGATCCTATATTTTCTTGTGCGTGCTGTGGTGCTGAAATGAAGGCAGAAAAAGTCTTGGGAAAATCTACTCTATTTCGGTGTACCCGTTGTGGAATAAGTGATACAAAACTTAATTCTTGACTTTGTTTTGAACGTCAAAGAGTTGTAGTGTGAGCAAATCTAGTGCTTTTTTCAAATGCTGAAATTCATTTATTGAATGCATTTGACCTTCAACTAATGCTCTTTGAATTTTGATTGAATTTTTCTCAAATTCATTTGATACAATAATCTCCATGGCGTTAAGTTTTGATAACAAATTATCCAAATCTTTAATCATTTCATCTGATGGTTTGTGTTTGTCCATGATTATCTAAAATAATTTTAATATATGAATCGTTACAAAAGATCTTCATCAATTTTTTGGATGGGATCTACATATTGCAGACATGTACAATTTGGAATTTGACATTTTCCACCCTTGATAATAGAGTCACTCTCCTGATTTGTAATGTGTATTTGATCTGTATGATGACATCTTTTACAATTCATAAAATCATCCTACGAATTAAGGAATTAAAACTCCTCTTGCTTCAATCTCTGAATCTTTTAGTTTTTTGAGTGCTTCATTTGCCTTTTCTAATGGAAATGTTTGGGTGATGACATCTAAATTATTCTCATCACAAATTTTGATTACTTGTTCCATATCTTTTGTAGATCCAATTAGTGTGCCTCTGATTGTTTTTTCTTCAAATGCCATAAATGCTGGATTTTCTCCCACTGTTGCAATCACGATTAATCCTCCTTTTTTTACTGACTTTATTGCGGTATCCGTTACAATATCTGCTGGTGCAAAAACAATTGCTGCATCTAGTGTTCCATGTTTTTCTTTTAATTTGGATAGGAATTCTTCTTGATTTTCAGAAAATACCATTGCATCTATTGCTCCTAATTTTTTTGCAACATCAAGATGACTTTTAGTTCTAGAAAATGCAATAACATCACAATTTTCAATTTTGGCAAATTGTACTGCCATATGCCCCACCCCTCCAATTCCAAAAATTCCAATTTTTTTATTTCGTTTAGGTTCTGATGCTTTAACTGCTTTGTATGCTGTAATCCCTGCACAAAATAATGGTGCAGCATATTCTGCTTTCATATTTTCTGGAATTTTGGTAGCAAAATCCTCTGTCACTGTGACATACTCTGAGTATCCTCCCTTGAGTGATTCTCCTAAAATTATAGATGACTCACAAAGATACTCTTTTCCTTCTTTACAATATTGGCATTCTTTACAAGCTTCTAACAGTGGAGTAATTCCTGCTCTATCCCCAATTTTGAATTTTGTTACACTATCTCCAATTCCTATTACTTTACCAACTACTTCGTGCCCTGGAACAGTTGGAAGTAATGGTGGAATTCCTATATCTTGCCAGTCTCCTTCAATTCCATGAAGTTGTGAGTGACATACTCCACAGGCTTCGATTTTTAATAAAATTTCATTTGGTCTTTTAATTTCATGTTTATCTATCTTGGTAAGTTTCAATGGGTTTGTTTCTATTTTAGCACATTCTGAAAGCACCATTGCACGCATTTTTTCCATAATTTTAAAGGAAAACCACGAAATTTTAAGATTCGTTAATCTTATTCTATTTATACTGAATAAAAAATCATGCATTTGTAGACTCGTATGATTTAGTTCCATGGGAAATTATCCAGTGGATGTTTAAATTATCATCAATCTGATAAATCTAATGGCCAATAGGTTGGTCTATTCTAAACAATAGGCCAATCTTGCTTTTACGCTAAGATTTATTTGCAAAATTGAAAAAATCATTATATGCCTGAAATTACAGATGAAGATCGTGAAAGAGTAAAACTATTACAAATAGTCACTAGTTCAAAACATGAATTCAAAAAACTTTCTTTAGAACAATTAAAACGATTACAAGAATTAGTTGAAAAAAAAGATTACAGTCATGACAAAAAAGCACATAAATCCAAAGTAAAATTACTAGGAAAAATCAATGTTCGAATTTATGAATTGACTGAAGGCAAAGGAATTTGGAGTTAATTTCTAATTAAGTACTAATATTCAAACAAATTTGATAAACTGTGGTTGAAAATAATCTTATCAATGAAAGTAGTCCGTATTTACTTCAGCATGCCAACAATCCAGTTAATTGGTATGGTTGGAATGACGAATCATTAAAAAAAGCAAAAGATGAAAACAAACCTATTTTTCTAAGTATTGGATACAGCTCATGTCATTGGTGTCATGTGATGGCTCATGAATCATTTGAAAATGATGATGTTGCTGAATTTATGAATGCAAATTTTATTAATATCAAAGTTGACCGAGAAGAGCGACCTGATATTGATGATATTTATCAAAAAGTTTGTCAGATAGCAACAGGTCAAGGTGGTTGGCCATTGAGTATTTTTCTTACTCCCGATCAAAAACCATTCTATGTTGGAACTTATTTTCCAGTTTTGGATTCTAATGGACGTCCAGGGTTTGGAAGTATTTGCAGACAACTCTCACAAGCTTGGAAAGAAAAACCAAAAGATATTGAAAGTTCTGCCAAGAAATTTCTTGGCGCATTAAATAAATCTGAAACCATTAATGTTCCTTCAAAATTAGAACGAACTATACTTGATGAGGCCGCTATGAATTTGTTTCAATTAGGTGATACTGCATATGGTGGATTTGGTTCGGCACCAAAATTCCCAAACGCTGCAAATGTTTCATTTCTTTTTAGATATGCTAAACTCACTGGATTGACTAAATTCAATGAATTTGCGCTCAAAACTCTCAAAAAAATGGCAAATGGTGGAATATTTGATCAAATAGGTGGTGGATTTTCTAGATATTCTACAGATGTAAAATGGCTAGTCCCTCATTTTGAAAAAATGCTTTATGACAATGCTCTGATTCCAGTTAATTATGCTGAAGCATACCAAATTACAAAAGATCCTTTTTACCTTGATGTTTTGAAAAAAACGCTTGATTTTGTATTGCGTGATATGACCTCTCCTGAAAATGGATTTTATTCTGCATATGATGCTGATTCTGAGGGTGTGGAGGGAAAATACTATGTATGGAAGAAAAATGAAATCAAAGAAATTCTTGGGAGTGATGCTGATTTGTTTTGTTTGTACTATGATGTAACTGATGGTGGAAATTGGGAGGGAAATAATATTCTATGTAACAATCTCAACATATCTACAGTTGCTTTTAATTTTGGAATTTCTGAAACTGAAGTTAAAAAAATAATATATTCATGTTCTGAAAAATTATTAAAAGTACGCTCTTCGAGGATTCCTCCTGGATTAGATGATAAGGTCTTAGTTTCATGGAATTCTCTGATGATTACTGCTTTTGCAAAGGGATATCGTGTCACAGGAGATTCTAAATATCTGGATGCTGCAAAAAATTGTATTTCATTCATTGAGAAGAATCTATTTGATAATGATAAATTACTACGAACATACAAAAATGGAACTGCAAAGATTGATGGATATTTAGAAGATTATTCTTATTTTATCAATGCTCTATTGGATGTGTTTGAAATTGAACCTGATGAAAAATATTTGAAACTATCTTTGAAATTGGGACATCATTTAGTCAATCATTTCTGGGATTCTGAAAACAATAGTTTCTTCATGACTTCTGATAAGCATGAAAAATTAATCATTCGACCCAAGAGTAATTATGATTTGTCTTTACCCTCTGGAAATTCTGTATCTGCGTTTGTCCTGCTTAGATTGTATCATCTCTCTCAAGAACCATCTTTTCTTGAAATAGCTACAAAAATAATGGAATCTCAGGCACAAATGGCAGCTGAAAATCCATTTGGATTTGGATATTTACTAAATACAATTTCTATGTATGTTCAAAAACCTGTAGAAATTACCATTATCAATACTGAAAATTCTAAAATATGTGAATCGTTATTTTTAGATTATCTGCCAAATTCTATTATGGTAATGATTCATAATACTTCTCAATTGGAAAACCTTTCAGTGTATCCATTCTTTACAGGAAAATCGTTTGATGATAAAACTACTGTCTTTGTTTGTAAAAACTTTACTTGCTCCTTACCACTTCATACACTTGATGAAATTAATTCAAATCTTTAGATTTTCTTAAATCCACTTCGATGATATTTCCAACTTGAGGTCTTTCCATGTTGTTATATCTTGACTTTGGCATTGCAATTGTAATCTGGGTTTGTTGATATGATTTGATATTCACTGTTGGTTGCGCCTGTAAAATTGCTTCTAGCAATGGCATCACTTGTTCTTTAGTTTCTGAATCTAGTTTTTTTGAAACATTCTCAATTATCATCTGTTTCTGGGAAATTGGTTCAGTCGAAATATTTTCAATTAATGTTAATTGAATCATTTGACCATTATCTACTATTTGCGTAATTTTAAATTCATTTGTATCTGACATGATGAGTTTATCTTTCTTGATGATTTATCTTTAACGAATTGAAAAATACAATGTAATAATCGCAGTAACTACTGCTGCAGTCACTCCTAATCCAAAGATAATTTTACTTCCATCAACTTTCATGGTATCTATTCATAATAGTTGGAATTAAACTATGCTAATTTTTAATTTCTGAAATTATTTTTACTGATGATTTCTACGTAAGTGTTTTAATAGAAAATTACCACTATCTGTTATCGCATACTAACTGTATTCACACCTGCGATAATACGACCAGTCCCACAGGAGTCATAAAGAGTGTCCATCTGGACACTCTTTTCAATTAAAATCCTTTTTGAAATTTAGATTTCCAGGCTCATCTTCAGATTCTTTCTTAGATGCCTCTGGTTTTGGGGGATCAAGAATGGCTTTTTTGATTAATGCTGCACGTTCTTTTATGATTTGATTGAATTCTCGTATATCGTCCAATCCTGGAGTTTGTTGTTGATTTTGATATGCTTGTAAAAATCCAGAATAAACGCATCCTGTTATGATTCCAAATGCAGTATCTGGGACTGATTCTATTTCAGGAACAAAATTTTCTGCTATTTGTTTGTAAGATTCTGATTCATTAATGTAATAATCAATTAAGCTATCGATGAAATCCTTGTTTTCTTTAGAAATTGCCATATGTTTTTTCTTGATTTCCTAGTTTATTTAATTGTCTTTTGATTAATCGTTTATTTATTCATGAATTATTTTCAAGATGTTGTGGAAATTAGAATTAGATGAAAATTTTTTTCGAATATATGATTCAAAAAAACTCATTGCGGGATATTTTGATCCTGATTATGGGGATGTTTTTCCAAAAGAAAATTCAGAAGAAATTATTTCATCTATGTTAAAAAATCACGATAAAATATTAGGTGGAATGATGATGGTTCCCTTTGTAAAATTTAAATTATTTGATACTGATTTGGACACTTCTTTAACAAATGTTGAAGAACAAGTGACTAGAGTTAATAACCATTTACAAAAATGGAAAAATTTCTTGTCTAAAACTAACCGTCAATCTCATTCTATTAGAATATCCCACACTGATCAGGATATGCTTACAATCACTTTTAATGTAATATTTTCAAAGCCCACACCTCTTGAAAAAATATCATTATCTGAGGAACTCTTAGAAACTTTAGAACTATTACGAAAATCTGATTTGTTATAGTATTTTTTTATCTAAGGTAGATGATCATTTTTCCATTTCTCAGCCACATTAAAACAATTGAACCACTCGACTTCTGTTTCATCTGAGTCAAATTCATTCATTTCATTTTTGAATTCAATATCGCATTCATTTTTCATATTTTCTGAAATCCGAATTACTTTTTGTTTAAGAACGTTATCTGGAGGTGTAAATTTATCTGCCTCATTGAATTTAACAATTCCTGCTTTAGCTAATTGAAATTCAACTAATCCTAAATTTTCATATTCGTAAGCTTCTTGAATCTGTGTATCTGATCTTATTTTTGCTGATTCATCTCCTGTAGAAATCCATTTGATATATTCAATATCACTATTTAGTTGAGTTTCAGATGAAATCTTAAACAATTCTACAGAGCTTTCAAATAATTCTGGTGTTGATAATTGATCATACCTTGAAATAATTTTTTCAAATTCATTTACATGTTCTTCATAATATTCCAATAATTCTTCTTTTGTGATATCTCCTTCATCTAATTTGATTTTTTCAGAATAAAATTTTGATTGTAATTCTGCAACATCTTGCTGAATTCTTGCTAATTCATTACCAAACTGAAATCCTTGCTGTTTAGTCTGATCTGCCGAATAGTTGTATGCAACTATTACTATGATGATTATGATGCCTATTGCTGCAATTGTAATGTTTTGTATTTTATTTTTCTTCAAAGATAATCTACATAATTTCCATTTTCATCTAACTTTAATTCAATTGTAAATTCTGTACCACTGATAAAAGAATCGTTTCTAGTAGTCCTAACTCTTCCAATGACTAGTTCATATGGCCAAATCTCTACTACTATTGAGCCTACTTTTGCAATTGGCGTCTCTGTAATCTCCATATCTTCACGTTTAACCCCATGTCTTTCAAGCATGTGTATGGCGTGATCTAATAGCGGTTCAGGGTTGTTGTAATTTAGTACCCAAACTTTTCCTTCATAATCAATTTTCTGCAATTTGAAACAATCCTAAATTTACTCATATAACAATTATTCTGTTGGTTATTTTAGTTGGCTATATTATATTCACTATCAAGTATAATCATGGAGTCCAAAACCTACCAAGTAATTTCAGAGTTTGATGAGCAAAAAGACTATGGATTTTCAATCAGGCCTAGACACAAAAAATGTCTTTTACTTTTAGAGCAGAATCAAACTCTTACTCCTAAAGATTTTCTCAACAAACACTATGACCAAATAGGAAAAAAGGAAACCCCAGTCAAGCAAAAAAAGGATATTTTTTACCAGGCAATGTCTATTGGAAAAAAGATCGGAGTTGTAAAAGACTATTCTCAATACCATGTATCATTTAGAGAATTTATTGGTCTTGAGACTGTTCATTATTTTACAGAATAATTGAGACAAAGGGTTTTTTTCGCTTATCCTGTATGTAGATAATCTTGGCCCAACTCAGAATTCATATATTTATGCATTGTGGCAATTGGATTGATTTCGACATTTACTATACTGATGTCTCCCAAAATTTTAATCTAAAAAACAATAGATCATAGTAATTTATAAAATTAAAATCGGACAAGGTGAATTTCTAAACATGTTTTCAACTGTACTGTGGTAATGTTGTTTTTCTATGTGTGAAGAGAGTTTTGTTCTAGTTGTAATGATTAGATCTATTTTATGCTGTTTGGCAAATTCAAGAATTCTGGTTGATGCTAATCCATTTTTGATAATTCTGGAATCACATGAAATATCGTGTTCTTTGGCAAATTTTTTTAATTTCAGATGTTGTTTCTCTACTAGTCTACATTCTTTTTCAAATTCCTGCTTGCTTGTTTTTGTTTTAAAAAATCCAAATGTGGGTCGTTCTTCTAAACAAGTAAGAACAGTGATCTTTGCATGAATTGATGATGCTAGGGATATGGCTTTTCTAAATGCATTTTCACTGCCTGTAGTTCCATTATATGGAACTAAGATATGCGCAAAAGTTTTTGTCATTTCTTTTCTGCGTCCATCATCAAAACAGGGCAAGCCGTATTTTCAATGATCTTTCTTGAAACACTTCCCAGAGTCAAAAGACTTTTTATTCCTTTGAGCTTTCTTCTTTTTGCCATTACGATCAAATCTATTTTTTGGTTTTTCACAATTTTTAAAATTTCTTCAGCAGGTAATCCTGTTACTACTTTCAAGTAAGACTTTATACCATTTTTTGTACATGTTTTTACTCGTTTTTCCATTTCTTTTTCCATGACTAGTTTCATTTCTTCTGTTACCTGCGCAATTTCCTTCTTGATTTTAGCTGCTTGAGAGACATGAAGTGAAAATACGGGAATATGTGGAAAGTCTTCAATTACATGTAGTAATATTATTTCAGATGAAGATGATTTTGCGATATGAATTGCATGTTCAAGTGCTAAATCTCCTGCAGAAGTCCCTGCATGTGAAACAAGAATTTTATCATACATAATTTAAAAACATCATTTAGGTTATTTAAGAGAATCCTAAATTCTTAATTTAAATATTGAACAAATGCTTCAAATTTAATAATATATTTTATAATATATCAGGATTTAATTTTCAAAACCAATAATTTTTTTAAGATAAATATGGTCTATCCTTTCATAGTATAATCACAT
Organism: archaeon; assembly: GCA_024276695.1. Lineage (GTDB taxonomy): Archaea > Thermoproteota > Nitrososphaeria > Nitrososphaerales > Nitrosopumilaceae > Nitrosopumilus. The sequence goes on from JAJRWR010000020.1 coordinate 49,892, forward strand.
TCAAAACCACAATCATTACATCTGATGTTTACTATTTCAGAAGTCATCTTCGAGTCACCTTGTAGAGCGGATAACTATGTTTTAGTGAAGAATTAAAATCTCCAGCAAAATCAAATTGATAATCTGGAATTTTTTTTGCCATTTGATATAAATCTCCACCTATCACAATTTCATTATTTGATGCAGTATGATTGATTTTTGAGCACATGTTTACAGGAGGGCCTATCATGTCGATAGACTCATCGTTAGGTCTCATAATTACAACAGGTCCATAATCACAACTAATTCTGTAATTGATACATGGAAGATCTTCTTTTTTTGTATAGATGCAGATAATATCATGCATCTCAATCATTCCTAACACACCTTCAATACATGACATGAATCCAAATGTTCTATTTTTTGATAATTCTGGAAAATAAAATAACAGACTATCTCCAACATTTTTTATCACTTGTCCTCCGTACTTGTTCAAAGTTTTGGACATGGTGTTTAGAAAAATTTGATAATACTTTGATAGTTGTCCTATTGATAATTTTGCTGAAAGTTTAGTAGAGTCTACCATGTCTACTAACCCAATACAATATGATGAAGAATTATCCGAAAAAGATACATGATACTCTAAATCATCTACAGAATTTCCTACACTAGTAGAAAGTATACTAGTATTTCTTTCAGATGATCCTCCCAACTAATTCTATACGTGACTGATTGATTTAAGTTTGATCAAAAGTATGCAAGTATGAAAAAACATCATTATTTTTTAATAAACATACTCGAATCTTGTAAAAAATGGTTTATGCGATCCGAAATTAGTTTCTAATTGTAATGCGATCAATGTTACAAACTAATACTCGAAAATTTTTCAAGAACAAATCATTATGGAACAATAATCCGCATAATTTCCCTAACGATTATGAATTTGAAATCTTAAGGGATTCTGTCCTTTTTGAAATAATTGCAGTTCAAGTGTGATAGTTTTTACAAAATTTAGTTGATAATCTAGATTACAACAATTATTTTGGAGCAATAATATTTAGTGTCATTGTACTGACAACTCTAGAAAGCTTTCTAATTGTCGCAATCACTTTTTCAAATTCTTCTTGATCCTCTGTCTGGATCTCTGCAATTACATCATATGCTCCAAAAGTAAGATATGCATTAGAAATATTTTGCATTTGTTTTAGCTCATCTACAATGTATTCTTCTGCTCCTAGATCACAATTTAATAAAATGAATCCTTTGTGCATACTTTACCTTACAATAATTATGAAGTTCAGGTCTTTAAGTTTTACAGTTTCACCATCTACTACGTCCGCCGTAGCTATTTCTGTTTCCATCTCTGTTATTTCTTCTTCTTCCTCTGTTATCTCTTGGATTTCCTCCTCTTGAACCTCCATATCCACCAGAGCGTCCACCTCTAGAATAATTGGATCTTGATTGACCTCCATATCTTCTTGATGGGGTTTGTCTTTTTAGTGGGTCTGGAATTGAAATTTGAATTCCCATTTCTTGATTTAAATCGATAATTGGAACTTTGATTTGACGTTTAACTAGATTCCAATCTCCCACTGATGAATATGAAACAAATGTTATTGCTCTTCCTTTTGCACCAGCTCTTGCAGTTCTTCCAATTCTGTGAAAGTATGCCATATCTTGATTTGGAACATCATAGTTAATCACTAATTCTACTCTTGGAACATCAATTCCTCTTGATGCTACATCTGTTGCAACAAGAATATCTGCTTTGCCACTTCTAAATTTGCCCATGGATTGTTCCCTTCTATGTTGTGACATGTCTCCTTCGATAGCTACTGCATTGTATTTTTCTTGATGGAGGAATTTTGCAACATCTCTAGTTCTATATTTTGTTGAACAAAATACGATAATTTGTCCTTTAATTGGCTTGATAAAGTCAATAAGATACTTGAATTTGTCCCTATCTTTAATTACTAAATATGATTGGTCTATTCCTTCTCCACTGAGATCATCTGCATCTAGTAGGAATTGTTTTGGATTATTCAGATATTCTTCTGATAATCTTAAAATCTCAGTTGGCATTGTTGCTGAAAACAATGACATTACTCTCTTTTCAGGTGCTAAATCTAAAATAAATGAAATATCGTCTACAAATCCCATGTCTAACATGGTATCTGCTTCATCAAGGACAATGTGAGAAATATCTCTGAGTTCTATTGAACCTCTTTTGAGATGATCAATTAATCTTCCTGGAGTGGCAACAACAATTTCTACTCCTCTATGAAGAGCATCTAATTGAATTCCCATACCCTGTCCACCGTAGACTGTTGCTATTCTGATTCCTGTATGCTTTCCAAACTTTTTAATTTCATCACTAATCTGCATAGCAAGTTCTCTGGTAGGGGCCATGATCAAGCCTTGAATTCCTTGTTTTGGTTGAATTTCTTGTAACATTGATAATGCAAATGCTGCAGTTTTTCCAGAACCTGTATGGGCTTGTCCTACAACATCCCTTCCTGAAAGTAATACTGGAATTACTGCTTCTTGAATTGGAAATGCTTCTTCGAAACCTTGATCAGTAATCCCTTTCAGCACATCATCGCTTAATCCTAAATCTTGAAATTTTGTCATTTTGTTTTTTCTCTTTGGCAATGACGAAAAAGCTCATTGCCCACTCGTCATTATTCTGTTGCTTAATTCTGATTATGGTCTAATAAACGCTTGTTATTTTTTATACATCTAATTGGGCATCAATTACTTTTTTGAAACTCTCAAATGGCTAAGCTCCTTTTAATACAGCATATCCAACTTCATCATTTCCTACAAAGAATCCAGGCGTTCCTGCAACCCGTAATCTCTCCCATCATCAAGATCATTTTTAATTTCTGGAATGTATTTTCCACTAGAAAGGCATGAATCAAATACTTCTTGATCTGATTGCATATCTGTGGCATACTGACTGAATAAAGATAATGCATCAACAGTCTCCAATTTGTTCCACTCATTTTGTTTTTCAAATAATGTGTCATGTATTTCTCTGAATTTGTCTTGTTCGTTTGCACATTCAGCTGTAACTGATACAGGTAATGCATTTGGATGAATACTTTTGCATAAATTAAAAAACTAATTCCTTAATGTCTGATTTTGTAACGTCTTCCCAGTCTTTGTCTAACATTCTAGATAAGTTCAAAACTATCAAAAGATGTTTCAGTCTAATTCCTTTGGTAAGTGAATTTCTAACCATCTCTTTATCATATTTCTTGATGAGTTCTGAGTTCTTTGCAGATAATTTCTTAATTGCCTTTAGTGTAGGTCTAGACCTTTATCAAAATCATGAATAACAATCTCTTTTCTCAGAATCTGCTTTGTACTCATGAAATACGTGGGTAAGTTATGGGCTTTAAACACAAAAGGTGGAGCCAATGACGGGATCTGAACCCATGACCTATTGATTACAAATCAATTGCTCTACCAGGCTGAGCTACATTGGCACGAAGTAAAATGAAATTTTTGACGGTTTAAAGTGTTACCTGTGGTTAATTTGAAAATATTTTTATCCGAAAACCGCTAAATTCACCGTCAGTTTATAATAATCCAATATTTTGATACCTGTTATGAGATACATCGAACCTACCAGAGTCAAGGTTTTGATGATGATGTTTTTTGCAACTGGCTCTATTGGAATCGTGATTGGATTATCTCCTGTAGCTGGTCCTCAGCAGACTCTGATAATAACTTTCATGGGTGTAGTTAACATCGGATTGGGTGCATTCTTCACATTTCTCTTTCTAACACAGATTCAAAAGGCTCCTGATAAAAGAAAGAAAAAAAGAAAAACTGATTAGCATTTATCCAATAGATTTATTTTTTTTGCATTTTATTCCCAATTAAAGTATAAATAATAACTCTCTTTCATGAATTCAGAAATGCTAGATTTAGTTGCAAAGAATTTGTTTCTTACAAAAGGTAAAGGCGTTCATGAAGATAGGCTAACTAGTTTTGAATATGCACTCCGAGATGCAGGTATTGCAGGAACCAACCTCGTCTTAATCTCTAGCATCTTTCCACCAAAGGCAAAACTAATTACTAGAAAAGAAGGCTTGAAAAAAATTTCACCTGGACAAATTCTGTTTACAATTTACTCCAAAAACCAAACCAATGAACCCCATCGAGTATGTTCAGCATCTGTAGGTCTTGCTCAACCCAAGGATATGTCCCGCTATGGCTATCTTTCTGAATACGAATCTTTTGGACAAAATGAAACTCAAGCAGGTGATTATGCTGAGGACATTGCAGCACAGATGCTTGCATCTTCTTTAGGAATTCCTTTTGATGCTGATAAAGCATGGAATGAAAAAAGACAACAATGGTCAATCTCTGGAGAGATTTACAATACACATAACATTACTCAAGCTGCTAAAGGTGACAAAGATGGGAAATGGACAACTGTTTTTGCAGCAGCTGTTCTTTTATTGTAATTATTTTTTGTATCCTTTAAGATAAAACATTGCAGCTGCAATCGCAACAATTGTAATTATGATAACTGCTAAAATTGATTCATCAATTTCTTGTTTTTCAGCTTTGAGATTTTCTCCTCCGAGTGAAAATTTTAATTCATTACTATCCACTGATGTCTCTTTGCCAAAAATATATTTTCCTTGAATTGTTTGTCCTTCTTCAGGATCAAAAACCCACCCATTTTTTGTAATATCTGTTGGAATTTTTTCATTGTCTATGATTTGAGTTGGAAGGATATCTCCCCTAACATCTGAAATGTTGGTATTTTTAGAAGATAGTATTGCTATTTGTACAATGGAATTTAGAGGATAAAATCCCGTAGAGAAATATTCTGATCTTTTTAATTCATCTGTTTTTAAAAATTCTAATGGATTGATTTTATCAATACTTGACGCTATACCTGAATAAGTCGTTGACACTCTTAATTGAAGTAATGATTTGCTGCCTGATGGTATTATGGAGAATGTCATTTTTGCATTTTCTTCTCCTGAAAGATTTCTTGCAGTATCATAAAATCCGCCTAAATCTCTGATGGTTTTTGGAATTAGAATTGCTGATATTTTTTCATACATTGAAGAAGTGTCTTCCATAGGCATTGTGTATACTGCTGAAATAGTTCCTTTACCTGAAATCACTCCTGATGTTTGTAATGCGATATTTGTTTCGTCACTAGGGCGAATAAATGTAGAATGTAGTTTTGCATTTGTATCAAACATGTCATTTATTTCATCAATGAATTGCTCTGATATTTTTAATGTTGAATTTTGAATTTTTAGAAAGTTTGTATCTGCTGGATTTCTCTTAACATTAATCAAAATACATGATTCGTCCATTACTCCTAGAACACATTTATCTTGATTTGTTATTATTACTGCTGAAATATTTCCATTTTCTCTGATTCTTTGTTCCAATTCTACTGGAATTTTGATTTCTTGAATGCTAGTACTTTGTAATGTAATTGACGATGTCACATTTTGTGTTATCCTTTTATCTATGATAATTTGTGCTATTTCTTGAAATGTTGAAAGACTTATTTCTTGAGAATATGCATAATTTGTTGAAATCCAAATTAATGCAATCATTGCAAAGAAAATAATTTTTTTCTGCATCTGTTGTTTTCTAAGGGTGAAATTATTAAATTTACTCTTTTTTGTTCATATTTCATTCTTTGATTGATTTATTTTTTTATTTTTAGTAAAAATAGATTATCTAGTAACTAATATTCCCATCAATACAATTATCAAGATAATATGGCATTAATTCCTATTCTTGTAGATCTTTTTCTTAATCCTGTAATTCAACTAATTGCGGTTTTGAGTGCATTTGGTATTGGATTGTTTCAAGGAATAATTCTTGGTAGGGCTATACTAGTAAGATTTCCACGTTTACAAAACCATGTCAAAACTGTATCCTTTACAATGTTTGGCTTATTTCTAATAAATGCAATTCTGAGTGTTCCACGTTTTGCTTCACCTGAAAAAATTAGTCTCTCAAATTTGTCTGCAAATAGTCCTAGTGAAGTTGTATCTGCACTTTTCTTGATTTTTGGAATGAATACGGGATTTCTGACAGTATTGGCAATTTCGGTAACCGTCATGAGTTTTGTTGTGTTAAAATTTACAAATTTTAATGGAATAACAAAAGGATTTGTTTTCTTTTTTAGTGCACTCTTATTGATATTGACTGCTGTGAGTAGATTTACTGATCTTACTCCTAGTACTTTTGAAGTCTTGTTGTATTTTTTATATCAATTAGGAATCACTATTGGAATTTTGATGGGTACTATTAGAAAGATAAAACCTAAGAAACTAGACTTGAAATAATTTCAAACGTTTAAATCAGATAATCCTTGTCTTGGAATTGACATCGAATTCAAACCGTTCGGGGAACAAGCCGACAGTCCATGCGTTGGACTGTCGGCCCCATTTATTCTAAAATCTAGTTTAATGACGAAAGTGTCCTTACCTGTTCTTTAACATAATCAAATCCCTCTTGCCAGAATTTTGGACTACTGATATCAAACCCGTATTCTGAAAGAAGTTTTTCTGGTTTCTTAGACCCTCCTGCTGCAAGAATATTGATATATGCTGGAACAAAGTCTTTACCTTCTTTTTTGTATCTCTGAAACAAAGACAAAGCAAGTAAATTGCCAAAAGAATATGCGTAACAGTAAAACGGTGTGTGATAAAAATGAGGAATACAACTCCACTCAATTGCAAAATCATCAGATAAACTCACCGAGTTTCCAAATTGGACTTTAAGATTGTTCAAATATGTTTTTGATATATCATCTATTGTAGTTCCTTCTCCTATCTGTTTGTGGGCATCAACTTCAAAGATTGTGAAAAATGATTGTCTTAGAATTGTTGCATATAGATCATCAATTTTCTCTGATAACATTGTCTTTTTTTCATTATCTGAAATTTTGTTGGATAAATTGTCGTATAATAATAATTCTGAAAAAGTTGATGCAGTTTCTGCTAGAGGTAATGGTGCATCTTGAACCAGAATTGATCTATCTTGTGCCGCTTGACTGTGAACCGCATGACCTAGTTCATGAGCTAGAGTAAACACATCTCTGGATTTACCAGTAAAATTTACTAGTACGTAAGGCATGATTTTTGGTGTAATGGTGCTGCAAAATGCCCCGTCTCGTTTTCCTTGCCTTACGTCTGAATCAATATGATTTTTATTGAAAACATTTCTGGCATATTTTTCTAGCGTATCGCTGAACACCCCGAGTGATTCAAAAACCAGTTTCACTGATTTATCATATGAATAATTTTTTTCTTTGATGTTGGCTGTAGCTGGAGCATACAAATCATATCTTCGTAATTTTTTCATGTTCAGCATCTTTGCTTTCTGAACAAAAAATTTCTGAAAAACTGGTGAGTTTTTTTTACAAACTACAAGTAGTGACTCTATAGTCTTATCATCTATATTATTTCCAATGTTTCTCATTGATATTGGTGATTTGTATCCTCGAATCTCGATACCTTCATCTTTCCAATTCTGAACAATATTTTGGTATATCTCACCTACAACCCCTTTGTTTTCTGAATATTTTGAAAGAATTGTTTTGTATGCTGTTTCTCTAATTTTTGGATTTGTGCTTCTAACATAATTTGTTATTTCTTCTCTTGTCATCACTTTGGATTTATTCCCAATTCTCATTTTATATTCAAAAGAATTTGTAATCTTGTCATACAGTTTGACAAGTGCAGATATCCCTGTCACATCTAATGTGTTTATAATTCTCTCTTCTGGTTCACTTAGTGCGTATTTTGCAAATAATCTTTTGTGTGATAGATACTCTGTAATTTCCCCTGCATCTTTCATGAGTCTTTTTGCATTTTTCTCATCAACTTGTGTTTTCCACCATAAATCAAAAAATAAAATTTTATTTGAGATTTCGGCACCAAGTTTTGACATCTTTGTCATTAGGGATGTTGCTTCATCTGATTGTGTATCTGAAGAATAAGATAATGACGCATAACCTCCAATCTTACTCATATTTTCAGAAATTTCTTCAACTTGATGAAGGATATTCATAAATTGTTTAGAGGACATCTTTGGATCTAATTTGGATTTAATTTTTTCAAACTTTTTTGCTTGATTTTCTAATTCTTTAATCTGATTTTGAAATGCAGAACTTTTTGGATTTTTTACTAATTTTGTGAGATCCCATTTACCTAACTGATATGATGACATCTGAGTTTGCTGTTTTGTGACTATTAAAAAATGAATATACGCTTCATGGATGTTTCTCTAAAAACCCTTGTTTTTGGTATTTTTTGAGAAATTTTGTCCCAAGTTGTAATTTTCAAAATTTTTATTCCTAAAATCTGGGCTCGATCTTCTCCTCAAAAATCAGAAAATAAGTCGTTTATATAGGAAATACATAGCACAAAAGAAGTAATCTTCATGGTTTTAGAAATTATTAATGCTGATTCGGTATGTGGTCGTTGTGGAAAAAATTCCATGTTAACTGACAATGTTACTGGTGAAAGATTCTGTGGAAAGTGTGGTTATGTAATTACTGAAACACTACAAGATTCTGGACCTGAATGGAGATCATTTTCAAAAGAAGGCGGTGCAGATCCAACACGAACTGGAGCTCCTACATCACTTGCAATGCATGACCGTGGACTTGCAACTATTATCAGTCCTATAAACAAAGACTCTTCTGGAAAACCTCTCACATCTACAATGAAGAGTACAATTGAGAGACTAAGAACTTGGGATAGTAGAAGTAAAGTAAATGCTTCTTCAGATAAAAATCTTAGACAAGCATTAAGTGAACTATCTACGTTAAAAGACAAACTTTCCTTATCTGATACAGTTATTGAAAAAGCATCATACATTTACAGAAAAGCATTAGAGAAAGGTCTTGTAAAAGGTCGTTCTATATCTGCATTAATTGCAGCATCTCTTTATGCTGCATGTAGAGATACTGAAACTCCTAGAACTCTAAAAGATGTTTCAGATGCAGGTAATATTAAGAAAAAAGATATTTCAAGATGTTATAGAATTTTACATCAAGAATTAGAACTAAAAATGCCTGTTGTAGATCCTGTTCAATGTGTTGCAAGAATTGCAAGCTCCATTGGAATTACTGAAAAAACAAAACGTTATGCAGTCAAAGTACTTAAAGATGCACAAGCACATGAGGAATCAGCTGGTAAGGATCCTATGGGATTAGCTGCTGCAGCATTATACTTGTCATGTGTCAAAAATGGTGAAGATAAAACTCAACGAGATATTGCAGAGGCCGCAAATGTTACTGAAGTAACAATTAGAAATAGATACAAAGGCTTGAGATTAGACCAAAATATGGATAACATGGGAGGAAAATGAGAAAATGACTCAGACAAAACCTATAATTGCAATTGTCAACGTTGTAGCTTCTGCAACAATTGAACAAAAGTTAGATTTGGTGGATATTACTAAAAAATTCCCTGCAGTTGAATATCATCCAGAACAATTTCCTGGTGCTGTTTTTCGACTCAAAAATCCTAAAACTGCAACATTGCTTTTTGGTTCTGGCAAGATGGTATGTACGGGTGCTAAATCTCAAGAATTAGCAGAAACTGCAGTATTTGAAGTAGTCAAAATATTACGAAAGGGTAAAATCAAAATCAAAAATGATCCTATTGTATCAATACAAAATATTGTTTCTTCCATTAATCTTGGAGGTAAAGTTAACTTGGAGCAAGCTGCTAGAACTCTTCCTAGAAGTATGTATGAACCAGAACAATTCCCTGGATTAATACATAGAATGCTTGATCCAAAAACTGTAATTCTCATATTTGCATCAGGAAAACTAGTTTGTGTTGGTGCAAAACTTGAAAAAGATGTTCATCGATCTGTTAATCAAATCCATACATTACTTGAAGAAAAAGGATTAATGGTTTACGATTAGGATTTCAAATTAAGATTTAGATCTAGAATTAAATTTGTAAAAATAATTTAAATTAATAATATTCTTCATGAACATAGCACCACTTCCAAATGTTTTCTGGAACTGCTTGCATTACTGGATGTCCTGTTTCTTCAAAGTGTTTTGTTGCATGTTTTCCCACAGATGAATCGCAACAACCTACATGTCCACATATTAAACACATTCTAAGTGCTACCACTGGAAGATGTTCTTTTTCACATTCTTCACAACTTTTTGTATTTTGAGTTACTTTTTCCTTTTGAATGAAATGCTCGCATTCTTTAGGCATGTTAATATTTTTTCAAAGTGTCTTTGTATCTTTTTATTGATTCTATGATTACAATTTTGGCTTCTTTTGCAGACTTCCATCCTAAAATTTCTACTTTCTTTCCTTCCAAATCTTTGTAAACTTGGAAAAAGTGAGCAATTTCTGAACGATAATGATCCTCTATATCTGTAATATCTGTAGTGTGTAAGTATCTTGGATCATTTGTTGCAACACAAATAATTTTGTCATCTAACTTTCCATCATCTTTCATTTGAAGTAATCCTATTGGCCTTGCTTCAATTAAAATTCCTGGATATGTAGGATTTGTAACCAGTACTAATACGTCAAGCGGATCCCCATCATCTGATAATGTTTGAGGAATGAGACCATAGTCCCCCGGATAATGAAATGGTGAAAACAATACTCTGTCTAATTTTATCATATTGTGCTTTTTATCATATTCATATTTGTTCATAGAACCTTTGGGAATTTCTACAATGGCATTAATGATTTCTGGAACATCGTTACCTGATTCTATATCATGCCAAAAGTTTTTGCTCATTTTCTAGCTCTTCATCTAGATATTCAGTATATGAATTCTATGAAATAATGTACATTAAATCTTGGCAGAAATGGCTAATGATTACACTGTATTGTTAGAATTTGGAATTACTTTGTAAATTTTTACAGTGTAATCTCCTTCAAACACATTTACAATTTCACCTGTATTGGAATCTATGTTCCTAACCCTGAATTTGTATTCATAAGAACCGTCACCTTTTGCATCTACTTGTGCAAAGTGAACTGGATCCTCTCCTTTATAAAATTGAATGATAATTGGATATCTTTCAGCTACCTCTGATGCCTCTCCTCTCACGGTTCCCCATGGGATCTGATTATTCTGTGGAATATTCATTGTAGTGATTGTTTTTTCCAAACTTATTTTTTCATTTATTGGGATTACTGTAATTTGATTGGATTCCGCAGAAATTTCTCCTGGGATTGTCATTACTCCAAATACTGTCATAATTGATGCAATTAACAAGACATTGGTTTTCATATTCATTCCATTCATATTTTTTCAAACTCATTTAAAAAACTTATTGCTAATTCATTCCAGTTTGTTTTGAATTATGGTAATTCTTCTTCTAAATCACAACATGCTTTGTGAACCCATTGATCTTTAGAATTTTTTAGAATTTCTTTTCCTGTTTTAATGACATCTCCACATTCTATACATTTTCCATTAAACCTAGCCTTCATGTTCTCTCTTCACTTTAATCTAATTTTAATCAGGTTATTGAGGAAATCTATTTTTTTGAATATTTGTTATTCGAGGTGCAAAAAATGTGCCTAATTTAGCTTCTTTTGTCACAATAATCTATTACATTACTCCTCTTGATGATTTTATCTAGGCTGGAATGGTTGTTGTCTGTCTGAAAAATATGTGACAGCATTGTTATATTGATGAAAGTGTAACAATAATTGCTTACAAATGGCCACCGAATCTCAGATTAATTTATTTGACAATGAATCAGATACTGCTATGTACAAGCATAAACTGACTCTTGAAAAAATAAGAAATGAATTAATTAATTTTGGTCTTACGAAAAGTCAAGCAAAAGTATTCATTTATCTTGGCAAGTATGGTTCAAAAACTGCATCTGAAATAGCTAAAGTATTACAATTACCTCGAACTGAAACATATCATTTGGTTAATTCATTACAAAACTTAGGATTAGTTGTTGCAGAATTATCTCATCCAACAAAATACACTGCAATGGATATGAAAGAAGCTGTTTCTACATTGATAAAACAAGAACAAGAGAGAATTGATGTTTTAGCTGATAAGGAAGAATCTCTTTCTCAAATGTGTGGAAGGAAATACCTTTCTTTGCAGTAGAGACTGATGAATCAAAATCTGAAAAAATGCAATTACTGCATGGAACTGGCCCTATTATCAACAAAATAAAAGAGATGGTAAGTACCAGTATTGAAGATTTCAGAATTTATGGTAGCGTTTCAGATTTACTTCGAATGTACCATGCTGATGTATTTGATTGGATTGAAAATGTCTCAACTGATCTTAAAATAGTTGCTTCACCTGTAAATAAAACTCCTGAATTCTTGTCTGAAATGGAATCCTCAAAAATCAAAGCACTTCCATCCAACTCTGAAAACAAATGTTTCATAATTAATGACAAAAAGGAAGTATTGATATTCATGCGAAATGCAACCCATCCAACCAGGCAAACTTTTGCTTGGTGGTCTGATTCTGAAACACTAGTTGATATGATGATTTCTCTCTTTGATTTATCTTGGGAAAAAGGCGAGTCTTTGTACTAGCAAAAGTATTTTGAATAATTCATAATTTAATTAATTTCTTGTGTCTGAAATCAAATCTAAGCATTTCTTTTTTTCCATATTGTATTTTTCATGATTTTTTACAAACTCTTTGATGGCTTTGGCTATCATGTTTGTGTCCAAATTTTCTTTATTTTTTAGAATCGTCTCTAGCAGGACTTCTTTGGCTGATTCGACCTGAATTTTCCTTTGATATATGTCCACAGACTAAATTTGTCTTTTAGACTTTAATGATTACTACTGCATTACACTAAAATGAAATTTTGTCATTTTGGACAAGTTTTCAGTTAATATTTAATGGCATGTGCTTGTAAACCATAGCATATGGATTCCAGCGATGTTGTAGATGAAGTTAATTCTTTGTTGAAGCTTGGTGTTGGTGATCCATATCGTTTGGAGCATATCAAACAAACCTATATCCAAAATCAAAAAATTTGGATTACTGATGAAAATTATCTAAAACGTTTAAGGGAAAAATATCTTATTAAACATACTTCTGATATTTCATCTGATGAGAATATTGTTTTTGAAAATGAACCTGAGGATAATGAAACTATCCATTGTTGGAAGTGTGGAAAAAAAGGTCCACTAAGTGCTAATTTTTGCATGGCTTGTGGAACTTCATTATTTGAAGTTGGTTCAAATCCTCAACCTGTTATTGACACTGCTAATCCTGTAAATTATAAAAAATCTGCCTCCTTGAAAATTCCAATATTGATTGGAATTCCTGTCCTGATCTTGATAATTCTTGGTATTGTATATTCTCAAGGATATTTTGATAATGCATTAGAATCATCCCCAGATACAATTTCTACTCCTATAATTGAGAATGAAGTTGTTTTCTATGGAGAATATGATCCAAAATGCGGTGATGGGACCGTTCTTGATCCTGATACAAATGCATGTAGAGTTGGTAAAATATTGAACACAATAGATTCTGATGAACTTGATTCAAAATGTGGTCCTGGAACTATATTTGACACTGAATCTAATTCTTGTATTATTGAATAAATAAAAAATGGACCGGATGGTATCTGTTATTCACAAGTAACGAATCCCTCCTGAATCTTTGTTCATTCAAGAGATTTTCATGTATTGTTTTTAAATGCTGCTTAAAATCCTTATCTGATTAGGATTGATAGCTTGTAAGTTACGCAATAGCACAATATTATTCGAATTTTAATTAATAGTGTTCAACTGATGTTTTGTTAATCCCTATCATAATGTTCTTTTCATAATAATAACCTTGGAATTGGATTTGTTTAGTAAAAACCAACATGGCTTAAATAAGAAAACATTCCTTCTAGGTTAAATGAAATATAGAATTACATTACAAAAGGATGAAGATGGCATATATGTTGTAAAATGTCCATCATTGCCAGGCTGCATTTCACAGGGTAAAACACGGGATGAAGCAGTAAATAACATTAAAGATGCAATAGAAGGGTACATTCAAAGTCTAAAAAAACACAATGAACCAATTCCGCCCGTAGATGAGGAATTGGTAGAAATCAATGTCTAAACTTCCAGTTCTATCTGCTACAAAACTGATCAAAGCGTTATCAAAATTAGGATTTTATGCAGATCATCAAACCGGATTGGTGATCAAAAAGTTTTTTGGTTTGAAATTATTTTTAGTTCACGAACTTTGTCTCTTCGCTATATGATTAAAATAATGATTGATTCTCTAGTTTTCATTTTCAATTATCCATACATTACAATCTCAACATCAAATGGGACTAGCTGTTTTGCTCTTTGCAGGTAATACTCTTGGGCATTAGGAACCATCTCGGTTACGGCCGGATCGAGCCAAAGCATCAACACTTGTTCTGCATTGCCTGACCCAGATGTGGCAAGTGGAATGTCACTATTGTGCAGTATGACTTGGGCAATTCTAGCTTTATCCTCTCTTGAAAAATTATTCATATCATCAGACAGCACAACTATGTTTCCTCCCGCATGAGTTGACCACCAAAATGGCTCCTCCAAGCTTGGTGCGTTTCTTGCATCCCACCTTATCAATCCTGGATTGTCAAATGTCATGGTGGCATTTTGGTATGGCAAAATTGTCGGACCCATCCAGTCCAAAGTATTCTCTTCGCCAATTACGCCACTGCCACTGTCTTGTATTCTAATTGTTTTAGGCGTATTGTTGAAAAATTCTACTGCATTATCATTGATATGAATCACAAGTGTGGAAGGCTCTTGGCGTGCCTTGTTGCCGTCTTTGGGTAAAATTGTGATTAGTTGTGGTTTATCAAGTATTGACTCTATTGGAAGCTTTTCTCCAGTGTCAGGGAACCGGAGCTGCGTTGTGCTGTAGTAGCTGACCTTGTTTGCATGGGTTGTGCCTTCCAGTCTGTAGTAATTTCCGTCAGTTGCATAAATGACTGCACTAAAGGAGATGTGGGGAGGCAGTGATTGGAGTACCATCCCACTGTACACCTCAAAATCATCATTTGCATTTACCATACCAAGATTATCCATCTGGTGTTGCATTTCATTTTTTATCAATAGTTTGCCTAATTGTAGGTAAAAGTCATCCCCATACTTTTCATATTCTGCTTCTAGTTCATATTGGGTTGCATCATTCCACTGCTGTATGCTTTTTGAAAGATATGTCTCATCAATTACAGGACTGGTAACTCTGTATTTTAGATGCTCAAATTCAGGATTTATTATTTGTGTGACTCCATTGGCAAAGCTGGAATAAACTGGAACCTCGAATCCTGAGTCATGTTTTTTGATCATTGCATCAAGATCTAAAATTAATTCTTCAGGGTTGTTTGGATTTTCGTTGTATACTGGATCTAGATTACTATGATTTTCTTCAGATGAACCAAATGGACTGGAATGGACCGATTCTTTAACAGTCCATCCCCGCTCAATTAATTTCTGTTTTGTTTCAGGTCTTACACATGCAGGAGACTCGTCATGTCTTTGGATTAACACCAGATTGTCCTTGCATGAAATCCTATCAGGTGCAACACCTGATTTGACTTGTTTTAATGGAGGAGGATAATGCATCTCGCCAAACGCACGAGGCGTGATAATCTCTATGCATCGTTTTTCCTTGCTGGATAAATCTGGTACCATGCCGTTTTCAAAACAGCTCATATAATGATCCCAAGGAAGTGCAGAAAAAAACATTGATGAGGCAAATCCTAGCACAACTAAAAATACAAACATCTTGATTTTAGGATTCATCTATATCACTCGCGTTATCTTTTTCTGGTCCTTTCTGTTTCGTGTGGAGTGTCGTACCCTTCCACCGCAGCAGGGACACTGGATGAATTTCTCTGCAAAATAATAATTGAAGTTTCTGCAAAAGCTGCCTTCATCCTGATATACTTTTACTTTGTTGCCTGTGGCGTACCCTGCACAGACGTTCTTGCAGTGAATCATTGTATGATCTCGCAAAACTCGATGATTGGCAGTATACGAATTCGCTCATACTGGGATCTGGTCATCTTTTCTTCCTGAATGAGTGAATCTCCTCTGAATTTAAAGCGTACTAAGATTTGATCTGTCTTGCCCAATATTTCCGTATGATATGATACTCATACTTGTAGCTTGTCATTATACGACATACAAATCATGAGGAAGATCTATAAGATATCAGAGATGGCTTTATACTGTGATAGACTTTAGCAACTATCTTAACTGTCCAGAATGCAAAAAAGTCGAGTTATACTGTGCCAAGCACAGGGCAGAAGTAGAAAAGATGCTTGGAATTATAAAATAAATTAATGTTAGAACCATCAAGGTCTGTTACAAAAGCTTAGAATATTTTATGAATTTCTGATCATCTAGTCGTATCATGAAATATTTTCTAATCATGTTATTTTTTCTAGGTTTTTTTGGAACTGTTTATGCCGTACCACAACTAAATTCTGGAACCGCATTTGATTATTCTGAAATTGTTCTAGTTGGCAAGATTTTATCAGTGGATATTTTATCTGAACCTCAAATAACAAAATCTGAAAACTATTATTCTGAGGTTTCAGGAATTGCACTTTACAAAGTAGAAATTGAAGAATATCTGAAAAACCCTAGTGATGCAGATACTGTCACAGTCCCAGGATTATTCTTGCGCAAACCTCATCCAATGGCATATGAGACGTATCCGTATGAAGTGGGCCAGAGAGTTTTGCTGTATCTTCAGAAAAACGACTACGGATATGCTGGTACTGATTTGATAATTAGAGCAGGGGATTCTAAAGTAATTGGAGATTTGCTTTGTGATTTGGGTAGTTATTTTGACAAGGGATCATGTGTGGTAATTGATGATTCTGTATGTGGTACTGGAACCAAACTAGTAGATGGTATTTGCTTGCCAAAAGCAGAAAAAATAAAAACAGTAGGTGATGATGCTCCATTCTTTGGAATTTTTGCATACCTTGAGGATTTATTTTCATGGATATTTGGAAGGTAAGAAAATGAAAACCAACTATGTGATAATCATTGCAGGAATTATTCTCTTTATCATTGGAATATCTATGCTGGTTTATGAAATTTTTCTAGACCAAGACTTTAAGCTAAGTGTTGAGACAGAACTGTTGATTTTATTTGGTTTGGTTTGCGTGGGAATGATCATCTCTGGTGTAGGGGCAGTCTTGGAATTTTCAAAGAAAAGATGGGGATTAATAAAATGAAAATCAGCATTCTAGTCTTTGCATTATTGGCGTTTTCTTCAATTCCTTTAGTACATGCATCATGTGTGTCGTATGTGCCATTTTCAAGTGAGATTCGAGATTTCAATGAGGCAAACACCCTCTTTGTTGGCAAGGTAATTGATGTGTATCATCCCCCCAAAGAGAGTGTTCCTGGAATGCAAAATGATGAGTTTGCTTTTGATGTGGCGTATTATCTAAAAGGTGAGCTCAAAAACAACATCGTAGTATCATCGCACAGCTCAATTGGGTATGATGATTTTGTAAAAGGACAATCATATCTTGTGTTTGCATTTGGTGCAATAAATGAAGTTGGCCAATGTTCTCCGCCAATTGTATTGTCGTCAGCAGGCCCAGTATTGGTCCTGTTTTATCTTTGGCAATACTTGGCAGTAATAATTTTGGCAATAATTGGTGGAATAATTTTTGCAATATGGAGAAATAGAAAATGAAAACTAGGTACTTTATCATCGTATTGGGAATCATAATTGCAATCTCTGTAATTTTTGCACTAACACTCAAGATTCTACTAGATGACGATCCTCAGATTAGTTTTGAATCACCATTCAGAGAAGAATACTATGAAATTCAAATTACCGGACTCAAAGATGTCTACAGTATAGGAGAGAAATACTCGTTCTCAGTTATTTTTTCAGGGTATGGAACAGGTTGTTTTAGTTATGATGTTACATATCCTATAAACAGTACTGATAGCACAACTGTTGCCACTGAAAGATCATGCATATCTGATGCTCCACTACGAGATTTTGTCTGGGATCTCAAAAAAGATGAAGGACGTAGCTATGGCCATATCACACTTGATGATCCGGGAAAGTATACAGTAAGAGTTTCAATTGATAGTGGACAACTATTTGATTCAGCAGTATCTGAATTTACTTTTCTTGTTGAAGAATCCATAGATAACAAGCAAAAACCTTTACCCAAACCAGAAACCAAAAACATCATTATAATAAGTGATAAAATTCCGCAAAGAAACATTGTTCCAATAACAATTACTGAAATGACTACTAGTATCCGGCCTATTGATGAAGTCACATCGTGGGGATTTTCTCTTTTAAACATTGAAATGAGTACTCTGGGCAAATACTGGGGGAATTTACCAGATCAATACATGAAATTTGAAATCATCGATGAGGATGGCAATGACTTGGTTGATGAATCAAGGCTACCTGAGGGCGGAATATGGTATCCTGGTGATGAACATCTTTACCATCTACTATGTGAGAATGATGAGAAAATAGTTGGAGCATCACATCATCCAAGTCCGATTCCAATAATACCTAGTGCTGTGATTTTTGATTCAAGTACAAATTATGGAATCTATCCAGATGATAATGGTCAGTATAAAATAGAGTATGTCTCATTGTTTGAAACTGTAATTGAATTTCCAGAACATGTAGAAATTATCAGTTATGATTCTCAGCTTTGCAAACTAGAACAATCAATACAAGATGATCCAAACCGTTTATACACTAAAGGATACTATACAACTGCAATTTTCAGATTAGATGATTAGAAAATGAAAACAATAATCATTGCAGCAATTACAATTGGAACAATTATTGCACTAGTAGCTGGAACCATGTCCTATCAACAAGTGTATGATAAAAACTGTCTTGAAGATGATGGAAAAGTTACAGGATTTCTCAAATGCACTAGAGTTTATGAGGATTTTGCAGACCCACTATTGTCAAAATATGATGTAGAGTATGATGAACTAGCAACTAGAGATGTATCAGTCACTGCACAAGCAGCTACTGAAATTATTTCTGAGCGAAACTGCCACAGGTTTTCTGGAGATGAGGCAAACAATCTTCCTGCAAGTCTCAAATCAGTCATGCAAAGTTCCATAAAGGATTTAGAATATGAACTTGATAACAACAATGGGTTTTTAGACCGATATGCAGATCCAATTTCATTTGAGGATGCTATTCCATTATTAGAAAAATATGGCTTTCAGTTAACTACCAAAAAAATTGAAGGCACTTCTTTGCCCAAACTACAAGACACAATCTATCTCTTTGAGTGCATCTTTGAAGATGAGAATCATCAATATAAGATAGGACTGGAATTTGGATCTCATTATGATGGTTATGGAAGATTGGTATTTGTCAATTTTACAAATAATGATCAAGGAATTCCTGTAATTGAGAATGACAACATTACCCTTTACACAGGTGGATTTAATCAGACAGTCGTATTCAGAAATGATTTTGATCACGAAATTACCCTTAACATGATAAATCCTCAACTATCTGACGAGTCACAAAGAAATCCTCCAGATAAAATAGTAATTCCTGCAGGCAAGGTTTGGTCTTATTTTTTTAGAATAGACCTGCCCGCAGATGAATTAATCTATCAGTATAATGTCGACCCAGATGATCTTAGTGGAATAATATCTGTAAAAGGATATCCGCGTTGCATGACTGAACACCAAGTGATATCACTGTATTCCCAGGTGGAGGCATATCCCAAGTTTCCATCATATCTTCCAGAAGGTTACTCCTTTGAGTGCGGCGTCCATAACATGAATTCGTATGTACACCTGCTCTATTATACTGATGATCTGCGGCAAAAGTTCGAAGACAAAGTAAATGCGGCATTTGACATGGAGTTTTTTGCAAGTAGAGGAATACGTGTAGATTACTATAATGAATATGTCACAAGCAACTTTATTGTAAATCCAGACTATGACAAATACAAAAAACAGGCTGAAAAGGCAGAACACCCGTGGGCAAAAACCTTGACCATTGCAGGTGAACCTGCAGTTATGGTAAAAGAATATTTTTGGAAGAGCGGTGAGCAAAAATCATTTAACAGACTGACAGTATTTTTGGATGACGAAATCTGGTATTCGGTTAGAAGCGGATTGCCCGAAGGAGAGCTAATCAAGATTGTCGAATCATTATTTAGATGAATCAGAACATAATCCTGAGACATTGAAGCGTTGGCAAGAGACAAAACCCGTAAAATATTGTTTGGAATTGAGAAAACGAACACAAGGAAATACTTTCTGTGGATTTGTCATTTTTCAATATTACAAATAGAGAATTATTTCAACATTGACAGATGATTTAAAAAAATCTTTAATCTTTATCTATTTGAAAAGTTAGAAATTATTCATCTATTTTGTAATTTTGCTAATTCTGGAAGGGCCAATGCAAAGTGTACATGAACGCAGCACTCTTTTTCATCAACATCGCACCAGAACTTGTTGTCGCGGTAGATGATCTCTACAAGTCTTTGCAGCTTTTCATCTCGTATAATGACACTATTTCCATTAATTGTGATCTTGCTAAGAAATGGCGCATAGCTTTTCAAAAACTCATCTTTTTCTATAACCATCAGTAATTTGTCGCTGACCCATTGTGTCAGACTCTTGTCTGTTTTCTCTTTTTTGTAGATCCTGGCAACACGATCATAGATCTCTGCAGTTACTGTGAGATTATGTCTTTTTGGTTGTACCAATATGTAGTAAAGTGTAGGACATGATTATAAATTTTATGATATACGAAGAAATTAGTTTATTTTACAAGTATCCTTATTAAGAAAAGGATTCATTGTGTAGGTATTGACTACATCATTTAGTAAAAATAGGTTAATCGAAAGATTTGGGCTACAAATTCATGGTCGACTTGTGGGTGTGAATGTCCCAGGCATGACACACTCTCCAAATCTACCGATGGCCAAGAGAGGGGAGGCCAAATTATGAGAATCTCAAGCAACAAAACTTCTTCATGCCGGCAATGCAAAAAAGAATGGAAGGTTGGCCAGCAGATTCATTATGATCCAGATACTCGAGCAATGTGCATTGATGAAAGATGCTTTGAAACTCAAGTAAGAAAAAGAATTGAGGAAAGAAATGAGCACAATAATCTCCATTCAAACAATGATGATGACAAGAAAAACTCATCAAATGAATTCAAGCTAGAAAACGAAGATGAATTCCGAAATAAAATCCATGAAAGATTAGCCAAATACAAAATCATAATGGAAGAGTCAGAAAAGTTTCTAGAAAATCACTGTAATAAAGGCAACAAGTCTGATGCAAAAACATCCGTTGAGTTAATTTTGAGGGAATTGCTATGTTGAGTGGAGAACTATCACTAAAACAAAACCGATTCAATGGAACCTCTGTTCCCTCAATTGCATGTCTTCACAGTAAAGATGATCATGTGATAACAGAAAATTACGAAATTGTTTGCAAAAGGTGTGGTGTAGTACTTGGAACAGATAACTTGCAGGAAGTTACTAATGAAAACACACTCAATCTTTTTCACGAGATTGAACCTGGAACACAACCTGTCAAGGCAGAATTCACAAAGAGAACACACGAACCAAAATCTGATGTCTCTCCTTTCTCAAATACCTGTGATAAGCTTGGTCTTCCACGATACTGCTATTTGGAAGCATGGAACACATACTCTAAACTTCGTCACAGCACAACATACTCAAAGGCAGAGATTGCAAGCTTTGCATTATTTACTGCCTCCAGAAGATATTCTATTCCAAAAAGTGAAAAAGAGATTCAAGATGCAATCCGAATGTCCTTCAAAGTCAAGCGAGTCCCAACTATGCTAAAGGTCTTCTCCAGGATAAAGCTGACTGCCCAAAGTCTTGGCATAAGTTACTCTGTGGATGAAAAAAAGTCTGAATGCTATTATCTTAATTTGTATCTTGCAAGAGAGCAGCAAAAACTAGGATCCAAGGTCGATTTTGATCTAGTTCGAAAGAAGGCAAGATCAATATTTGATGCCATGAGTGGAACTAATGAAGCCAAGGCTCGCAAGGCCGTTCAAATAGCCTTGGGAAGGTGTGGAGGGGGTCTTCTTTGAGCAAGATTGGCTTGCAAAAAGATGATCTGATTCTCCTAGCTGGATTAAGAGAATGTCCTGTCAAAATAACCTTGCATACTGACTTGCAAATTGAGATGATAAAAAAGACTGCCAGGACAGAACCTCAAAGCATTCCGCCAATAGATGTAGCCGAGTTACCAGATGAGAAAACCCTTGTTATAGTTGATGGCCACGCAAGAGTCCAAGCCCTGAAGTCTTTTGGAATCGATAAGATTAGGGCAAAACTACACAACGTGCAAAACATGACAGAGGCTGTAATTTTGCATGTCAGATTAAACCAAAGAAGCCAGCTCAATCCTCTCAGATTTTATGACGCCTTTGAGCTTCTAAAAGAAAATGGTTATGATTCAAAAGAGATTCCAAAGCAGCTGTGGCTTACAGAGTCGTATTCAAGACTGCTCAAAATTAGTTTATCTGAAAAAGCAAAAGTTCGCCTTGAAAGATATCTTGATGAGCTTGCATCAAAATATTCCGTAGTGTATTTGCCTGTTTATGTGGTTGAAGCTATTGGAAAGATCAAAGAGGAATATCAAGTAGAAGCAGTAAACATGATGATTCAAATGATTCCACAAAACATTTCTGAATTCAAATTCAGCTTTCCATCCTTTGATCAGCTGGAGATTGCGTTTTCATCTTTTAGAAAAGAAGACAAACAAAGAGAGCCAATAATATTTACAATGAAAGATAGCAAGACATACAATAGTTCTCAAAGCAAACCCTTGTCGCCATCCTCCTCAAAAGATGAATCAGATTTTAGAATGGTTCCATCTAAAGAAGAGATTGATGAAGCAAAGGAAATAATCAGCAACGCCCCACACCGCGCACTGGTAAAATGCCCTCATGGAACAAAGTATCTGGTCGACATGAAGGATCACACAATATCTGAGGTAAAAGAAAAAGACAATGTGATATCAATTGAAGGAGACTCTTCAGAGCCTGTTTTTATGATTCCTCCCCAATATGCAGAGTTTCTGCAGCTTAATTATGGAGATCCTGTTTATTTCAAATCGTTTGATTCTCCTAAACATCTTTTAAAATTTGCAGAGGGCATCAAAGGGGAAGACCTGAGGACCGTTTTGATATCTTCTCACAGATTTGGAAGGTAAAATGACCATCTTTTCAGAAGAAACCCTACAAAAGATCCGTGATATTTCATACTACCACATATTCTTCAAAAGATCTTCGGCAGCCTCAAATATACTTGCTTTATTGTATCCAGACAAGAAATACAGCGAAGGAGAAATTACTGAAAAGTTAGGCCTGAATAAAATCAATCAATCTATGGCCCTAACACGTCTTGTTCAAGGAAAATTTATTGTGCTTGAAAAAGACCGAAGAACTAGATTTTATAGGTTGAGCCAAAAAGGTCGTTGGTTTGCAATTTGCAATAAACTAAACCTCACATTTCTATCATTGTGCGCACTTGCCGACGCATATGAGATGCAAACAAGACTGGAGCAAGTTGGCCTAGTAGGCTTTTACGTGTTTCCAAGGTTTGCTGAAACTTTTGACGGAGTTTATACCCAAGGAAATTTGAGATTTGCATTTGAACAACTTAAAGTGAAAAATCTCGCCTTTCGATACGTAAAAAAATCATTACGAATAAAGCCTGAAGTTCTAGAAGATTTGAGACGTTATTATCAAAAGGATCTTGAAGAGATGCAAAAATGGATTGCACAATTTCAAGATATAAAGGAAGATTTAATGAGGCAGGATCAGAATTTTATTCAAAGAATACAAAATAACAAAAAAATTCTAAGCAAACTTATCTAAAAATTATGATAACTTTTTACAACTCTACTACAAATTTTTGTAGTAAAGTTGTTAATCAAACTTCTTTTTATCTTGGCTTTATGATAATGTTTTTTTGATGATGTGATAGAAGAAATTCGAGCTGTTATTGCAATCTGCATGTTTGCAGTAGCTGCATTCTCAGATGTCAAGGAAAGAAAGATTCATGATATTGTGTGGATTACCTTTGGTGGGGCAGGCGCAGTTCTTTATGCAGCTGAGCTGCCTGACATCCTAGATATTGTAAGCATGACTGTTGGTGTCGTTCTTGCATTAATGTTTTGGTTTTTCAGGCTGTATGCTGGTGCTGATGCTCTTGCACTGATTTCATTATCAGTTATACTGCCAACATACAATGAATTTGTTATTCCGCTGAGTATGGTTGTAATTGCAACGGCAATGTCAATAATCTATGGTATAATCTACAATGTATCAGTTAATCTCAAAACATATCGTTTGAACAAAAAAGTCTTTGATGAATTTGGTGAACCAACATATAGAAAGCTTGCAGCATTCTTTTTAGTTCACAAAAGATCAAGGAATGAAAAATTTTCTTTTCCTGCAGAAAGAATCGTATCAGGTAAAAGAAAGTTCAGGTTTCGTTACGATCCTGATGATGAATTTTCTAAAGATGAGGTGTATGTATCACTTGCAATGCCGTTGACTTTATTCTTTTTGATTGGACTTAGTTTGATCCTTGCGATAATTTTTCTGGGAGTTTGGCTTGATGCAAGATTGATTTAGCTTAAATCATTTTGAGACTTTTCTTGTGTGGTATCGATAGGGCTTGATGTGGGAACAGGATTTGTAAAGTGCGTCTCAGACTATGGTCATGTTATCTTTCCGTCTCTTTTTGCCTATCGTGATCTGGGAAAATGGGAAGAATCTCAAGGCAGAATCGAGGCTGTAGGCACAAAGGCAAAAGAATTCTCCAAGTATCCAGATGCCGTAATAATCAGGCCTGTTTCTGAAGGATGTCCTATAGACCAGCGAGGTTTTGAGGCTTTGGTATCTGAGGCAATTAGTCGAGTTTGCAGAATTGTATTGCAACAAAATAACTTGGATGGGAAATACGATTCAGAAATTAACATTATTGTGGGGCTTCCATATGATGCACGCAAAGACAAGACGCGACTGAGAAGAATAATAGAAAAGAGAATTCATCTAAAAAAGTGCGGAATTGTTCCACAGGTTGCAGGAACATTGATTGAAATGAACAAAAAAGATGCAATCATTATGTCAATAGGGCAGGGAACAACTGAAATTGTAGTTTTTGACAATCAAGATCCAATAATTGGTGTGAGCCTACCGCAGGCAACTGATTTTATCACACAAGGTCTTGGTGAGTTTTCATACTTGCAAGCAAGTACATTTACCAAACAAAAGTCAGAGATTAGAAAAAACGTTGCAAAACTAACCGACATTCTATCAAACAAGTTGTTCAATATTATGTCCAGTCTAGAGGAGAAGAACCATTATGATGTTGTAGTTTCTGGTGGTGGAATCATGATACCTGGAATGAAAAGATCTCTTCAAAGAAAGCTGAAGATGGAGATTCAAGTTCCAAGGATTCCAATCATGAGCAACGCAATTGGTTTGTACAAGCTGGCAAAAATAGAATAATGTTGTAGGCGATTATGCTTAGTAAAACAGAAAGAGACTTTGTTGAAGATCCTAGCAGATTCTCAAAGAATACTGCAAAGGATCTAAGATACAGGATCAAAAAGAAACTCAAAAGAGCAAGACCTGATTTGGAGCTGTTACTGCAAAGCATAGATGTTACAGGAATTGATCCCCTAGAACTTCTAGGCTTGATTGACGTACAAGATAATGTCGCACAAAAGACTAACACCGCCAACAAAGTTTTACGGTCGCAAAAAACAACGACCAAAAGATTCAAGTCACTATCTAAATTTGAAAACTGGTAAAGTTATTCCAAGTTTGCATCTCCTTAAGCCAAAATCATGGTCCCGTAACTCCTTAAGCCTAATTGAAATGATCCCGCATCTCCTTAAGCCAAATCGTTTTCTTTGTATGTGACGCTTCTTCGGAACGCCAAAAACACACAAAAAATTACCTATTTGCATAGGAAAAACAGTATCTCCCCCAGAGTACTTGCTAAATCTTCAAGTTGCAAATATTTGCATTCTTGGTAGTAAAATTCAAAGACCAAACAAGAAGCGTCAAAAATCCTCTGAAAAGACTAACCATTCTTTTCACTTCGCTTAGCTCACAAGGCTTTGATAAAATTCCATCAAAAAACAAATGGAATTATTTTTTTGAGAACAAAATCTCACATCTAGAATTTTTAGTTTTCAGTTTTGCATGTTTTGCAAGATTGAACTAGATGACGACTATACAAAACACTTGAGCAATTCACAAACTGCATTTCTGAGCTCTTTTCAGAGACGGAGGTTGAAAATGGTATGACATACCAAATACAAAATCAAAAAAATATCTCAGAGGAACAGCACGTCAAAACAAGGCTAATTGCAGCCAAGAACTATCTGGAACAACAACTAGAACTTGCAGGACAAAAGAAAACAATTCTGTTTGAAAATCATGACAGTCTTGTCCTCTTTTATGACCAGCAACGAAATCTTGTAGCATCTCTACAAAGAGGAATGTTTCTAGTCTTCAAAAACAATTCAAAGCTTGAAACGACACAAATGATGGTCTCTATTGAGAGTGTTCAATCCAAAAGAGCACTTTACTGCAGGAGATGCAAGAAATGGCTAGAGTATCATGAAGGACTGACACGTTGCAGATGTGGAAAATACCTCAAAACAAGAAAGAGATTCTACATTCACAAAAACCAGATCGAAGACTCTGATGAGCTTGCAGAGATCCAGTTTGCAAAACAGGACATAAAAGATGCAAGGAAAATAGAATCAAGGAAGAGAAGAAAAGAAATCATATCGACTGGAATCACTGATTCTATTGCAGGAAAATATGCCATCAAAGGATGTGATGAACCAACAAGACAGAAGAGCTATTTTGTAGAAAAGGCAATCCTGAAGATCAAGGGAAGCATAGTTCCAGATGAATACACAATTCCGGCAATGATGGATCTGTATGGAATTTTCTCATACAATTGCGAACAAAGCCTTAATTATTCAAAGAAGGAAGAAATAGAATATGGAGACAGTTCAGGTCTATAACGTCAAAATTACAGAGCATCCTGAAGGGTTTACCGGACAATGTCTGGAGCTGCCAGGAGCAATCAGCGAAGGAAAGACCTTAGATGAACTAAAAGCCAACATGAAAGAAGCCATTGAATTGATTTTAGAAGAGATTCAAGAATCCTCCAAATCAGGAACAATTGCTATCGAGATAGTTCGAGACTAGACGATGAGTCTTTACAATCATGATTGGCGCAAAGTCATAAAAATTCTGAAAAAGTTCGGCTTTGATGTGACAAGACAAAGAGGAAGTCATCTGATTTTAAAAAAAGATGGAAAAATAATATCTGTCCCAAGACATTCTCCAATTGCAATGCCGACATTGCGCAGTATTCTTGCTCAAGCTGGAATTTCAGAAAAAGACTTTGTAAAATACTTGTAAATTTTTTTCAGTGACTGGGTCAGCTGCATCCAAACCATCATTATTCAGTGTAAACTGGACCGACCCAGCGGAACGGTGTGGGATGCAGTCATACAAGGAGGCAAAATCCAAATGGATAATGCAAAAATCATATCTACACCAAACAAGAGAAGCAAGCTGTCCCTGAAAACCAAGGATAGTTTTAGAAAATACGGAATCAAGACATACAACATAGAAGCAAACGGCAAAGACTGGAACAAGTACCAATTCATTGAGAGAAAAGGAGAACCAATTGCAATTCTCTCAAGCAGATATCAGGTACTTCCAAACGAGCTTGTCATCGAAAAGGCAGATCATGTGGCACAAAGACTTGATGCCAGACCATTTGTCTTTGATGACCGCCAGTGGTTCTGCAAGTACGAAGTCCATGAACATGTCATGGCAAGCAAGAATCTTGCAAGCATGTCAGCACTGTATGTCTTCAAAGAAGACGTAGACATTACAGGTGAGGGTGACTATGTGCACCTTGGCTACAGCGTTGGAAACGCAATTGACGGCTCTAGGTCGTTTAGCGTTGCCATCTTCACCTTTCGAAAGGTGTGCAGCAACTTTATGTTGCATCTTCATTCTGAGAAGATGCTCAAAGTTGTAAACGG
>JAJRWR010000021.1 GCA_024276695.1 archaeon
CATACCAACACCTAGCACGCATCGTTTACGGCCAGGACTACCCGGGTATCTAATCCGGTTCGCTCCCCTGGCTTTCGTCCCTCACCGTCGGACGTGTTCTGGTAGACCGCCTTCGCCACAGGTGGTCATCAATAGATCAAAGGATTTTACCCCTTCCTACCGAGTACCGTCTACCTCTCCCACTCCCTAGTTCTGCAGTATTCCCGGCAGCCTATACGTTGAGCGTATAGATTTAACCGAAAACTTACAGAGCCGGCTACGGATGCTTTAGGCCCAATAATCATCCTGACCACTTGAGGTGCTGGTTTTACCGCGGCGGCTGACACCAGAACTTGCCCACCCCTTATTCGTTAGTGCTTCTAGGACTAACAAAAGATTCGTTTAGCACAAATCACTCGGATTAACCTTGTCGTGCTTTCGCACATTGCAAAGTTTTCTCGCCTGCTGCGCCCCATAGGGCCTGGGTCCGTGTCTCAGTACCCATCTCCGGGCTACTCCTCTCAGAGCCCGTACCTGTAATAGTCTTGGTGGGCCATTACCTCACCAACAAACTGATAGGCCGCAGTCCCATCCTACGGCGATAAATCATTTGGAACACAAACCATTCCAGGCATAGTGTTCTATCGGGCATTATTCTCAGTTTCCCGAGGTTATTCCCGTCCATAGGTTAGGTTGACTACGCGTTACTGAGCCGTCTGCCTTGTATTGCTACAATGACTCGCATGGCTTAGTATCAATCCGATAGCAGTCAGGTCCGGCAGGATCAACCGGATTCTGAATTATTATTTTGTATTTTGATTATTGAAGTACTCTTGTACTTTAATTTGGAATTGACGGATGCACATAATCTTCACATTTCAGATATTGATCTTGCAATCAAATCCTCATTCTTGTATGCGTAACTGGAGGCCCATGAATCACAAAGTGGCATCTTGCCATACTTCATCACGAGCGCCGCCTATTGCGTTACGTATGCAGAAGCCAACAAAGTCAGAATCCATATAAACCATACGTGAAATTATGCCTGATCGGACCTAAAAATTGTAAAAATTACATGTTTTTGCGGGTCATTTTCCCTCAGAGTAGAAGATATGTTTGTCAATAGTTAAAATGGCAGATCTTATTTTAAAAATTGCTTTTGAGTAATTATCTATCAGAGTACAAAAAGAAAACAAAGACATCAGCAAAAATATTTGCAAAGTCTTTGAGACTTCACATAAATGGTGTTTCTCATAACATACGATATTATGAACCATATCCATTTGTTGTAAAATCATCAAAAGGAACAAACCTTGTTGATGTAGACAACAACAAGTATACAGATTATTGGATGGGACATTGGAGTTTGATTTTAGGACATGGGCAAAAAAATGTCAAAGAGTCATTACAAAAACAAATTGAAAAAAGTTGGATGTATGGAACAGTGAATGAGCAGACAATGTTACTATCGGAGTTAATTTCCAAAGCAGTTCCGGTTGCAGAAAAAATCCGTTATGTAACATCAGGAACTGAAGCTACAATGTATGCAGTTAGATTAGCTCGTTCAGTGACGGGGAAAAAAATTATTGCAAAAATTGATGGAGGATGGCACGGATATACATCAGATTTGCTAAAGAGTGTGAACTGGCCATTTTCAGAATCAGAAAGTTCCGGGATTATAAATAAAGATAAAATTGTTTCAATTCCATACAATGATTTAGAAGGGTCACTAAAAATTCTAAAAAAACATTCAAAGGATTTAGCAGGAGTAATTATTGAACCAGTACTTGGTGGGGGAGGATGCATTCCAGCTACTCTAGAATATCTTAAAGGAATTCAGGAATTTGTTCACAAAAATAATTCACTATCCATTTTGGATGAAATTGTAACAGGGTTCAGATTTAGATACGGATGTCTTTATCCAACAATGAAATTAAATCCAGATATTGTCACATTAGGAAAAATCGTTGGTGGAGGAATGCCTATCGGAGTAATGTGTGGTAAAAAGGAAATAATGGAACAAGCAGATACAACTGGTAAAAAGAAATCAGAGCGCTCTTACGTTGGAGGAGGTACATTTTCTGCAAATCCAGCATCAATGATCACAGGCTTTGCAACACTCAACATTTTAAAATCAAAAAAATCAATTTACTCAAAAATTAATGCACTTGGAGAATATGCTAGAAAGGAGATAGGCAAGGCATTTGATGGAAAAGTAGCAATTACGGGTAAGGGTTCACTATTCATGACCCATTTTCTAAAAGATGTAACTGAAATAACAAATTCAGCACATGTTGCAAAATGTGATTCTCAAAAGCTTGCAAAATATCATTTTAAGATGATTGCACAAGATGGAATATTCTTTTTACCAGGAAAATTGGGCGCAATTTCTGATGCCCATACAAAAGCAGATATCAAAAAGATGGTTAAAGCATCTGAGAATTTTTAGATTTCAAGAATCGTTTGGAAAAACCTTATTTTTCCATGAGGTCAGTTCTGTAAAAACATCCACATAGTTTTCAGATCGTATAGTAACATGAACATGTGCAAAAAGAGAGCCAAACCTACCCTCAAATATCAAAGTGCATTCTTTTTTGAAAAAGGGTACTGTGATTCCAATTTTTTTAAGAGTAGTAAATTCAAAATTTTCAATTTGAATGGTATTTTCATTTATTGTCACTTGTTTTTTGTTAGGATTTTTGTTAATGGAATCATCTAATTCTTTTTGAACAAGATCATCCCAGATTGGGCTATCTTTAGGCCACCTATGAATATGAATTTTTTCACAAAGGTGTTGGATTTTAGAATCAATCAATAATTAAATGAATTTAAAATGGAAATTAAGCATATCTTAACAGATTAGTTTTTTAGAAATTAATATGCTAGCACATCATGGAAAAGAGGAAAGGGGCATATGCTACGGATGACCCTACAGACACCACCGTAGAAGAGCAGGAAAATATGGCAAAAGAAGCAGTAAAAAAATTTAAATCATTAAGATAAGCCAAACTTTCATTAGCAATATCATTTTTGAGGAATTATGGGACTGTTTGGATCCAAAGACAATATCGAGGATTTGTTATACAATGCAATGTCTTTAATGGAAAAAAATCAGCCAAAAGGGGCAATAACACTATTCAACAAAATACTAAAACAAGACCCTAAAAATGCTTCAGCATTATTTAACAAAGGTCTAGCATTAAACCAGATAAAAAAATACAGTGATGCAATAACGTGTTTTGATATTTTGTTAGAGATTAATCCAAAAGATTCTCAGACATGGAACAATAGAGGAATTGCAATGGCAGAAAACGGAAACATTCAAGCGGCTGCTGAATGCTACGATAAGGCAATTGAATCAGACCCAAAAAATGCTTCATCTTATTTCAACAAAGGCGTCTTACTGGACAAACTGCAAGAGCATGAAGAAGCATTAACAGCATTAGAGAAGGCAATATTAATTGATCCAAGAAAACCAAATGCAATGATCTATAAAGGAATTGTGTTAGGTAAAATGAAAAGACATGAAGAGGCATTGAATTGTTTTTCAAATGTTTGCAAAAAATATCCAAACAATCAAGATGCATTTTTTCAAAAAGGAGTTCAGTTAGCAGAACTAGGAAAACATGAAAAAGCATTGGAGATATTTAACGAAATTTTAAAAAAATACAAAAATAATGTAAATGTTATTTATGCAAAGGCTAGAAGTAAGGCAGCATTAGAAATGTATCCCGAATCACTAGAATTATTAAAACAGGCAGTGTCTGTAAACCCCAAAATAATTCGTTCATGGGCAAAAGAAGAACCAATATTTGCCAAATTACACTCTAATGATCAATTTAGAAAAATAGTGAAACTATAGTACTTTCTTTCTTACTGAATCGATTCTAATTATTCCAACTTTCTTTTTAGGGCCAATTAGTCTTGCCTCAAAGATTGGAATGTAAATTTCAGAAATTTCACGTAATACAAATTCCTCTTTTAGATTTTTAACATCGGTCTCCATTGGTTTTTTTAGTTGTTTTTTGAGTTTGTCAATTATAGCATCATAAGTCATCTCAGGTTTTTTTATATTTGATTCATTTTTTTCTAGTAATTGTTTAGGATAATTCTCCACAGTCTTTGAATTAATTTTAAATGGAAATTTTATCTCATTACCATGATGATCAAAGGTCAATTCATCTTCTTCTTCAACAAATACATGTTCATCTAATTTGAAATCAACCTTATTTTTTCCTCTTTTTCCAACAAATGCCTTTACAATACTTGACTTTAAGCGTATTGGAAATAACCCACCTCCCAAAGAAACCTCAGACACGTTTGAATCAACAGATATGGAATGAGTTGCCTTTCTAAAATAATCTGCAACATATTTTCCTGAGACCATGAGTATGCATTCATAGTATAATTTCAAAGAATGGACATGAACATCTTCATTTTTTGGGTGTGAAAGCAGAGATTTGAAAGGACTTGTTTTTTTTGAGTTTACAATATCCATTGCTTCTGTTTCATCAATGTTTTTTCGCAAAACTACAGTCTTTACATCATGAGAGGTTTTTACCAAAACTGTTCAAAGTATGCAATTCCATCTATTAAATCAATTCAGATAGGAAAGAAATAATAGATTTGAAAATTATTCTAATACATGGGAGATAAGAAAGGCGGATATATTGATAAATTTTTGAAAAAAGCAGATAAGGCAATTCAAGAAGGAGTCAAAAAGGCAGATGAGGTACTAGAGGAAGCTGTAGAATTTGGCTCAATGACTGCAAAACAAGCTGCAAAAACAAGTAAAGAATTACGCAGTCAAGCAAAAAAGGAAAGAGAATCATTGCAGAAAAAAGGAATGGAGAGAATTACTGAAGGATTAACAACTGCAAAAAATATCACATCAAATGCTCATGATGATTTGGAGATATTAAAAAAACTAGGCAAATTAAGAAAATCCGAAGTAATTACTGAAAAAGAGTTTCAAGCCAAAAAGAAAAAAATCCTGGATAGAATTTAACATGAAAAAATCAAATATTTCAGGTACAGATGATAAAAGAAATGTAAATCCAAATTGGTTTACGGGTAAAACGTGGATGAAAGTACTATCAGAGAAAATTAAAGTAAAAGATCAAGACATCTACCATGTTCATTTTGAGAAAGGTTCTAGAACTAAACTACACCAACACAATGGCAACCAGATGTTAATTGGAGTAAAAGGAAAAGGCAGTTTAGAAATTTTTAGAAAATATGGTACAAGTAAAAATGATTTTAAAATCAAGAGAATTCAAAAAATTAACCGTAATGAAGGGGATATTGTGCACATTCCAGCAAAAACATTACACACTCATGGCTCAATTGACAAGAAAACAGAGTTTTCCCACATTGCAATCAATATTTTACCAAGAAAAAATGCAATATACAAAACAGAATGGTATGAATCAGATTTTAAAACCAAAGTTTCAGAAATTATAAAATAAAATGTCAACACGCAAAAGTTCTGAAATAAATTCTATTGATGGTAATGAGGGAACAAAGATAAAGCAATATTTCCACCCACATAACACACTAGATGGAATTAACTATAGTTTAGCACAATTCACATTAGAACCCGGAAAAAAATCAAAACTCCACAAAATAAAGTCTTCAGAAATTTACTATATTTTAGAAGGATCAGGGAATTTAATGATTGGAAATGAGTCACATTTTCTACAAAAAGATGATTCAGTATATGTTCCACCAAATTCTAAACAGTTTATTGAAAATTCAGGAAAAGAAAATTTGAAATTTTTATGCATTGTAGAACCTGCATGGAAGGCAGACGATGAAATTCTGTTAGAATAACCAAATATACTCCAAATCAGGTGTAATTATTTTTATCATATGACAAGTCTCTAATGCTAGTGAATACGTATCAAGCACTCAGAGTACTGAATGTGGATTCCAGTTCATCTCAAGATGAAATAAAGACAGCATATAGAAAGAAGGCACTAGAAGTACATCCAGATAAAAACAAAGATAAAACAAAAGATGAGGAATTTAAGAAAATTACAGAGGCGTATAATCATCTAAAGAAAAATCACAATCAATATTCTTCTCCATATCGAGATGTAACTAGAACACAAAAACCAAAGAGTAATTTTAAACGGAAACCACAATGGAGAGCAACAGATGATAGCAGCATTCCAGAACAAGATTGGGGCAAATATACACGTGAATTTGAAGAAGGTGACCCAGATTTTTGGAAAGAATATCAAAAAAAGTTTTGGGAAGATTATAATGCCAGAATACGTTCAGATGGAAGAAATGGGGAATATGAAAAAGCACAAGAGCCCAAAAAGCAACCTGATTTATTTGTTAACGTAGACAAAAGTTTGTGTATTGGATGTTGTAGTTGTGAAATTATTGCACCACAAGTTTTTGAAATCAATAAAGCTGCTAAATCAAATCCAAAATCATCAGTAATCAATCAAAAAGGTGCAGGAATCAATAAAATAATGAATGCAGCAGAAACATGTCCAACAAAAGCAATCAATGTTGAAAATAAAAATACTAAAGAAAAACTATTTCCACATTAGATTTTCAATTTATTGTAAAGTTCATCCATTTCAAAATCTGAAAGAGTCACAGTGGAATTAAACAAACTATGAATTGCCCCGGCAGAATCATTTTTGCTTCTTGGAACTAAATGTACATGAACGTGAGGAATTTCCTGTCCTGCTTCTTTACCGTTGTGTATGGCCACCAAAGTTGAACCCGAGATTTTATCCACATTAGATATCATTTCATGAACTAATGAAAACAAGTCCGTATTTTCTTTAATACTCATATCTTGAATTTTTTGATGATGAGTTTTTGGAATAACAAGTGTATGACCAGATGCAAGAGGAAATGCATCAAGAAAAGATACAGAATGTTCAGTTTCTTTTAGAAATTCAGATTTAATTTCACCAGAAATTATTTTACAAAATATACAATTCATACTAGAATATCAAATGTTTTAAAATATTAAATCATCTATTATGGTTCAATGATAGTTGCCCATGCAAGCCCTTCTCCAAATTTGATAGTAATGATATCACCGGATTTTAATGTGCAGTCTTCAATGATTTTTGGAATAGTATCAATAGTCTCAACATAACAGGTACCATCATTATTAGTCAATATTGTTACTTCTTCATAGATATCTTCACGAATTAAATTCCAAAATGGAAATACCATAGTAGATAAAACAACTCCCGCAGTAAGAAAAGCACCTACAAAAACTAAACTGGTTTTTTGACTGGAACTGAGTTCCAATTACCAAGTACCGCCATCACCTGCATTTGGATCCAATTTTTTAGCAGGTATATTTCCATGAGCTTTTTTCATATGTTTTTTCAATCGTTCAGGATTATGTAATTCTGTTCCACAGACATCACATTTGGTTTTATTTTCATCATCTTTCTTACGTTTGAATAATCCCATTAATCCATAAATTTTGAAATACATTATAAAGGATACTAGATTTTTGGGTAAGTGTGACAGTGAAAAATATCACAGTTTTAGGTTCAGGAGTCATGGGACATGGAATTGCACAGGTTTCAGCCACTGCAGGGTATAATGTAGTTTTACGAGATATCAAACAAGAATTTCTAGATAAAGCAATGGGAAAAATCAAATGGAGTTTAGACAAATTAGTGTCCAAAGAAAAAATTTCAAAAGAAGAAAGGGATGCAATCTTTTCAAGAATTACACCAATAGTTGATTTGGTAGACGCAGTAAAAGATGCAGAATTAGTTATCGAAGTAGTTCCAGAAATAATGGATTTAAAAAAATCAGTTTATGCAGAATTAGATAAAGTTGCAGGGCCAAAAGTAGTATTTGCATCAAACACAAGTACACTTCCGATTACTGAAATAGCAAATACAACATCACGCCCTGAAAAATTTATTGGAATCCATTTTTTCAATCCCCCACAATTAATGAAACTAGTAGAGATAATTCCAGGAGAAAAAACTGCACAAGAAATTACAGATTTAACTCAAGAATATGTGAAATCAGTAAACAAACAAGCAGTGCTATGTCGAAAAGATGTTCCAGGATTCATCATCAACAGATTATTCATACCAATGGTTCATGAAGCATGTTTTGTTAAAGATAGAACTGGTGCAACATTAGAAGAAATTGATTCGGCAGTGAAATTCAAACTAGGTTTTCCAATGGGCATTTTTGAGTTAGCAGACTTTACAGGAATGGATGTTATCCACAAAGCAACAGTGGAAATGCATTTGCGTGACAAAAAAGTAATCAACCCACATCCACTTGTTGAAAAAATGTTTGATGAGAAAAAGCTTGGACAGAAATCAGGTGAGGGGTATTACAAATATTCAGATGATAAATACGAACGTGTTGCACTTTCAGAGGAACTTGCACAAAAATGTGATCCAATTCAACTTGTTGCAAATATTCTAAACAATGCAGCATGGCTTGTTTCAAATGGGGCAAGCGATATTGAAGAGATTGAAAAGGCAGCCCAGTTAGGGTTAGGTCTCAAAAAGCCATTATTTGAAACTGCAAAAGAAATAGGAATCAAGAAAATCGTAGATGAATTAAACAAATTAGCTGACAAACACGGTGAGTTTTACAGACCAGATCCTCTTCTAGTTTCTATGCAGTGATCAATTCCAAAATCTTCTTTACAGCTTCTTGTGCATCATCTACACCTACAATTTTGACATTTTCTCTGTGATCAAGATATCCATCAATATATTGTGCTACTGGACCATTTAGATTTCTAATTGCTACCATTGGTTTTTTGTTCATATATGCGGCGCAAACTTCAGATAAGGTTCCAGATGCGCCACCAACTATAATTACACCATCAGCTGTTAGAGCATTCAAAAAATCACGAGTTAGACCCATACCAGTAGGAATTACAATGTCACAATATTCATTAGCCTCAGAAGCATCGGCTTGAGGAATTATTCCAACAGTCAATCCATCAGCACTTTTTGCACCATGAGCAGCTGCAGTCATCACTCCACCCAAGCCGCCTGTAATCAGAACAGAATCAGATTTTGCGATTTCCATTCCAACACTATATGCGACTTTTTCATGTTCAGGAGTACATCCATTCGTATTATGACCAATTACTAAGATCTGACGTTTCTTTACCATGGTCAAAGTAAAGAGAGTGGTTTGAAATATCTTTCCAAGAGAAAAGGATATTAGTAAAAAATGCAAACCTACATCATGGAAAACCGTTCAATGCCAGTGTGTTTTACTGAAAAACAATACAAAATGATTGAAGAATTTGCCAAGAGAAACGGCATGTTAAATGCAAGTCAAGCTCTTGAGAAAATCCTAAGCCAATAAACGCTTTTTTGTTATTTTTATTTTGTTTACATTTATAGAATATACCATATCATGAGGATCAAAGAAATGGGATTATTCAGTAAAAAACCATCATTTTGTAGCGTTTGTAACAAAGAGCTAACTCACAAACATAAACCAAAAAGGGAATGGAATATCAAAGGTGCACTTTGTGGAGATTGTCATTTTGATAAATCAAAAGAATACTACGAAGGTAAAGTCAGACAGCCATGTGTAATATGCAATAAAACACAAAAAATTACAGATTTATGGGAACCCAGATGGCAGTGGGACATGGAAGGACTGCTATGCAAAAGCTGTTTTGATAAAAAAGAAGAAGACCACGGTAAAAAGAAAAATTTCTGTTCATTGTGCCAAGGTAAAATGGGATTAATCAGATACAACCCAAAAGGAAATTGGAAGATAGAAGGTCAATTATGTAGAACATGTTGGGATGAAAAGAAAGCAGAGTTTGGATAAAAGTGGGATTCTTTAAGAAAATTAAATGTGAACTGTGTGATAAGAAATTTTCAAAAGAAGAAGAGTTGATGAATCATAAACAAATCATCCACGGTAAAGATTTACAATATGATTGTAAAGAATGTAACAAATATTTTTCAAACATGGAAGACATGAGAACTCATTTACAAAGAGAACATAGTTACAAAAAAGATAGATAACTAAATTGCTTTTACTGTTTTAACTACAGGAGGTCTTGCTTTGGTAAATACTCTAAATCCACAAATACATTTGATTTCAGGTAATCCAGATAATTCAGTATTTGAAACAGTAGTTCCACATCTCAAACAAGAATAGTTTACTTCAAAAGTCTCAACAGGAGTTTCTTCTACTTCTAATTCTTCGTCAACCATATTTATCATCAAAATTTCTATAATTTAAGGCTACCAAATTATGTCAAAGATAACTCAATGTACACATCATCAGGGATTTTTAGTCTCATTAGTTGTCTGATTGCCTTATCATCAGCATTGATATTGATTATTCTTCTATGCATTTTCATTTCCCATTTTTCATATGTTTCAGTTCCACTACCACAAGGTGATTTTCTAGTAGCTACATGTAGTCTTTTTACAGGAAGTGGGGTTGGACCTTTAACTTTGACGCCAGTTTTTTTACCGATGCCCATGATTTCTCCACATACGCCATCTAGTTTTGGAAGGCTGGTGGAAGTGAGTTTAACACGGGCGGTTTGTGTCATAAAATCCGCCTATGGTTTGTACTCTTCGGTAATTTCCTTTACAATACCTGCTGCAATAGTTGCACCCATATCTCTAAGGGCGAATCTACCCATTTCAGGGAATTCTTGGAAAGTTTCGATACATGTTGGTCTCACCGGTCTGATTTTGACAATTGCAGAATCTCCTGCTTTAAGGAATTTAGGATTCTCTTCTTCAACTGCACCAGTTGCGGGGTTGATCTTTTGAAGGAACTCAGTAACAGTTGCTGCAACTTGTGTAGTGTGTGCGTGCATTACTGGAGTGTATCCAGGAGCAATTGCTGTCGGATGGTGAATAACAATAATTTGTGCTTTGAATTCTTTTGCAACATTTGGTGGGGCATCAGGAGTACCAAGAACATCTCCTCTCTTGATATCTTTCTTTTCAACACCTCTAAGGTTGAAACCAATGTTGTCACCTGCTTCTGCAGATGGCATTTCAGTGTGGTGTGTTTCAATAGATTTGATTTCACCAGGAGCACCTGAAGGCATTACAACAATTTTGTCTCCTGCCTTCATAATTCCTGTTTCAACTCTACCGACGGGCACAGTTCCTACACCTGTGATAGTGTAAACATCTTGAATTGGAACACGTAGTGGTTTACCTGTTGGTTTTTCAGTTACAGTAAAGTCATCAAATGCTTCAAGTAAAGTCTTGCCTTTGTACCAGTCCATGTTCTCAGATTTTTTGACTAAGTTATCGCCCTTCCATCCAGAAACTGGAATGACTGGGACGTTTTCTAGTTTGTAACCTACAGATTTGGCGAGTTTTTCACCTTTCTCTTTAGCTGTGTTGAATGCGTCTTCTTTGTATTCGACTGCATCCATCTTGTTGATTGCAATAATTAGTTGACTTACACCAAGTGTCTTTAACAAGAATGCATGTTCTCTTGCTTGTCCACCTGCTGCAATTGCAGTATCAGTTTCACCTTCTTTTGCTGAAAGTACTAGAATGGCTGCATCTGCTTCAGAAGCGCCAGTAATCATGTTTTTGATAAAGTCCCTGTGACCAGGAGCGTCAATCAAGGTAAAGAAGTATTTTGGTGACTCAAATTTTTGGAAAGCTAGATCGATTGTAATACCTCTTTCTCTTTCGTCTTTAATATTATCCATAACCCAAGCATACTTGAAAGTATCACCTTTTCCGGTCTTTTCGGATTCTGCTCCGTGAGCTGCAATAGTTCTTTCATCTACAACTCCAAGATCCATCAAAAAATGACCCATAGTAGTTGATTTTCCATTATCAATATGTCCTGTAACAATCAGGTTCAAGTGGGGTTTATCTGCCATATGAAATGCCTAACTGAGGGCATTTATTACTGTTATGAATTTTTGAAGAAAAATTGAAAAATATTCAATTAATTACAGATCATAAAACTTTGTTAAAAGCACATAAATCACAGATGTAAGAATCGGAATTATGAAAATTACAGTTTCAGTTATCAAAGCAGATGTCGGCGGAGTTGGCGGACATACAAAACCGAGTGACGGATTAATTCAAGCAATTAGAGATACTATAAAAAAATCATC
>JAJRWR010000022.1 GCA_024276695.1 archaeon
AGCTGGTTTTGCTGGAGCTGGTTTTGTTTCAGCAGGTTTAACCTCAGCCGGTTTTGTTTCTGCAGGTTTTGGTTTGGCTTTTAGCTGTGTAGAAAGTTGATTTAACTTTGCTTCTAATTCTGCAATCTTGGTTTCAAGATCTGCTTTAGTTGGTTTTTTAGCAGCTGCCATATTTTTGATGGTCAACCGGGGTTTATGTACATTTGGGTTATTACGCAAGCTAATTTTGATCAAGTTTTATATGTCAAATTGCGTAATTGAGGACATGGATGATTTTGAAAAAGAATATCCCGAGTTTGATTGGAAGAATATTCCAGCCTACAAGCATCCAGGAGGCAAGGGCTGTCCATGTCCAAAGCATGAATATATTCGAGAACAGATCAACTTTACAAAACAAGTTAATGAAAAAGGCAAAGAGCCATCCAAAGTTACCCTAAAATTTTGTCCCGATCACTACAGAGTATACATGGATGAAGTAATTCCTGCAATGCCACTAAAGTACAAACTCCTAACAAAAATTGCATTAAAACTTGGAGCAATTCAAGTTGAACAACTAAAGTACATGGAGTCAGAATTATGTTTTTACTGTAAATTCGGTTCTGGCGGACATGACAGAAAAACTGAACTTCCACCAATGTAGAATCGAGTTAAGCTTATACTGGATCTGGCTAGAGAATCAATGTGGGAATAGAAGATATCAGGGATTTCATTGTAGAATTAGAAAAACATGGCGAACTAAAAAGAGTCGAGGCAGAAGTTGATTCAGATTTAGAGATTGCTGAGATTATGAGAAGGGAGATGTATTCTGATGGCCCGGCAATACTTTTTGAAAATGTCAAAGGATATGATATGCCAGTTTTAGGAAATGCATTCGGATCCATGAAAAGATTAGAGATAGGATTAGAAATGACAGACTTTACTGAAATTGGTCAACGTATTGCAGACATGACAAAGATGGATGTTCCATCAGGTTTACTAAATAAGATCAAAAAACTTCCAGAGCTAACAAAAATGACAGCATCATTTCCCAAATCAGAAACAAGTGGACCAGTAACAGAAATTACATCAACTGATGCATCATTTGATGACATACCAATTCTAAAATCATGGCCTGATGATGCAGGACGATTTATCACTCTAGGATTAGTTGCCACTAAACATCCTGAAACTGGAATTAGAAATCTAGGAGTTTACAGAATGCAAATAGTAGATAAAACTCATGCATTAATGCACTGGCAGAAACACAAGAGAGGTGCTCATCATAGTGACATTTCAAAAGACAAAGGAGAAAAGATTCCAACTGCAATAATTATCGGGGGAGAACCAGCCACAATATTTTCATCAATCGCACCAGTTCCTGAAGGATTGGACAAATACTTGTTTGCAGGAATTACAAGAAAATCAGGAATCAAAACTGTAAAATGTAAAACGATAGATTTGGATGTTCCTGCAAATGCAGAAATTGTTTTAGAAGGATATGTAGATCCTGCAGACATTAGAGATGAAGGACCATTCGGAGATCATACGGGTTACTATACACCAGTTGAGCCATATCCAACATTTACACTAACAGGAATTATGAGAAGAAAAGATCCAATTTACGTCACAACAGTTGTAGGAAAACCAATTCTTGAAGATGCATACATTGGAAAAGTAATTGAGCGTTCATTTTTGCCATTAATTCAAATGTTCCATCCAGAAGTGATCGACTTTAGTATGCCAGCAGCAGGATGGTTTCAAGGATTTGCAATAATTTCGATCAAAAAAAGATACCCAGGACAAGCAAAAAAAGTCATGATGGGATTATGGGGAATGGGACAGTTATCACTAACCAAAATGTTTGTGGTGGTAGATGAGGACATTAACGTTCATGACATCAACGATGTGATATGGGCAATTGCTACAAGAGCAGATGCAGCAAGAGACACAGTAATCATCAACAATACACCAACAGATACTTTAGATCCAGCATCACCACTTGTTAACTTGGGTTCTAAAATGGGAATTGATGCAACACAAAAGACAAGGGAAGAAGGATACATGAGAGAAATACAACAACAAGTCAAAGTTGATGAAGATACAAAGAATTTAGTTGATTCTAAATGGTCCAGTTACGGTCTATGATATAGAAATAGAATTGTAAAAATTATCTCGTTCTTCTACTTTATATCCGATTTGATGAATTGCATCAATGATTATTTTATCAGTAAGTTCAGTGGAACGTGCTCCAGTACATGAAACAACTTCTTCGCCGATTAGAGTACCACCAAAGTCATCAGCACCGTATTGTAATGCTAGTTGAGCCATACCAACTCCATTAGTTAGCCATGAAGATTGAATGTGGGGGATTAATCCATCAAAGACAAGCCTAGATATTGCAATCATTTTCAAAAGTTGGATTCCGCCAGTACCGTATTCGACAATTCCTTCTTCATGCATCAAAGTATTGTTTGGTTCAAAATTCCATGGGATAAACGCCATGAACCCTTTAGTTTTTTCTTGGAGTTTTACAAGTTTAGAAAAGTGCTCAACAATATCATCATTATTTTCGACATGACCATACATTATTGTTGCAGAAGATGGGATTCCAAGTGAATGTGCCTCATCCATAATTCTAATCCAATCATCACTAGAGATTTTCTTTGGACTGATAATTTCTTTAACAGAATCAGTTAAAATTTCAGCTCCTGCTCCCGGCATGGATTGCAAACCTGCATCTTTTAATCTAGATAAGATTTCTTTTGTTGATGATTTTTCAACTCTTGCAATCATATCAATTTCAGATGCAGATAATCCATGAACTCCAACAGTTGGGAATTTTTCTCGAATCATTCTAAATGCATCTTCGTAATATTCAATCTTCAAATTGGGATTATGTCCACCTTGAATCAAAACTTGACGGATCTTAAACATCTCACAAGAGGTTTTCACTCTAGATTCAATTTCATCAAGAGTTAATGTGTAAGAATCTTCAGTGCCAGGAGATCTATAAAATGCACAAAACTTACAATCAGTGATGCAGACATTGGTATAATTCAAAATAATATTATTTACAAA
This sequence comes from archaeon, assembly GCA_024276695.1. Taxonomy (GTDB): domain Archaea; phylum Thermoproteota; class Nitrososphaeria; order Nitrososphaerales; family Nitrosopumilaceae; genus Nitrosopumilus. Next base: position 3,058 of record JAJRWR010000022.1, read on the forward strand.
AGAAGCTTTTTTGCCAAATTGTTTTCTTGTCAGATGACCTGCAGTTAGACCCATCAAATGAACGTCGTCAGACTCTAATAATCTCAAGCAATCCTCAGGATCAGGTCTTTTTCCGTTAAGGGAATTTTCTAAAATATCTTTGATATCGCTTTTTTGTATCTGTTCAGTAGTCTGATTCAAGTAATCTTAATCCTTTGGAATTTCTATTTAATCCTTGGTAGAAATAATGAACAAGAAAATAATTAAACAAAATGAGCGATTTGTGCGCAATTTTTGGAAAAGGCAAATTCAAAGATTCACGTTATTTTTAAGTAGGGTACGAAAATGAGATCAAATCATGGTATCAGGAAATCAAATTAGACTTAGTCGAATTCTCAGAAAAGGAAAAATGTTATGCATTCCAATGGATCATGGAATTTCAAACGGACCTATTGAAGGCCTTGAAAATCCAGCAGATATAATTTACAAATGTGAAGGACACGGGCTTACCAGTGTAATTATCAATAAAGGAATCCTCAAAGCATTACCAAAACCAACCAAAGTAGGAATTTTAGTTCATTTTTCAAGCAGTACATCATTATCATTATCACCCAATCGCAAAATGCTTACTGGAACTGTAAAAGAAGCAACTGCAATGGGAGCAGATGCAATTTCATTACACATCAATATTGGAGGCAAGGAAGAACCAGAGATGTTAGAGCAACTTGGAATGACGGCAGATCAATGTCACAAATGGGGAATGCCACTTTTAGCAATGATGTATCCAAGGGGAGAAAATATCAAAAATCCTCATGACCCAGAAACCGTAGGACATGTTGCAAGAATTGGGGCAGAATGTGGTGCAGATATTGTTAAAACATTGTATACAGGAGATGTTGATTCATTTTCAAAAATTGTAAAGACCACACCAGTTCCAATTGTTATTGCAGGTGGACCTAAAGCAAAAACAGATTTAGACATTCTACAAATGACTGAAGACGCCATGACTGCAGGAGCTAAAGGAGTCACATATGGCAGAAATATCTTTGCACATAAATCTCCCGAAAAAATGGTAGAAGCACTATCTGAAATTATTTTCAGAAAAGGAACTGCAAAGGAAGCAATGAAAAAAATTGAGTAAAATAAGAGAATTAATAATTTCACCCAAAGTGTCTCAGACACAATTGGCTAAATTTTTGCCTCAACTAGAAAATGAAGGAATAAAGATGATATACCTTGATCCTAAAAAATTAGGCAAGAAAAAAACAAAACTTCAAACAGTATTTCCTTCAAGTGCTGCAAATTATGTAGTATTAGATAAAAATGGAGCAAAGCCAAAGGGCAAAAAAGTTGGTAGAAAATTTCAGATACTATCAAACCCAGATATTGAGAATGTTCTCAACATTGCCAAGAAAGGATTAGATTTTGTTATAGTTGAAGTAAAAGATTGGAAAATAATCCCATTAGAAAACATTATTGCTAAACTACACAAAGTTCATACCAAAATCTTTGCAATTGCAAGAACCCCTGAAGAAGTCAGAAAAATGTTTTCTATTTTAGAAGTAGGTGTAGATGGAGTGATTTTCAGTACATCTTCAATCAACGAAGTAAGAGAGGTGAGAGTATATTTGGGAACAAAGAGTTTTGACATGAAACCTGCCAAAATTACAGAAATCAAAGAAGTGGGTGATGGGGAACGAGTATGTGTAGATACAGCTTCTATGCTTCACAAAGGAGAAGGGATGTTGATTGGAAGTAGATCAAACTTTCTATTTCTAGTACATAATGAATCTGTAGGTTCATCATTCACATCACCAAGACCATTTAGAGTAAATGCGGGGGCAGTTCATTGTTACACATTATCCCCAGATGGAACAACAAACTACCTATCAGAAATGGAAACAGGCTCAGAAGTACTAATTCTTAATTCTAAAGGAAAAGCAAGAAGAGCAACTGTCGGAAGATCAAAGATTGAAAGAAGACCAATGCTAATGATCAAAGCTACTGTAGGCGGAGAAACAGGAGGAATCATAGCACAAGATGCAGAAACAATTCGCTTTGTAAAATCAAATGGACAACTAGTTTCAGTTACACATCTAAAGAAAGGAGACACAGTAATGGTTCATTCAAAACCAGCAACCGGCAGACATTTTGGAATGGAAGTTTCAGATGAATACATTTTAGAAAAATGAAATACAAAACTTGTGTATCAATTGCAGAGAAGACGCCAAATAAAACTAGAAAAATATTAAAAATTGCACTTTCAAAATCAGATTTTGTTGAAGTAAGACTTGATTTTTTGAAAAAAGAGCAAATTCCAAAAACATTGGAAATGATTAAAAAGGATCTCAGAAGAATCGTTTGCACATTAAGACCAAAAACAGAAGGAGGTAAGTTCTCTGGAAATGAGAAAGAAAGAATTGCAATTCTAAAACTAATTGCAGAATACAATCCATTCCTATTAGATATAGAATTTAACACATTGAAGAAAAATTCTGATTTAACAAAATATCTAAAATCAACGAATACAAAATTACTTGTTTCATGGCACGATTTTAAAAAAACTCCTAATTCGTCTGAACTAAAAAGGAAAATTAGTCAAATGAGTAAATTTTCATCAAATGTAAAAATTGTCAGTACTGCAAAATCAACAGATGATTCAACTAGAATGTTAGAGTTGTATAGTAAAAAAGGAAAAAACAACCTAATTTCATTTGCAATGGGTGATTATGGTAGAATTTCAAGGATTTTGTGCCTATATTTAGGCAGTCCATACACATACGTATCACTAGGAAAAGCAATTGCACCAGGACAGTTCAGTGTAGATGAAGTCAAAAAAATTACAAATTTAAAAAAATAACAACTCTATAGTTGAGAGTTTAAATCAATCACAATACTCAAGAAAATAAGATGGGTAAATCATTTGCAGTGATTGGAGATCCTATAGATCATTCATTATCTCCAAATATTCACAGTGCAGCATTTCGAGAATTAGATTTAGATTCATCATATATTGCATATAGAATTCCCAAAGGGGAACTAGCAGAAGGGATTGAAGGATTAAAGAAAATAAAAATTGATGGATTTAACATTACCATACCACACAAAATAGAGATGATGAAATATCTGGATAAAATTGATGAATCATGTAGTTTGATTGGAGCAGTCAACACAGTATCAAACATAGACGGAGTTCTAAAAGGATACAATACAGACATGGATGGATTTTTAGAGCCATTTAAGAAAAAAGAATTGAAGATTTTAGACGCTAAAGTTCTTCTTATTGGTGCAGGAGGTGCCGCAAGAGCAATTGTTGCAGGATTTGCAAAAGAAAAAGCAAGCAGTATCACCATTGCAAATAGAACATTAGAAAAAGCAAACAATCTTTCAGAATTTGCAAAGAAAATAGGATTGGATGCAAACGCTGTAAAAATTGAAGATATTAAAGATTCAGCAAAAAAATATGACATTATTGTAAATGCAACATCAGTAGGTCTTAGAAATGAGCCAAGTATAATTTCTTTAGAAGGAATAAATGAAAAAACAATTGTTTACGATATTGTATACATGCCAATGAATACAGATTTTATTAAAAAAGCAAAAAAAGAAAAGGCCATTGTGATTTATGGTTATGAAATGCTACTGGGTCAAGCAGTAAGGGCTTTTGAGATTTGGCACGGCATAGAAGCACCTTATAATGCCATGAAAAAAGCATTGTTAGGAGGATTTTGATGGCAAAAGCAAAGGCTACAGTCCATGGAGCAGTATCATTGGTTAATGCAATTGCAAACCAAAAAGGGGCCACATTGGGAATAGAATTAAAAGTAGAGGCCACAATAGAAACAAGTTCAGGTAAAGGAATAACAATTCAATCAGAAAATAAGAGCCTCAGTTCACGATTAATCAACAAGACCATTGAAAAAATAGTTTCAAAAAAAGATTTAGAACAAAATAAGATATCAGTAACTCTAGATTCAGAAATCCCAACAGGTTATGGTTTAAAAAGTTCTAGTGCAATATCTTCAGCAATTTCTATGGCATGCGCAAAAATATTCAAACCAAAATTTACTGATCAACAAATTTTACTTGCAGGAATTGATGCATCAATAGAATCCAAAGTTAGTATTACTGGAGCATATGATGATGCATGTTCTTGTTATTATGGAGGATTTAATGTTACAGATAATGCAAAGAAAAAAAGAATTCAGTTTGAAAAAGGTCCATCAAATTTAATTGCAGTGATATTTATTCCAAAAAATAGAAAAAGAGGGAATTTGAAAAAACTAAAAATTTTATCATCAGTCTTTGCAAATGCGTGGGAATTAGCTAGAAAAACAAACTATTGGGATGCAATGATCATTAATGGATTAGTAACTGCGTCAATTTTGAATTCAGATTCTAAAATAATTACAGATTTAATTGAAAAGGGAGCACTGGGAGCATCTGTTTCAGGAAATGGACCATCAATAGCTGCAATTACAAAGAAAGAAAATGAATCAGCAATCAAAAAATTATTTTCATCATTAGAAGGAAACATAATCATTTCAAAAATTAATAATAAAAAGGCAGAAGTTCATGAAGTGTAAAATTGAAAAATCAAGAATTTCAGGTCAAATAGTTTGTCCTCCAAATAAGAGCTATACACATAGAGCAATTTTTCTCGCATCACTTGCAGGAAAAAATAGTACAGTTGAGAATGTGTTACTTTCAGCAGACACAATGGCAACAATTGAGACATGTAAAAAATTTGGTGCTGAAATTGAAATCAAAGATTCATCAATAATTGTCAAAAATCCAATAAAAATAGGCATAAAAGTACCTGAAATCAATACAGAAAACTCAGGTACCACGATGAGGATTGCCGCAGGAATTGCCAGTTTATTTTCTGAAGAAATTACTCTAACAGGAGATTCAAGCTTGCAAAAAAGACCCATGCGGCCACTCTTAGATGCATTATCAAGTATTGGAGCAAAATGCGAGTCAACAGATGGAAAACCCCCAATCAAAATTAAAGGAAAGATTGTAGGGGGGGAGATAAGAATTCCAGGAAATTTTTCTAGTCAATTTATTTCATCATTATTAATTTCTGCACCATTAACAGAAAAGGGAATCAATCTCATCATAGAAGGGAATTTGGTATCAAAACCATATCTAGATGCAACTATTGCTACAATGAGAAAATACGGAGTATCAGTTCAAACACTTATTCCATACAAAAGGTACAATATATCGCCACAAATCTATAAAGAATCTATATTTGAAGTTCCAATTGATTTTTCAAGTCTTGCACTTCTTCTTTCAGCTGCTGTTCTCAATGGCGAAGATGTTACAATCAAAGGAAATCTAGGAAGCTTGCCACAAGGAGATGAAGTATTTATTGATATTTTAGAGCAGTTAGGAGTCAGTGTAACTATAGATAAAGATGAAATAAAAGTTAAATCACCTGAAAAATTAAAAGGTGGAAAATTTGATCTAAGCAATTCACCGGATCTTCTACCGCCACTTTCAATCTTGGCATTAAATTCATTGTCTCCAATTGAAATATTCAATGTCAAACATGCAAGATTAAAAGAAACAGATAGAATTGCAATAATAACACGTGAACTTGTAAAACTTGGAATTAGTATTAAAGAAAAAGAAGATGGATTAATTTTAGAATCATCAGAAAAAATAGTCGGAGCGGAATTAAATTCTGAAGAAGACCACAGATTATTCATGTCATTTTGTATTGCAGGTATGCATGTAGGTAATTGTACTGTAACAGATCCTGAATCAGTTAAAGTGTCATATCCAAATTTCATAGAAGAGATGAATCGCATAGGTGCAAAAATTGAAATCCAATAAAATTATTTTTCAAAAAAATCACCTAGAGAAATAAAAGGCGCGACCCTGTATAGAGTGAAAAGCATTCTCTTCACCCACAACGCTTTTGCGTAGATAACATGTGTATTTTCGCAGAGCCGCGCAAATTATTCGTTATAATTTACATGATTTTGCATATATTATATGAGTTATAATCATATTTAAGAATATATTATAATTATTTCATATAATGCTTGGTTATTTTATAATTTTCAAACAAGAGTAAAGTATATTCAAAAAATCATCGATTACCCAACATAATTTTTAATAAATTTCAGAATGAGGAATTATAAACATCGATTTGCTTTGATAGTATATTGCCGGGAAATTCTATTGGTCAACGTCTTGTTCTAACAAGTTTTGGTGAAAGTCATGGAAAATCCATTGGTGCCATTTTAGATGGATGTCCCGCAGGATTAGAAATTGATGAGAAAGATATTCA